>DASUGO010000173.1:0-27059 GCA_036273975.1 Candidatus Krumholzibacteriia bacterium
GAAGGGCCAGTCCGGCGTCAAGGCCGTGAAGTGAATGCAGTTGTGGTTGGGGCAGTGAGGAGGAACCCATCCCGGCGATCCCGTTCCCATGCCCCCGCCCGGGCACATCCCGTGCCAGGAACAATTGTCCGGCCACAACCCAACCTAAGAAACGGGCGGGGCCGTTACCGGTCCCGCCCGAACTTGTTGTCCCTGGCGTTTGTTGGAAGAGAACTACTCGGCTTTGTACTTGGCCTTGCGCTCAGCCGGAATCGGATGAGCAATCTTCTCCGCGTACTTGGCAAAGTCGAAGCCCTTGAACGTGGGGCTCTTGTCGTTGTGACAGCCCTCGCAGGTCTTCGCATCCGGGAGCGTCAGGCCGACCGAAGCCGCCTCAATCGTTCCGGACATGACACCCTCCATTGTGGCCTTCTTGATGTAGTCGGCGCCCGCACCGTGACAGGATTCGCATCCCACACCGTCGGTCACCGCGTACTTCTCGCCCAGCAGGGCGGCGTCCACTCCGTGTGCGGTCACGTGACAGCGGAGGCACGTGTCCGACGTCTGCGGATCATCGACGCCGACCTTCTTGCCGATATCCTTGGCCTCCGCGCTCGCCAGCGTCTCATACGCCTTGGCATGCGGACTCGCCTGCCACTTGGGGAACTGTTCGCCCTGCGCGGCGGTCTTGTGACATACGGCGCACTTGGCGGACCCCACGAAGGCACGATCTGCGGCGTTGGCGGCACCGATCATCACGAACATCGCGCCCGCGGCGATCAGCCCGATCTTGCCCACTGAAGAAATTTTCATATGCGTCTCCTTTCCTCTCGGCGACCTGCATGTAGTATACGCGTTCTGGCCGCCAGCAGACATGGTAATCCCAATCCACACTGGCCGGTAGTTCCGGTTGTGGTCAGTTTTGCTATGATTCTTCACCGTCATGCCCCGGATTCTGAATCGGCTCCTCGCCCAGTTCCGCATACTCACCCGCGTGAAACTCCTTCCACTCGCCCGCCGGCATGCGTCCATCGATCCATGTCGTGCTCATCGGATAAACCGCCGGCAGGAAGATCACGAAGAAGAAGTGCCAGATGACGATTGCGGAGACAGCCAGGATCGCTTCGTAGAAGTGGATGACTTCCGCGACACGGACGATCCACGCCGGCATCCAGCTGGTTGCAACGGCGGGGTACCACAGGATGAGGCCCGTAAGCGCCATCACCCAGGTTCCCCAAACCAGCGCCCAGTACTCGGCCTTCTGCGTGTAATCGAACGCCTTGAACGCCGGCCGCGTCTTGCGCAGACCCAGGTGGAACGCCATGTTTTCGCCCGCGTGGCGCACGTCGTGCAGCCCCGGCGCCATCTCGCGCAGCGACCAGCGTCCGCGCCGCGTTACGAGCAGCCACACCCCGTGATAAATCGCCGTGACCGTCATGATGACCGCGAAGGAGCGGTGCAGGTTGGCGCGTAGCACCTCGTGTCCGCCCAGGCCGATCAGCTTCGTCCACCAGGCGGTGGGGAAGCGCAGCGCGAAGCCCGTGACCGCGAGGCCGGTGAAGCTGAGGAACAGCACCATGTGTTGCATGCGCTCGGCCCGGCGCCAGCGCTTGATGCCAGGCTCACGCCGCACGTGGTCGAAGTGGCGCTTCAGTTCGTGGCGCGCGATCAGCGTGTTGTGCAGCGCCATGCCGCCCAGCACGCCACCGATCAGCCACAGGTAGATGTAGCGCACCCAGTCCTGCGGACGCCGCGCCTGCAAGGCGCCGATGTGCGTGTAGCTCTGTGCGAAGGTCGCGGTGGCGCCGACGTGGCAGTGTCCGCAGGTGCCCGCCACGTTGGCCGGATAGATGGACGACGCCGGGTCCAGCGGAGAACGGATGTTGTGGACCGTATGGCAGTCCGTACAGGTTGCGACCAGCTCGGCGCCGCGTGACACCGCCCAGCCGTGATAGCTGTCGAGGTACGTTTCCACCACGCCGGGCATGATCCCGTACTTGGAAATCATCTCGGGGTCGGTGTGGCAGTTGCCGCACACCTTCTTCGCGCGGTTCTCGGCGCTGATGTCCGCCCTGGGATCGAGGTGCCCGCGGATCAGGTGTTCGCTGTGGCAGTCGGTGCAGGTGGGCGAGTCCGCGATACCGAGGGCCACCGCGCGGCCGTGGATCGATCCCTGGAACTCGGTCGAAATCTCGGCGTGGCACTGGCCGCAGGTCGCCGCGACGTTCTGACGGTTGATGTGCGATTTCGGATCCTGCGCGACGCGCGAATCGTGCGCGCCGTGGCAACTGGTGCAGACCGCGGTGTGCTTGCCCTCCTTCCACCCTTCGCCGTGGACGGACTGGAGGTAGCCCGGCACGACGACCGGCAGACGGACGAAGTCCTGCGTGAGCGGGGCGTCTTTGGCGTGGCAGCCGCCGCACAGGTTTGGCACATTGGCGACGTTGACCGGCGACGTCGAGTCCGCGACCGCGACCACGTGGTGCGAGCCGTGGCACGTCGCGCAGGTGGCCGCGCCGCCGTTGCCCTTGCGCCCCGAGCGGTGCACGCTCTGCGCGTAGTCGGCTTCCTCGCCCTCATGGCACGTCGCGCAGCCGTCCAGCGGATCCCGGTCCGTCTGGCCGCGCTCGTGGATGGTGTGGCAGGTCGTGCACGTCATGTCCCGGTCTTTCAACACATCTTCATGTATTGATCCCTTGAACTCGCTCGTCACGTCGTCGTGGCATTCCGTGCAGTTGACCGGCGTGTAGCGCTTGAAGTGCGGGACATCCTCGTAGTCACCCGGGGCACTGTGGCAGTCGGTGCAGCCCAGCTCCCCGTGGATGCTCTTCTCGAAGCGCGCCGCCACGATACCGATGGCGTGGCCCCGGTCGGAAACCATGCCGGCGTCGTCGTGGCAGTCCAGGCAGGTGGAATTGTCGGCCTGGCCGGCAGCAGGTGTTGCCGGGGAGAGGGCGCCAGCGCCGATCAGGAGACAAATGCAGAAACTGGCAAAGTGTCGCATTGAATTGAGCCTCATGATGTAAGTGCGGCCGACAATCACGCGGCTCGGATACCACTTTCATGCTACGCCGCCCTCCCGGGGGTGTCAATGCTCCGGTAACCCCCGGGGGCAAAAAAAATACTTTTGTGTCTTTTCATTGGCCGGCGAACAGTGTATGAACAGACTTCATGAAGCTGAACCGCAGAGACTTCACCAGAATCCTCCTCGGTGGCGGGTTGCTCGGTTGGCTGGGCAGCGCGCTGTATCCCGTTGTTTCCTACCTGAAGCCCCCGAAGATCCCGGAAGGGAACGTCCAGTCGGTCAAGGCCGGCATGGTGGCGGACTTCGCGGTGAATACCGCCCAGATCGTCAAGTTCGGGCGCAAGCCGGTGATTCTGTTGCGCGAGGACAATGGGGAGTTCAAGGCCTTCAGTGCCACCTGCACCCACCTCGAGTGCATCGTCCAGTACCGGGGCGACCTCAAGCAGATCTGGTGCGCGTGCCACAACGGGCTCTACGACCTGCACGGGCGCAACGTGTCCGGGCCGCCGCCGCGGCCGCTCGATGAATACGCGGTAAATGTGGTCAACGACGAGATTCTCGTTTCGAGGATGGCGTAACCATGGCAACCCGAACCGACAGGCAGGCTGGCGCGGCCCGCGCGGGAGCGGGCGGCAGGCTCTTCGGATGGCTCGACGACCGCTTCAACATCTCTCCGCTGATCGAGTTCATGCGCCACAAGACCGTCCCCGTGCACCGGCACACGGTCTGGTACTACATGGGCGGCGTTTCGCTGTTCCTGTTTCTCGTCCAGATCGCATCCGGAATTCTGCTCGTTCTCTATTACAAGCCGGACGAGGCCAACGCGTACGAGAGCGTGCGCTTCATCACCACCAAGGTGTCGTTTGGCTGGCTGATCCGGTCGGTCCACAGCTGGTCGGCGAACCTGATGGTGTTCTTCGTGTTCGTCCACATGTTCAGCACGTTCTTCACCCGCGCCTACAAGCGGCCGCGTGAACTCACCTGGGTGACGGGGTTCCTGATGCTGGCCATGGTCATGGGCTTCGGCTTCACGGGCTATCTGCTGCCCTGGAACGAACTGGCCTTCTTTGCGACCAAGGTGGGGACGGATATCGCCGGCGTCGTGCCGTTCATCGGCAATGCCGTCAAGGTGCTGCTGCGCGGTGGTGACGACGTGACCGGCGCCACGCTGACCCGCTTCTTCGCAATTCATATCGCGCTGCTGCCGGCGATTTTTACGGCCATCCTTGCGGTGCATTTGATCTTCGTCCAGCGCCAGGGCATGCACGAGCCGGACTACGTGCAGAAGCTGCCACCCGAGAAGAAATCGCTGATGCCGTTCTTTCCGAACTTCCTGCTGCGGGACACACTGCTGTGGCTCATGGTTCTGAATCTCCTGCTCGCCCTCGCGGTGTTCTTCCCGTGGGAGCTGGGTACGAAGGCGGACCCGTTCAGCTCCGCGCCACAGGGCATCCGCCCGGAGTGGTACTTCATGTTCATGTTCCAGACCCTCAAGCTGATTCCGGCCCACGTCCTGTTCATGGACGGTGAAGTGCTCGGGATCATGGCCTTCATGGTAGCCGGGCTGGCGTGGATGCTGGTTCCGTTCTGGGAGGCGAAGCGTCGGCCCGGGGGCAGGGCGCGGCCGATTACGATCATCGGAGTGCTGGCGATTGTCTACATGCTCGCCAT
The DNA here is from genome assembly GCA_036273975.1 of Candidatus Krumholzibacteriia bacterium. GTDB lineage: Bacteria > Krumholzibacteriota > Krumholzibacteriia > WVZY01 > JAKEHA01 > JAKEHA01. The sequence continues at coordinate 4,676 of DASUGO010000173.1, forward strand.
GACGATCTGGGGTTACCTGGTATGAGAACGCAACCCGGCTGCCGCGTGTTCATGGTCAGTTGCCTCGCAGTAACGATGCTGGCGTTGTCGCTGGCGGCACGGCTGGCGATGGCCGGCGACACGCAGGCCGAGCCCGATGCGTCCGCGGCACAGGAAGCGGTGGACAACTGTGTGGCCTGCCACACCGAGAACGACATGCTGCCCGCGGGGCACCTCGATGCCGACGTGCACATGCAGCCCGGACTATCGTGCGCCGGCTGCCACGGTGGCGACCCCACGAGCGACGATCAGGAAATCGCGATGTCGAAGGCGAAGGGCTTCCGCGGTGTTCCCGAGCGGAGGGACATTCCCGCGTTCTGCGCGAGGTGCCATTCCGACATCGAGTTCATGCGCCGCTATCAGCCGCGGATCCAGACCGACCAGTTGAGCCAGTACCTGACCAGCGTGCATGGCCACAAGCTGGCGCAGGGTGACCAGAAGGTAGCGGAGTGCGCGAGTTGCCATACTTCGCACGCCATCCTTCCCGCCAGCGACACGCGCTCGAGTGTCCACGCGCTCAACGTGCCCGGGACGTGTGGCAAGTGTCACGGCGACGCCGACTACATGGCGTCGTACGGAATCCCCACCGACCAGTTCGACAAGTTCAAGATGAGCGTGCACGGGGTTGCACTGCTCGAGAATCAGGACACCGGTGCGCCGGCGTGCAACGATTGCCACGGCAATCACGGTGCAACGCCTCCGGGAACCACTTCCATCGGGCAGGTGTGCGGGCATTGCCACGTGAACAACATGCAGTACTTCAGTGATTCGCGCATGGGACACGCGTTCACCGAACGCGGCTTCCATGGGTGCGAGGAGTGTCATGGCAATCACGACATTCACAAGACGTCGGACCAGATGGTCGGCACCGGGGACAAGGCCGTGTGCATGAAGTGTCACAAGGCCGGCGACAAGGGCTACGTATCAGCGGGGCAGATCTACGAACACCTCACCGGACTCGCGTCGGTCTACGCGCAGGCGGAGAACGCGAAGCAGGAAGTCGAGCGCATCGGCATGGACGACGTCGAGATCGGTTTCCTTCTCCAGGAATCACACCAGAGTCTGATCCAGGCGCGCACGCTCGTGCACACGTTCGATCCGGACCGCGTGAAGGAGAAGACCGACGAGGGAACCGGCAAGGCGCGGAGCGCGCTTGAGGCCGCCGCCGCGCAGGTGAAGGACTTCCACGTGCGGCGGCGCGGTTTTGGAATGGCGACCCTGTTTACCACCGTACTGGTGCTCGCGCTGTTCCTGTGGATTCGCCAGATGGAGGCCAAGTAGTGGCGCAAATCGAATGCTTTTCTGGCACTTCTTTCCGTGTCAAACAACATGTGCATATCCTGTTCAAAGAAATAGATTCGGAGTCTATGCAAAACTGGGTGTGAACATCTTATAGCGATTGACGTTATCCAGAACCTTTCTATACTTGTGAATGAAATCTCATGGGACACACACGCCGTAACACTATCTTTGCGCTCCTGACCACCCTCGGTCTGGCGTTTACGCTTGCGCTCTTCCAGTCCGCGCAATCGTCCGAGACCGAGCCCATTTCCAACGCGGTGTGTCTGGACTGTCACGAAGACGCCGCGCACAGCATGCTGGGCACCGCTCACGATCCGGTGGGGGGGAAGGTCTCCTGCGTCGGGTGTCACGCGGGTCCCGCGACCGCGATGCACGTCGAGGACCCCGACACTTACAAGCCCGTCAACCCGGCCAGCGTTCCCGCGGACTCGGTGACGGCCTTGTGCACGACGTGTCATGTGGGCGCCCACCCGCTGAATCTCAACGAGCGTGACCCGCACGCGGATGCAAACCTGTCGTGCACCGGCTGTCACGAGGTTCACGGCAACGAGCATCTGTCGTTGCTCAAGGACGACGAGAACCAGTTGTGTCTCGGATGTCATCAGTCGGCCCGCGCGTCGTTCGCGCTTCCGACGCACCACCCGGTCGAGGAGGGTGTCGTCGCGTGCCGCGACTGCCACATCTCGATTGCACAGAGCAAGAAACAACGGACCGCCGGCGGGCCGAGCAACACGTGCGTAACGTGTCACGGCGAGTTCCAGGGCCCGTTCCCCTACGAGCACGAGGCGGCGGTCGACTATTCGGTCAACGAGGGCGGTTGCCTGAACTGCCACAACCCGCACGGCTCGACGTTCCCGATGCTGCTCAAGCAGAGCTATGAGGCGCCGCACTATTCACTGTGTTCGCAGTGTCACTCCGTGCCCAAGCACCTGAACAATACCCAGCACGGAACCCAGTGGTCAGGCGTGCCGTGCAGTGACTGTCACTCGGACGTCCACGGGTCATATGTGAACCGCAATCTTCTCGACTCATCGCTCCAGACCCAGGGGTGCTTCCTGGGCGGGAGTGGTTGCCACCAGATGTAGGGTGATGCTGAAATGATGCGCCGTTTGATCATCGCAACCTTCCTGCTCGCGGCTGGCGCCGGTGTGGCGGCCGCGGCGGATGGTGACTCGCACTGGGACGGGCGGGTGCGATTGGGTGGCATCTACTTCGATGAGACCGGTGACGCCACGACGATGCCGGAGACCTACAACGTCTACGACGGCTTTTCGCTTTCCTCGCTCTACCTGAAGGGGTACACCGATCCCCGCACGCATCTGTTGCTGGATCTCACCAACATCAACCAGGACGCACGGCGCGGAAATCTCGACTTCCGGCGGTCGGGCATGCTGCACCTGACTTCACGATACAATGAGAGCCGCTGGATCTTCGACCCGGCGGGGACGGTGGATGCGAACCGCAAGAACTGGTATTCGTCGCTGTCGGTGACGCCATCGAAGAGCCTGTGGTTCTCCGCCAACTATGGCTTGCAGATGCGCGACGGCGACCGCATCGGTCTCACGACCGGCCCGGAGGGCTGGCTGGGCACGCAGTACGATTCCAAGCTGCACAGTTACCGCCTGGAGGCGCAGGCGCGCAACAGTTCCGGAATCGGCGGGACCGTGGCCTACGATGGCGTCGCCCAGCGCGACGCGCTGAATCCCGACCGCGAACGGGACGGCTACGTCGCGTCGGCCAATCTCAATGTGTCGGGTCTGATGACCGACCGGATCACGCACGTGGTTCGGGGTGCGATTGGCCGCAACGAAGTACGCACCAGCGGACTCGGTTTCGATCTCAAGAGCGTCCAGTACACCGGCGTCGTGCGCGCCACCGACTACCTGCGCCTGAAGTATCGTTTCGACGGCAGCCACGTGGACGACGAGGCGACGACGATCCGCACCGACGACTACCACCACGATATCGACGCGACGGTCAACTATCGCATCGCGGTGATTTCGGCCGGTTATGGCTGGGAGGCGCTGGACGACGACCGCGCGATCACGACCACCAACAAGTTCCGTGGCGCGCTTTCCCTGCGTCATCCGAAGAACAAGGTCTCAGGCCGGATCGCGTTCGACACGCGCAACAAGGACGACAAGGAGGCGACGACGCTCCTGCGTGACACCGAATACTCCCGCGTGGATGTCCGGGTGGACGCCAACCCGACCGGCGCGGTGGCGGTGGGCGCGCGTTTCTCGGACCGCACGCGTGACCTGCCCGATCTGGGCACGACCGCCGATGGAACCATGGTCACCGCCTACGGCGCCTGGCACCAGCTCGCCGGCGACGACGCCATCGCGGTGACCGAAGTGGGCGTGGACTACACATTCGCGGACGACGAGTACGGCAACCTCTACGGCAGTGAACACATCGTCACGCACGTCGTGACCGGCCGGGTGGGGGTAACGGTGTTCGAGAATCTCGACCTGACGGGTGCGGTTACGTATCTGTCGGCCAGCGAGGATCTGGATCTGGACAAGTCGATTATTTCCGTCGGCGCGGGCTATCATTTCCCGCGGGGATTTCTGGCCGACGTGAAGTATAACGTTTACAACTACGACGATTACCTGCTCACGGACCGCTTTTACACGGCGAACGTGGTCTGGTTCAACGTCGGTTACGAGTTTTCGACCAGATAGGGAGTCGAAAGTAGAAGCCGGCTCGCCGGCTGTTTGTCAGGGAGGAATCCACGATGAAAACCTTGCATCTTGTGTTGTGTATCGCGATCGCGGCGACGTTCTTCGCGTGCGATCGCAACGTGACCTATACCGAGGAAGTCGCGGGGCCGGTGCCGTGTGCACAGTGTCACGACGACAGCAACCTCATCACCGGTAAAGAGACCCAGTGGGCCGAATCGCTGCACGGCACGGGCGAAGCCTACCTGCGCGGCACCAGTAAGGACTGCGCGGCGTGCCACTCGGGCAACGGCTTCGCAATGGCGGTTGCGGCCGGGCAGGCGCCGAACCAGGTCACGCAGGGCGACCCCAACCCGACCCGTCAGGATTGCCGCGCGTGCCACAACATCCATACCACGTATACGTTCGAGGACTTCTCGCTCCGCACGACGAAGCCGGTCGCGCTATATGCGATCCCGGGCGCGACGTTCGACGGCGGCGAAGGCAACCTGTGCGTGAACTGTCACCAGCCGCGCCGGGACGCGCCGGTGGCGGTGGGCGGCGTCGTCACCGGGATTAGCGAGCACTGGGGACCTCACCATGGGCCGCAGAGCTCGATGATTCTCGGCCTCGCGGGCGCGGGCGCCACCGGCACCCCGCACCAGCACTACGGCGTCGAGAACACCTGCGTGCAGTGTCACCTCGGCAGCGGGAAGGACCACCACTTCGAGCCCAACGTCGCGACCTGCAAGCAGCAGGCGTGTCACCCGGCGGCGACCAACTTCGACATCAACGGCCGCCAGACCGAGATCGAGGCGCTGACCGACCAGCTCGGCGACGAATTGCTCACGCTCGGCCTGATCAATGAGAACTCGCCCGACGGTCACCCGACCGTTACCTCGGCGCCGGAAGGACAGGCGTACGCGCTGTGGAACTGGCTCTATGTCGCCCACGAAGACAAGAGCGTCGGCGTGCACAACTATCCCTACGCGAAGGCGCTGCTCGAAGCCGGCATCGCGGCGCTCGCCGCGCCGGCAGCGGCCGGTTCGAAGTAAGCGCACCGGCGATAATCCCGTGGATTCCCTGCGCGGGGGGGCCTTCCGGCCCCCTCGCGTTTTTTGCTTCCGCGCCGGCGCCGCAAATCGCCGTTGACGGCGGCCGGGGGCATGCCCTAGCATGAGCAACCCCAGAGTCTTACAAATCCGGTGCGAAGGTAGCTCAGTTGGTAGAGCAAGGGACTGAAAATCCCTGTGTCGGCGGTTCAATTCCGTCCCTTCGCACCATTTCCTCCCCCGGATCGGATATTGACGCCACGGCCGCGTCTCTGTAACAGTCACGTCCCAATGAGCAGCGAGTCCCACGATCCCGCCCTTCCCGCCAGCGTTGCCGACGTGCGCGTGATTCTCGAGGCCTGCCCGCCGCCGCTCGCGGACCGGGAGAAGGCCTACGCGGTCCTGCGCCAGAGCTTCGCCTGTTACAACTCGTTCCACGCGGTCAGCGTTCCTGACCTGCAGGACGAGGGAGAATTCCTGCGCGATCGCGAGCGGGTTCCCAACGACGAATTCGCGCGCTGGCTGCGCGAGCTCACCGAAAAACCGCTGAGTCTCTATAAAGTCGTGGTCGCGTGCTCCGGGGACGAACTGGACCGCTGGCTCGCACGCGCGCAGAGCATCGGCTGCCACGACATCTTCGTGGTCGGCGGCGACTCGAGCCACAAGGCGTATCGCGGCGACGCGTTGTCGGTGGGCGAGGCGGCGCGCATCGCGGCGGGGAAGGGGTTCAATTGCGGCGGCATCATCATCCCGACCCGCCGCACCCAGTTCATGGCGCGTCCGGCATCCGTAGACGAGGTTGACCGCGTGCTCAGGAAGATCGACGAGCACGGCTTCTCGTTCTTCAGTACGCAGATTCTCTACGAGAGCGAATGGATGTGCTGCCTGTTGCTCGACCTGGTGCGCCGGCTCGGGCCTGACCGTCTGCCGCGGATCTTTCTGACGTTCTCGCCGTTCGTCGTCCCCGAGGACATCAACTTCGCCAAGAAGACGCTCGGCGTGTTCATTCCGCGTGACGTCGAACGCATGCTCAAGGGCGCGCGCAGCATGCGTGAGGCGTCGATCTCGTGCCTGATCGGCGTGTGGGAACGGCTGAGTTCCTTCGCGGCCCAGATCGGGTTCCCGGCCGACCGCCTTGGTGTCAACATCGAGTACCTCGACTCGCGCAATCCCCGTTCCGTCGACGCGTCGTTCGAGCTCGCCGAGGAGTTCGGGCGCATCTTCCGCAAGTCGTGAGAGCGGACGGAGTCGTATCCGTCGACGTCATCCCGGTCGACGTACCCCTGACCGACCCCTTTGTCATCGCGCGCGGCGCGCTCGCGGCCGCCGCCTGCGCATTTGTCCGCGTCCGCCTGGCCGACGGCTCCGCCGGCTACGGCGAGATCGCGCCGTTCACCGCGCTGACCGGCGAGACGCGCGACACGAGTGTCACCGAGGCGCAGGCAATGGCGCACCTGCTCGTCGGGACCGCCGCGTCAGAGTGGGTGGAGACGGCCGCGCGTCTGGCGGAACGCCATCCGCGCCAACCCGCCGCGCGTGCCGGCCTGGAATGCGCACTGGTCGACGCGTGCGCGCGCTCGCGCAACGAGCCGCTGTACCGGATGCTGGGGGGCGCCGATGTCCGCGAGCGCGTCACCGACATGACCCTGCCGATCCTGGCGGAGTCGCGCATCGACGAACTGGCGGCCGGCTGGTACGCGCGGGGATTCCGGACCTTCAAGCTGAAGGTCGGGATCGACCCGGACGCTGAGGCCCGCCGGGTCGAGCGCCTGGCCACGCGCTTCGCCGATATCACCTTCATCTTGGACGCGAATCAGGGGTTCGAACCCGCTGCAGCGTTATCGTTTACGCGTTCGCTTGTCCGCTGGCATCCGCGCATCGACATGCTCGAACAACCCGTCGCCCGCGACGACCTGGACGGCATGGCGCGGCTGCGGTCGGCCGGGGTGCCGATCGCCGCGGACGAGTCCGTCTTCACGCTGGCCGACGCGCGGCGCGTGATCGCGGCGGGTGCCGCGGACATCGTGAACCTCAAGATCACCAAGACCGGGTTTGCCGAGACGCTCGAGATCGCGCGTGCGGTGCGGGCGGCCGGACTGCGCCTGATGATCGGCGGCATGATGGAGACGCGCCTCGCGATGGCGTTCTCGTTTGCGATCGCACTCGGTCTGGGCGGGATTGACTTCCTCGACCTCGACACACCGCTCTTGATGGCCGATGATCCGCTGGAGGGTGGATACCGGTATGACGGGCCACGTCTCCAACCGTGGTCCGGCGCCGGCGTCGCGATGGCGCCGCGCCCCGCCGCAGGCTTCGGCATGTGATTCCGGGAAAAGGGGTTGCAAAGGCAGCCGGAGCGGCGCTACGCTGATCGCAGCCGGAGCCCGACGCCATCTCGAGACGCTGCAAACGGAGCGAACTTCTTGGGGTGGCGTTTGTATAAGAACACCGTTCCCAGTTGAGATTCGGGTATCCATCCATCGGACTTTCTGTCGAGGAGCATTGCCATGGCGGAATCGGCGCGACGCACAATGATCGAGGCGCGCGGCCTGTGCAAGTACTACGGGCCGTTCGTCGCCATCAAGGACGTGACCTTCTCGATCCCCGAGGGGCAGATCGTCTCCTTCCTTGGACCCAACGGAGCCGGGAAGTCGACGACGATGAAGATCCTCGCCGGCTATCTGGCCGCGAGCGAGGGCATGGCCCGGGTGGCGGGGTTCGACATGACGAAGGAACGTCTGCAGGGTGCCCGGCACCTCGGGTATCTGCCCGAGAACGGCCCCTTATACAATGACATGACCCCCAGCGAACTGCTGACGTTCTTCGGGCAGGCGCGGGAACTCGCGCCCGACCGGCTGCGCGAGCGGATCGGGATCATCACCGAGCAGTGCGCGCTGGGCGACGTGCTCGAGAAGCCCATCGGAAAGCTCTCGCGCGGCTACCGCCAGCGTGTCGGGCTGGGGCAGGCGCTGCTGCACGACCCGTCGGTGCTGATCATGGACGAGCCGACCGCCGGGCTCGACCCCAACCAGATCCACGACTTCCGCGACAACATCCGTGTCCTCGGGCGCACCAAGACGGTGCTGATCTCGACGCACATCCTGCAGGAAGTCGAAGCCGTGGCCGACCGCGTGATCCTGATCAACGACGGCCGGCTGGTGTTCGACGGGCCGCCCGCGGGTCTGCACGAAGGCGGCACGATGGAGGAAACCTTCTACCGGCTTACGGGCCGGGGTGCGGGTGCGCCGGGGAGGTCGCGTTGAAATCGATCAACTGGAACGTGGTCCGCGCGATCCTGCGCCGCGACCTGCGGCTGTATTTCTCCAATCCGACCGGCTACGTCTTCATTACCCTGTTCATTTTTCTGAGCGCCGCGGCGGGGTTCTGGCAGGATCGCTTTTTCCTGAACAACCTCGCGAACCTCTCGCAGCTCAACGGCGTGTTCCCGTACCTGCTCCTGTTCTTCATCCCGGCCATCACGATGGGCGTGTGGTCCGAGGAGCGCAAGCAGGGTACCGAGGAACTGCTATTCACGCTGCCCGCGACCGACCTCGAGGTCGTGCTGGGCAAGTACCTCTCGACGCTCGGCGTCTACACCGCCGCGGTGTTGTTGTCGCTCAGCCACCTGGTGGTTCTGTTCTGGCTCGGGCGCCCCGACCTGGGGCTGATGCTCGGCAACTATTTCGGATACTGGCTGGCCGGCGCCGCGTTCATCGCGGTGGGCATGCTGGCATCGCGCATGAGCGCCAACGTGACCATCGCGTTCATTCTGGGCGCGATCATGTGCGCGTTCTTCGTCTACGCGGAACGCGTCTTCGGCGTGTTCGGCCCGGCGGCGGCCGACTTCGGCCGGCGGTTGTCGGTGTGGGAGTCGTTCGGCGACTTCTCGCGCGGCGTCGTGAGTCTGTCCGGGATCCTGTATTTCGTGGCGATCGTCGCCGTGATGCTGTACCTGAACGTGGTGCTGGTGGGACGGCGGCACTGGCCGCCCACCGCGGACGGGCACCGCATGGGGTTCCACTACTCGGTGCGCACCGTGGCGCTGGCGGTCGCGCTGATCAGCACGCACGCCCTGCTGGCGCGGGCCGGCCTGCGCCTCGACGTCACCGCCGAGCGCCTGCACTCGCTCTCGGGCGAGAGCCGGCACCTGATCGGCGAAATCAACGGAGAACGGCCGGTGTTCGTGCAGGCGTTCATCTCGAAGGACGTGCCGCGCCAGTACGTCCAGACGCGCGAGAACCTGGTCGGCTTCCTGCGCGAGTTCGACGCGATCGGCGGCAACCGCGTGCACCTCGTGATCCACGACACCGAACCCTACTCCGACGAAGCGCGCGACGCGCGCGAGAAGTTCGGCATCCAGCCGGTGGACGTCCCCGACGTCGATGGTGCCAGCGCCAACGTGCGCAAGGTGTTCATGGGGGTCGCGTTCACGTGTGGGGCATCCGAGGACGTGATTCCGTTCTTCGACCGCGGGCTGCCCACCGAGTACGAGATTGCGCGCAGCATCCGCGTGGTCGCGCGTGCGACGCGCAAGAAGATCGGCATCGTCAATACGCAGGTGCGCCTGTTTGGCGGCCTCGACTTCAACACCTTCCAGACCTCGCCGCCGTGGCCGGTGCTCGCCGAGCTGCAGAAGCAGTACGACGTGGTGCAGATTTCGGCGGAGGATCCGATCACCGAGCCGGTCGACGCGCTGGTGGTGGCGATGCCGTCCTCGATGTCGCAGGACGAGATGAACAACCTGCAGGACCGCATCGCGCACGGAACGCCGGCGCTGTTGATGGACGATCCGGTGCCGGTATTCGACGTGGGGCTCTCGCCCTCCGAGGAGAGTGGCGCGAACACCAACCCGTTCATGCGCAATCGCGGCCCACAGCCGAAGCCCAAGGGCGGCATCAATACCATGCTGGCCACGTTCGGCATCCTGTGGAACAAGCAGCAGATCATCTGGGACGGGTACAACCCCCACCCCGAACTGTCGAGCCTGCCGCCCGAAGTCGTGTTCATCGGCGCCGGCAACGGGAACCCGCACTCGTTCAACCCGGACTATCCGGCCACGCGTGGGCTGCAGGAACTGGTGTTCCTGTTCCCGGGCGCGCTTTCGCGCACCGCGGATTCTCACTACCAGATGGAGCCGCTGGTGAGCACCAGCGCTGCGTCGGGCACCACCGACTACAGCCAGGTCATTCAGAAGACGTTCTTCGGGATGGGTCTCGTGCCGTACGCGGGGCCGCGCTACGCGACGCCGGCCGACTATCCGATTGCGGTGCACGTCACCGGACAGAGCGTCGAGGGCGGGGATTCCACCAGCGTAAATCTCATCTTCGTCGCGGACCTGGATTTCATCTCCAACCAGTTCTTCGAGATCCGGCAGCGCGGGTATGAGAACCTCGATTTCGACAACGTGTCGTTCTTTCTCAACTGCATCGACGAACTGGCGGGTGACGATTCGTTCATCGAACTGCGCCGCCGCCGGGTTCAGCACCGCACGTTGACCACCGTGGAGGCACGCACGCGCGCGTACTCGGAGCAGCGGGCGAAGGACGAACAACAGGCGCAGGCCGACGCCCAGGCCGCGCTCGCGCAGGCGCAGCAGCGCCTGGACCAGCGCGTCGCCGAGGTGCAGAGCCGCTCCGATCTGGATGCCACCACCAAGCAGATCATGGCGCGCAATCTCCAGGAAGCGGAGACGCGGCGTTTCGAGGCCATGAAGACGACCATCGAGGCGGAACGCGATCTCCGCATCGAACGCAGCAAGGAGGACATGGAGACGCAGGTGCGCCGGATCCAGAGCGGTATCAAGACGCTGGCCGGACTGCTGCCGCCGATCCCCGTGTTCATCATGGGCATCATGATCTTCGTCCGGCGCCGCCGTCGGGAAAACGAAGGAGCCGCCGCGGCCCGCCGGCTGCGCGGATAGAGCGATGGAGGACGACAATGGGTGAGATGCGCAAAACGGTATGGATGGCGGCGGCCGCGCTGGTGCTGGCCGTGCTGGCGGTGGTGACCGTGCCGCGGCAGAAGATGCCGGAGGCGTTCTTCGACGCCGGAGAGGCGTTCTTCCCCGACTTTACCGACCCGAACGCGGCGCGGACGCTCGAGGTGGTCAACTGGGACGGGGAATCGGGCAGCGCGGTTCCGTTCAAGGTGACGTTCCAGGGCGGGCGCTGGACGATCCCGTCGCACTACGATTACCCGGCGGACGGCAAGGACCGCCTGGCGAAGACGGCGGCCAGCCTGATCGGCGTCACGCGCGACGACTTCCGCACCGACAACGTGGCGGACTACGAGGCGTGCGGCGTCATCGATCCGCTCGATACCACCAACCCGACCCTGAGCGGGCGCGGCCAGCGCATCACGATCAAGGGCGAAAACGACGTCGTGCTCGCGGACCTGATCATTGGCAAGATGTTCGAAGGCCGCGAGGGATTCCGCCTCGTGCGCGTGCCCGGTGAGAAACGCGTCTACGGCGCACGCATCAACGTGGACGTGTCGACGGCGTTCAAGGACTGGATCGAATCCGACCTCATGATGATCGACAAGGACGAGATCGCGCGTCTCGTGCTCAAGGACTACTCGATCGACGAGACCTCGGGCCGCCTCGACGTGCGCGATGAAGTCCAGCTTGTAAAGGACGGCAGCGACTGGACGATGAGCAAGCTGCCGGCCGGCAAGGAAATGGACACGTACAAGGTGAATGGGCTCGTAAAGACCATCGACGAGCTGTCCATCGAGGACGTCCGGCCCAAGCCGGAGGGACTCACCGCGACGTTGTCGCGCGCGGCGGGAAACATCTCGATCACGCAGGCGGACATGCTCTCGCTGCAGGACCACGGCTTCTACTTCTCGCGCGACGGACGGCTGGTTTCCAACGAAGGCGAGGTGCTCGCGCGTACCAACGACGGCGTCACCTATACGTTGCGCTTCGGCGAGGTGGCGGTCGGCACCGGTGCGAGCGAGACCGCGGCGGCGGGCGCCGCGCCGCCGGGTGAGAACCGCTACCTGATGATCTCGGCGTCGTTCGACCCCGCGGTGTTTCCGGAGCCGCCGGCGCCGGCCGACCGTTCGTTCGAGTCGCAGCCGGACAGTACGCTCACGCCGCCGCAGCGGCGCCAGAAGGAACTCGCCGCGGCGCACGATCGCTGGAAGAGCCGCGTGGACGCGGGGCAGAAGCGCGCCGACGAACTCAACGCGCGTTTCGCAAAGTGGTATTACGTGATTTCGGGGACGAGCTTTGAGCAGCTCCACGTCCGGCGGGCCGACCTCGTCCGGGACAAGACGGCGAAGGGTTGAACGGTCGCGGACGCCGCGGAAACAGCAAGGGCTCCGATCGCATGATCGGAGCCCTTTGTCGTTCTCGCCGCCGGGTGCGCGGTCAGAAGCCCAGTTCCTTCTTGCGGGCGTCCGCGGTGGGCAGCTCGGGTTGTTTGTCGGTGATCAGCGGCAGCGCGGCGGCGCGCTCCGCGTTGACCTGGATCCACTGCTTCTGGTCATCGGGGACGTCTTCCTCGGGATAGATTGCCTCCACGGGGCACTCGGGTGCACACGCGTCGCAATCGATGCAGGAATCGGGATCGATGTAGAGCATCTCGTCGTCGGCGTGGAAACAGTCGACCGGACAGACGACGACGCAGTCCGTGAAGCGGCATTTCTGGCAATTGCCCGTGACGACGTACGTCATTCAGAACTCCTTAATGATGTTGCGGCCGGATTGAAAAAGCCCGCCAAGCATAGGCCGGGCCGGAGGTTCCGTCAAGTCGCAAGCGGCCGCCGGCGGGACAGCAGCATGCCCGCTCCGGCTCCCGCGAGCACGACTCCCACCGCGCTCAGGGGGAGCGCGTTCCGGCGCCGGCGCGTGTACACCGACGCGATGCGCTCGTCGAGCGTCCCGAGCATGCGGACCTGCGCGGCCTCGGAGCCTTCGAGCGTCTGGATGGTCTTCTGGTAGATCCGCGATTGTTCCAGGATGATGCCGCCGCCGAAGCGGCGCACGCTGTCGGGCACGGCGTCCATCCCCTGCACGAACCCACGGTAGCGGATGCCGACCGCGCGCAGATCCGCGCGCGTACTGTCGAGTTGCGTCTGCCGTGTCGCGCGTTCGGCGCTGAGTGCGGCGGCGTCCGCGCCGGCACGGCGCCACGTCACCGCGGATGTGGCCAGCGCACCGAGCCCGGCGACGAGGAAAACCGTGGCGATCATCCGGTTCGTGTTCATGAAGGTCCCATGATTCCGAAGACGGGCGCGATTGTCAATTCCCACTGCGTGCGCGTTCGGCGATGAGTGCCTCGAACAGCTGCCGCGCGGGTTCCATCGAGCGGTCCCAGCGGCCCCGCTCCTCGATGATGCGCAGGTTGATCTCCCGGGCGCGCGCCCGGAGTGCCGCGTCGCGCCACGAATCCACCACGGCGACGGCGAGCCGCCGCGGTTCATCCGGCGGCACCAGGCGCCCGTTTTCGCCGTTGGTGATCCATTCGCGGTTGGCCGGGATGTCGGTGACGATCGGGAACAGCCCGCACGCCATCGCCTCCAGCAGCGATACGGACGTCGTATCGGATCGCGCGGTCGACAGGTAGATATGGTGGCGGCACAGGAGCGCCGGCATCGCGTCGTGCTCCACCGCCCCCTCGAACGCAATCGAGGCCGCCGCGGGAGAAGCCGCCGCGCGCCGCTCGAGACCGGCGCGCCCGCTGCCCGTGCCGGCGACGGTCAGCGTGGCGTCGGGGAGCGCCTCGCGAATCGCGTCCATTGCGTCGACGGCCGTTTCCACCGCGTACACTGGCTCGAGTTTCCGATTGGAGAGAATCCGCGGACCGGCGCCGTCCGGCGGGGCCAGTGCCTGGAAGCGCGCCGTGTCCACGCCATAGGGAAATTCGCGGATGCGCTCCTCGGCAACGCCGAAGCCGCGGATGCGTTCGCTCAACACGCGCGCGTCCGACGTGACGAATGCGGCGTGGTTCAGTACGAAGCGCGTTCGCCAGCGATGGAAGGGACTCTTGTCGGGGTCGGTCATCACATCGCTGCCCCATGTGCTCAACACCCAGGGTTCCCGGCAGACGAGCGACGCGATCATGCCGTAATTGGGAACGAAGTGCGCGCTGACGACGTCAGGGCGAAACCGGTCCATGATGCGGCGCACCCGGACGGCGGCCAGCGGGTAGCGCGCCGCGTCGGGCAGGACGCCCGGCACGCGAATGCGCTCGAACGCCCCCGGAAATGCGTCGCCCGGTTCCAGCGACAGGGTGAGTACGTCGTAACCGGCGGAGGTGAAATAGGCGGCCCAGCGCCGGAGGTGGACCTGGCGTGCATCCCCCAGGAGGAGCATGCGCGGGGAGTTGGACGGCGGCGGGGAATTCACGCGGCGAGTGTACGCGCGGGCGCAAGTGCCTGTCAAAGGCCGCTCTCGGTTGACACGGCTCCCGTCCGCGGGCTACGCTGTGCGCTGGCCGGTTCATCCTTATCGAGGGGGGCGACATGAGACGCACTGCAATCGCGATGGTTCTGCTGGTCGGCGCGCTGATTTCCTGCCAGAAGCAGCACCCGGTCGAGGTATACGTGAACCCGCGTTTCACCGACGTGAACGCGGCGGAGTCGATGTCGAAGATCGCCGTCTTCAACGTGGCGAGTTCGCTGCACAGCACCGAGGACCCGGACAATGTCGCGCCAGTCACGATGGAGAAGTTCCTCGTGCCGGCGCTCGACGGGCGCGCGGACTACAAGTTCATCGCGCCCAATACGGTGGAGTATGCGGTGTCCCAGAATGGATGGGAAGAGCGCTACACGAAATGCGCGCGCGCGTTCGCGGTGTCGGGCAAACCCGATCTGGCGTTTCTCAGCGACCTCGCAACCCAGCTGCAGTGCGACGCATTTCTGATTCCGGTGATCGACCTCTGGCAGAAGGACGAGGCGGACATCACGGAGAACTCGACCCCGGCGACGTATGTCGGCGCCACGATTACGATCATCTCGGCGCGCGACGGCAGCGTTCTGTTTCGCGCCGTGGACGAGGATTACGAAGAGGGTGCGCGCACCGAGACCGGCGATCGTCAGCTCGTGACCAGCGGGTCCGGCGCGGTATACGCCGACCTGGGCGCGAAGGTGCACCGCGCGCCGCCCTTCGAGGACGTGGCTCCCAAGGTGGCGCTCTCCCTGGCCACGAGTTTACCGCCGCGGTGACGCGCGCAATGCGCCTCCAGCCATGACGCACGACGCGAAGTGGATGGCGGAAGCCCTTGTAGAGGCACAGGTTGCGTTCGCGGGTGGCGAGGTGCCGGTGGGGGCGGTCGTCGTGCTGGAAAACCGGGTGATCGGGCGCGGTCACAACCGGACCGTCCGCAGCGGGCAGCCCTTCGAGCACGCCGAAATCGTGGCCCTCTGGGATGCGGTGGCGACCGCCGGTGCGCAGGCGCTGGAGGAATCGGTGCTGTACTCGACGGTGGAACCGTGCGTGATGTGCATCGGCGCCGTCCTGCTGGCGCGAATTCCCCGGGTGGTGTTTGGTGCGCGCGAGCCCCGGACCGGGGCATGCGAGAGTATTTTTGCAATTCAGAATGAGCCGCGGCTTCTGCACCGGCCCGTCGTGATCGGGGGCATCGAGGAAGCGAGTTGCCGCGGTTTGATGCAACGGTTCTTCAGCGAGCGCCGCGGTCCGTAGTCCGGACCCGCGGAGAAGTCTCCGGCGGAGAGATGCGAGAGTGGCTGAATCGGCACGACTGGAAATCGTGTGAGCGCGAAAGCGTTCCGAGGGTTCGAATCCCTCTCTCTCCGCCATATTTTCCTGATCCAGTTCGATAGCCAACCATGAACGTGCATTCAGTCACGGCCAGCGATCGCGATGCCGGCGCATGGTTCCGCCCGTCCGGCGCCGTCACCGGCGTGGGGAGCCTGCCCCACACCGATCCGGCGCGTGCGATCGCATTCGTCGCGCGCTGGGCGCCGGAGGTTCCGTTCTGGCCGCAGCTGCGGCGACGGTCGGCGGGCGAGGCGATGCTGCCGCAGACGTTCGGCGCGGCTCTCGCGCACCTGGTGCCGGTTCGTGGCGAGCACGCCTATTCGCTCCGGGCCGGCCGCGCCGACCGGTTTGCCGCGGCGCTCGAAAGCGACGGCGGCCGGCTCGACCCCGGCAACGCGGCCGGCTTCCAGCCGTTCGTGGACGCGCTGGCGGCGGGGGCGTTTCCCGGCGTGCGCGCGGCCAAGGGGCAGGCGATGGGACCGGTGACGCTCGCGTGCTCGGTGCTCGTCGACGGCGTCCCGCTGATCGAGCATGCGGCGCTGCGCGAGCTGCTGGCCGACCACGTGGTGCGCGTTGCGCGCTGGCAGGCCGGCATGCTGCGGCCGCACGCGCCGGCTGTGATCATGGTGCTGGATGAGGCGTATCTCGGTGGCGCCCTGCGCGCGCATCCGGGGTCGGCCGGGGTGATCGCGGATCTCCTGCGCTCCGTCGTGCTGCGCGTTCGCGGGCCCCGCGTGCTGGTGGGAATCCACTGCTGTGATGAGATTCCGTTTGCGGTGCTCGATGCGGTTTCACCCGACCTGTATTCGTTCGACGCCTGGAACGGTGCGGGGGCGATGGCCGGCGACCCCGCCGCGCGCCGGTTCCTGGCCGCGGGTGGACTGGTTGCGTGGGGTTGGATCCCGACACGCGACGACCTTACGGGGGTCGACGTGGCCGGTCTCGCCGCGCGCTGGGACGCTGCCGCCGCGCGGCTGGCCGCGCAGGAAGATTCGCTGAATGCCGCGCGAATCCTCGCTTCGGCGCTGGTGACCGCCTCGTGCGGACTGGCCGGATCCAGCGAGGCGACCTGCGAGCGGTCGTTCGAACTCGCCGCCGGCGTCGGGCGCCGGTTTGCGGAGCAGGCCGGAAGCGCATAGATTCAAGCCATGGCCGACATGCCGCATCCGCCATCGCCGTGCACCAACCTGTGCACCGTCGACCCCGCCACCGATGTGTGCCGGGGGTGCGGACGCACGATGGACGAGATCGCGCGCTGGGGCTGGAGGACCGCGGAAGAAAAGACGAATGTGCTGCGGCGCATCGAAAGGGAGTGGCGCGGTGACGAAAGCCGCTGACGAGAGGGACGCGCGCATCCAGTCGCGCATCGACACGTCCGAGACCCGCATCGCGAAAGTGGTTGTTCCGAGCACGACGAACCACTACGACACGCTGTTCGGTGGCACGCTGCTGGGGTGGATGGACGAGGTGGCGTTCATCACCGCGACGCGGTTCGGGCGCTGCCGGTTCGTCACCGTCTCGCTGGACCGCACCGACTTCAAGCAGCCGATTCCGTCCGGCACCATCGTCGAACTGATCGGCCGCGTCGAGCACCTCGGCCGGACCAGCGTTCGCGTCCGCGTGGACGTGTGGGTGGAGCAGATGCTCGCGCTGGAGCGTTTCCAGGCCGCCACCGGCGAGTTTACGATGGTGGCGATCGACGACCACAAGCACCCCGCGCCGGTGGTCATCTGACGCTCCCGAACGACCCGACGGACCCCTTGCCTTTTCGAAGGGCGTTTAGTAGTATGCGCCCGGAGAGATGCCAGAGTGGTTGAATGGGGCGGTCTCGAAAACCGTTGAGCGCGCAAGCGTTCCGAGGGTTCGAATCCCTCTCTCTCCGCCATTTCTGATGATCTCGATATCATGCGCCCGTCCGCGGCGACGGAACTGGGTGGGGATGTAGCTCAGATGGGAGAGCGCCTCGTTCGCAACGAGGAGGTCGGCGGTTCGATCCCGCTCATCTCCACCATTTTTCCCCTTCCGCCGGACCGCGCTGGCGCAAATCGTAAACTCCCGCCGGGCAGCCGTCGCGGGCAGAAGTGGCGGCCGGGTCCCACGCAATGATCTTCCATGAACCCCGTCAGGACCGGAAGGTAGCAGCGGTAAGTGGCGCGGATCATGTGACGTGGTTTCAGCCTGGCCGCCTCTTCCGTCGCGGCGCCGGGCCCCGCGGGGCAACCTCCAACCCGCCGGGGTCGACGCGATGAGTTACGAAGTCCTCGCTCGCAAGTGGCGCCCGCTGATCTTCGACGACGTCGTCGGTCAGGAGCACATCACCCGGACGCTCAAGAAGGCGGTCGAGACCAGCCGCCTGTCCCACGCCTACCTGTTTTCCGGACCGCGCGGGTGCGGCAAGACCAGCACCGCGCGCATCCTCGCGCGCGTGATCAACTGCGAGGATCTCAAGGACGGCAACCCCTGCAACCGGTGCGCCTCGTGCACCGCCGTCATTGCGGGCAACAACCTCGACGTGATGGAGATCGACGGCGCGTCGCACACCGGCGTCGGTGAGGTGCGCGAACTGCAGGAGAGCATCGGCTATACGCCGAGCCAGAGCCGCAACAAGGTCTACGTGATCGACGAAGTCCACATGCTCTCGACGCATGCGTTCAACGCGCTCCTGAAGTCGCTCGAGGAGCCACCGCCGCACGTGTTCTTCATCTTCGCGACCACCGCGCCGCAGAAGATTCCCGACACCATCAAGTCGCGCTGCCAGCGCCACCAGTTCAAGCGGCTGGAGAACGCTGAGATCGCCGCGCGGCTGGCGTTCATCTGCAAGGCGGAGAAGGTCAAGTTCGACGACGACGGTCTGCGTCTGCTCGCGCGCAAGGCCGACGGCAGCATGCGCGACGGGACCAGCCTGCTCGACCAGTGCGTCACCGCGTCGGGCGGCAACGTGACCGCGGATGCGGTGCGCGGCATCCTCGGGTTGATCGACCAGGAGAAGGTGCTCGCGTTCGTCGATGCGATCGCCGGCGGCGACGCCACCCGGCCGTTGCAGCTGCTCGACGCCGCGGTCAACGAGGGCGTCGACCTGCAGGATCTGCTGGGCGCCCTGCTGGAAGGTTATCGCGACCTGATGCTGCTGGCGGTGCCGGGCGACCTGTCGCCGCTGTTGTTCCGTTCCCAGAGCGAAGTCGACCACCTGCGCCAGAGTCTCGCGCACTACGAGCTCGCCGACCTGGTGACGGTCGTGGAGCGCTTGTGCAACGCGTCCGGGCGGCTGAAGTCGATGTCCGACCCGCGCATTTTCTTCGAGAGCGTGATGGTGGATCTCACGCTGCTCGACCGTCAGACGGACATCCGCACGCTGATCGAACGTCTCGACGGCCCCGACGGCGGAGGCTCGGAGCCGCCGCGACCGCGCCGCGACGACACGTCGCGCGGAGCGCCCGCGCCGGGTCCGACGCGCGCGGCCAGCGTGGTTCCCGCCGCCGAGGCCGGCAACGCGCTGGCGACGAATCCGCGCCGCGCACCGGGTGGGGAGGAGCCGGCCGTGGAGGACGGCGATGACGAGGGCGCGCCGCTCGCGGCCGACGGTCCGCTGGACATCGCGAAGATCCAGCAGCTGTGGGAGGGCTTCGTGACCTTCGTGCGCCAGAAGAAGGTGTCGCTCGGCGTGTGTCTCATTTCTGGAAAGCCGTGGGCGTACGACGGCAAACGTCTGCAAATCCGTTTCCTCAAGGGGTTCTCGCTGCAGCGCGAACAGGTGATGCGCCCGGAGGGAATCGAATTCGTGCGGCGTGCGTTCAAACGCTACTTTGGCGTGGACGCGGACATTGTATGCTTCCTCGAGGGCGAGGAGAAGACGATGAAGTTCGAAGATGCGCTGGCCACGAAGCCGGTGCCCGAGGAACGCATCCGCGACGTGGCCGACGACAAGAAGCCCGTCGTGCAGCGCCTGATCAAGGAATTCGACGGCGAGATTGTCCGTTACAACACATGATCACCCAACCGACGAGGAACGGCCGATGACAAACATTATGAAGATGGTGAAGCAGGCCCAGCAGATGCAGGCCAAGATGGCGAAGCTGGAAGAGGAACTCGCCCACGAAGAGGTGGAAGCGGCGAGCGGCGGTGGCGCCGTCGTCGCGCGTATGAACGGCCGCCAGGAACTGCTCAAGCTCACCATCAGCCCGGATGTGTTCAAGGAAGGCGATCACGAGATGCTCGAGGACCTGGTGGTGGCCGCGGTCAACGAGGCGCACCAGAAGTCGGCCGACCTCGCCAAGGAGCGGATGGCGGCGATCACGGGGGGCATGAACATCCCGGGTCTGCTCTAGTCCGCCCATGGACCTCGGTTCCGAGACTCTCAACGCGCTGGTCAAATCGCTGGCGCGGCTGCCCGGCATTGGCACCAAGTCGGCCCTGCGCCTGGCGCTGCATCTGCTCCGCCCCGACAGTTCGGACGCGGAACGAATTTCCCACCTGCTCGCGGAACTCAAGACCCGTGTCCGGTTCTGTGCCACCTGTGGCGCCATCACCGAGGACGAACAGTGTGCAATTTGCACGGATCCCGGCCGGGCCGGGGATCTGATCTGTGTCGTCGAACAACCCCAGGACATGATCGTGATGGAGCGGACCCGGCATTACCGGGGTCTCTACCATGTCCTGCACGGGGTCCTGTCGCCGGTGGACGGCGTTGGCCCCGACGACCTGTCGCTGGGTGCACTCGAGGCCCGGGTGCGCGACGGCAAGGTCCGCGAACTCATTGTTGCCACAAACCCTACCGTGGAAGGCGATGCCACTGCCCTCTACATCGCCCGGATAGTTGCTCCGTACGGTTGTACTGTCACGAGACTTGCTAGGGGTCTCCCGATGGGCGGGACCCTTGAATTCGTTGACGATACGACTCTCGCCCGCGCCATCGACCGCCGCGAGACCCTCTAGCCCCTCCAACCGGACGGTCCGGATGGCCGGGAGCCGGGCGGCGACACACCACCGGAGCGACTATGGTACGTGCCGACTGGACGATTTACGAAGAGGACTACTGGGCGATCAACTCGGTCATCAAGGAGCTCATCGAGAACTCAAACTCGACGAGCGTCATGCTGATCGATAAAACCGGCCAGCTCATTGCGAGCGTGGGCATGGAGCCCGAGTTCGACCTGATGAGTTTCGCCTCGCTGTGCGCGGCCGACTTCGAGGCCAACGCGCAGCTCGCGCAGCTGATCGGGGAAAAGGATTTCTCGACGCTCTACCACCAGGGTGTCGATGAGAGCATGTATCTGGCGCGGGTGGCGCAGCACATCATTCTGGTGGTGCTGTTCAACAAGCGCACCACGCTGGGCCTGGTGCGGCTCCGGGTCAAGAAGGCCGTCGATGGTCTCGACTCGGTGCTCAACCGCCTGTTCAACAAGATCGAGTACGAGAACGAGGATCTCAAGCAGTTCGACGCCGGATTTGCCGACGAACTCAATAAAGAGATCGACTCGCTGTTCAAGGACTAACGGGGAAAGCTACTGAGGAAGAGGGCGGCATGTCTCTGATCAACTACTCGTCTCGCGAGATCAACTGCAAGATCGTCTACTACGGTCCGGGTCTGTGCGGGAAGACGACCAACATCCAGTACGTCTACAACAAGGTCGATCCCTCGACCAAGGGCAAGCTCATTACGCTCGCCACCGAGATGGATCGCACGCTGTTCTTCGACTTTCTGCCGCTCGAACTCGGGACGGTGAAGGGGTTCAAGACCCGCTTTCACCTGTACACGGTGCCGGGTCAGGTCTACTACGACGCCTCGCGCAAGCTCATCCTGCGCGGCGTGGACGGCATCGTGTTCGTTGCCGACTCGCAGCAGGCGCGCTACGACGCCAACATCGAAAGCCTTTACAACCTGCACGAGAATCTCGATGAGTACAAACTCAAGCTCGACGACGTGCCTTTCGTGCTCCAGTACAACAAGCGCGACATGGACGACGTCATCGAACTCGACGAGATGGAGCAGGAACTGAACCCCGAGAAGTTCCCGAGCTTCCCGGCGGTCGCGGTGAGTGGCGACGGTGTCTTCGACACGCTCAAGTGCGTGGCGAAGGGCGTCCTCAAGAAACTCTCCAACAACTAGCCGCGCATCCGCGCGTTCCTCAACGGTACAACGCCTTGACGCGGCCCCACGTGGTTTCTTCCACGGCCACGGTCCCGTATATGTCGACCGTACCGTCCACCTGGAAGACGTAGCCGAGCGCCTCCAGCGGAGCCGGGACATCGTGGCCCAGTTCACCCTGGCTGACGGCCTGGAACGCCACGCCATTGTTGCTCGCACGCGGATACCATGCGCCGCCGGTGAACGTGAAGTACGCGGTGACGTCGGGTGGGTTTGGCAGCATCGGACATCCGTCCGGGTCGTTGTCGAGCACCGATATGAGCTGCGATTCCGCGAGCAACACGACCGAGCCGTCGCGGAATGTCGCGGGATTGAAGAAGTCCGCGTCCGGGGTGGCGTCCATGTAGATGGTGACGGTGCCGCCGCCATACCACGCGAAATCACCGCCGGCGCACACGAAGTCATCCCACTGCCCGACCCCCTCGCACGAAGATCCCTCATAGACATAGGTGAGTTC
>DASUGO010000174.1:0-4115 GCA_036273975.1 Candidatus Krumholzibacteriia bacterium
GGGATTCACCGTCCATCACCTGATCCTGATCGCCGCGGGTGCCCTGATCGCGAGTCCGCTGCTGGGCAGTGTGGTGAGGCCGGGAATGGCGAACGTGCTGATCGCGCTCACGGTGGCGGGGACGATTCTGGTGGCCAGCGGTGTATGGGTGCGGCCGTTGAACATGTTGCAGCGCCGTCGCCGCAAGCCGCTTTTCGCGCTCGCATCGCGATTCCGTGTACTGGCGGCGCTGGGGAGTGCCGGTCTGGGCTGGGTCTGCTATGGCACGGCGATGGTCGTGGTCGCGGTGGCCATCACGCCGGAGACGAGTTCGCAGGACTTCCTGCGCATCGGACTTGCGGCGGTCGCCGCCTGGCTGGTTGGTTTCCTCAGCTTCGTGGCGCCGGCCGGGTTCGGCGTGCGGGAAGGGACGTTCGTATTGCTTGCAAGACCCATCATGCCCGAAGCCAACGCGATGGCCGTCGCGCTGATCTGGCGGCTTCTGTTCACCGCGGTACAGATTCCGCTGGGCGCGATCGCGCTCACCGTGCTGGCGCGCAAACGCCCCGCGACCGCGCTTGAACCCACCGCGGAGTCCCGATGAGCAACGGCGGGCGCAGGCTCCGGCTCGCGACCTTCGCGGTACCGCTCTCGGGCAACAAAGGCTCGGCCAGCATGCTGCTCGGTCTGCGCGACGCGTTCCACACCGCGGGCGTCGACGCGCATTTCTCCGTGTTCAGTTACTATCCGAAGCGCGATGCAGCCATCGCCGCCGGCATGAGCGACGTTTCCGTCCACGCCGGGCACCCCAAGCACATCCTGGTGCTGCTGCCGATGATCGTGCTCCGCGCCATCCTGCCCGCGCTGGTGCCGTCCAGTTGGAAGCGCGACGTCGATGCACTGCGCGACAGTGACGGCATCCTGCTGGTGGGCGGTACCACGTTTGAGGATTCGATGTTGTACAAGGTGCCGTGGAACCTGCTGGCGGCGCTGCCGGGTTACTGGTTGCGACGGCCCACGGTTTTTCTGTCACAGACCATCGGGCCGGTCAGGCATCCGCTCAACCGCATGCTGGCGCGCTGGACCCTGTCGCGCGCGCGCGATGTCCACGGGCGCGGCCGGCGCAGTGATGCCTGGGTGCACAAGATCGGCGTGGAACACGCGTCGTACCAGCCCGACCTCTCATTTGCGATGGCGGTGCCCGCCTTTGACGATGTGGCCGACCGCAACGAGGTCGTGGGACGCTTCCGCGAGCGTCTGCGCGCCGAGAAACGGACATTCGTGGGCTTCGCGCCCAATTCGATCGTCTTTACCAAGGCGAAGAAGCGCGGCATCGACTACATCGCGTTCATGGCGGGCGTGATGCAGAAGGCGCACGAGCAGGGCCATTTCCCGGTGCTCATTCCGCACAGCTATCGCGATGATGTCTCGCAGATCCACAACAACGACCGCAGCCTGTGCATCGCCATCCGCCAGCTGCTCCCCGAGCACGTGGATCATTTCTACGTCGACGCAGATCTGACCTCGCAGGAACTGCGGGCGATGATCGGCCAGCTGCACTTGCTGGTGGCCAGCCGGTTCCATTCCATGATTTCATCGCTGTCGATGGGCGTGCCCCCCATCACCTACGGGTGGGGAGACCACAAGTATCTGGAAGTTCTGGAGGAGTTCAACGTGCCCGAGTTATACGCCACCTTCGACGCGCTCGACGTGGCGGCCTTCGCGCCGCGCCTGCAGCGCTTCCACGCGGAACGCGACGACCTGTCGCGGCGCATTGTCGCCGCCGGGGAAACCGTGAAGCCGCAGAGCCTGTCGATCCCGGATATCATCGCGCGCGCGATCGACGCCGGAGGTGCGCGATGAGCGGTCCGTACGAATTTGCGGTCGTGATTCCGTGCTTCAACGAAGAAGACGCGGTGGGGGAAACACTGGAGAAGCTGGAGCATTCGCTTCGCGGCTGCGGGCCGCACGAAGTGGTTTTCGTCGACGACGGTTCCACCGACCGGACCTCGGAAGTGCTGGCGCGTGAGGTGGTGAAATACCCGTTCGCCCGCGTGGTCCCGCACGCGCGCAACCTCGGTTACGGCGCCGCGCTCAAGACCGGTATCCGGCGCACGACGGCGCCGCTGATCGTCATCGCGGACGCGGATGGCACCTATCCGTTCAACCGCATCCCGGACCTGCTGGAGGCGGTGCGGTCGTGCGACATGGCGGTGGGCGCGCGCACCGGCGCCAACGTGACCTACTCGTTCGTCCGCAAGATCCCGAAGGTATTCATGAAGGCGTACATGTCGTGGCTCGCCGGCCAGCCGATTCCCGACATGAACAGCGGGCTGCGCGTGTTTCGCCGCGGCGCCGTGGAGCGTTTCCTCAAGATCCTCCCCAACACGTTCAGCTTCACCACCACGGTGACGCTGGCCATGATGCGTAACCGCTACGACGTGACCTTCATTCCCATCGATTACTCGGGCCGCATCGGGAAATCCAAGATCAAGCCGGTGCAGGACACGATTCGCTTTACCCAGCTGATCGTCCGCACCGGGATGTACTTTGCACCGTTGCGTGTGCTGCTGCCGATCTCCGTGATTCTGTTTCTGCTCGCGTGTGGCACGGTGGCGTACGACGTGATCATCCTCGACAACCTCACCGACAAGAGCGTGCTGCTGTTTACGTCCAGCATGAACGTCGGCATATTTGCGCTGCTGGCGGACATGATCGACAAGCGCAGCCCCTGATCAGGATGGCCTTCCAGTCCCTCTCAGTCCGGCAGCGGGCGCTCCTGATCGGCGTGGTGGCGCTGGCCGCGCGTGCGTTCTACATCGCCATCGCGGGCCGTCATTTCGATGTCACCGCGCCCGGCGACCACGTCGCTTACACGGAGTTCGCGCGGCTGATGCTGTCCGGGCCAGGCTGGTTCTCGTATCCGCTGGCGGTGCGCGAACCGCTCTACCCGGCATTCATGGCCGTGGCGTACGCGCTCCCGGGCGGTGACTTCGGTTCACTGCAGATCCTGCAGGCGCTGCTGGGTGCGGCGACGGCGTCGTGGCTTTATCTGGGGCTGCGGCGTTTCACCGGCGAACGCGTGGCACTGCTCTCCGGCGCGATGTTCGCGCTGCACCCGCACTTCGTGCCGTTTACCGCCGACCCGCTGCGCGAAAACCTGATCATCCCGCTGGTGGTTGGCTTCGTCGTGAGCTTTCTGGCCGCGATGGAGCGTCCGGCGCGCACGCGGCTGTTCGTGCACGCGCTCTTCATCGTGCTGCTAGCGCATACCGACGTGCGCTTTCTCCCGCTGGCGGCGGTGTTTCCGTTCATGGCATTTGCCGCCCACCGCGGCGTTGCGCGCTCGCTCCGCGAGACGCTGTGGGTGGCGCTGTTCGCCGTGCTGATGATGATTCCGTACCAGGCGCGTTGCTACATCGCGATGGGTCACCCGGTGATCGTAACCGAGCGATTCTTCGGCCGCTGGTTGCCGCGGGCCGGAGTCGTCACCGGAAATGCCGTCGAGGAGCACGGAAGCCGGGAGTCATGGCTCGCGGACTGGGAACGGAAGAAGCGCGAGTCGCTGGCGACGCTGACTCCGGGGGAACGCGCGTTTTTTGAATCGGGCAGCCGCCCGTTGCTCGCGCACCGTGCCGTTCATCTGTATCTGTTCAATGAGTACTGGCGCTTTGCGCGCCTCGCCCCATCCTACCGTCCGTACCCCGATGGCCGCTTCGAACCCGGCTGGTCGCTGCGCCACAATGCGACCAGTTCGCTGGTGATGGTTCCGTTCTTCCTGCTGCTGCCGGTCTTCTTCTGGCTCGCGGGTCCGGCCGAGCGCCGCATCGCGGTGCCGCTGCTGGGATATCTGGTCGCCCACAACATCATGCATGTCCTCGTGCATGCCCGGGAGCGTTACCGCATTCCGCTCGAAGTCATCACCGGTCTGGTGGTGGCGATGGCCCTCGTCCTCTTGTGGGATCGCTTCGTAAGCGGAAAGAATAGCAACAGTTCCGCCCGTTCCTGATTCCGCGCGGCCGCGCCGGCCGCGGGCGTCCGGCTGGCACGGACCTTGCCGATAGAAGCCGTTCACACCACCAAACCGGAGGACGGCAGCATGCAGATCCAGGATTTTCTCAAGGACATGGTCGAAA
>DASUGO010000175.1:0-10250 GCA_036273975.1 Candidatus Krumholzibacteriia bacterium
GCTGATCGAGTATATCGACATCGGTGGTATCACGCTCCTGCGCGCGGCCGCGAAGAACCACCGCCACGTGACGGTTCTGACCAGCCCGGCCCAGTACGAGGGCGTGATTGCGGAGATCAAGGCCAACGGGGGAACGTCGGCGGCGACGCGGGCCCGGCTGGCCGCGGGGGTGTTCGCACTCACCGCGACCTATGACGCCGCCATTGCCACGTCGATGCGGATGTCTTCGGGCGGCGCGGATCTCCCCGAGCGCCTGCCGCTCGGTCTGACCAAGGTCACCGACGTCCGCTACGGCGAAAACCCGCACCAGCGCGGCGCGCTCTATCGCACCGTGGCCGACTCGCCGCTGGTGGCGATGCACCAGACCCAGGGCAAGGAACTTTCCTTCAACAATTACCTCGACCTGCTGGGCGCGTTCACGCTGGTGCGCGACCTCGGCGTCGACAGCGTCGCGATCATCAAGCACAACAATCCGTGTGGTGCGGCGTGGTGCGCAGACCCCCTGCGTTCGTGGCACCGCGCGCTGCAGACGGACCCGGTGAGCGCGTTTGGCGGTGTCGTGGCGGTGAACGGCCGGGTCAGCGAGGCGCTGGCCACCGAGATGAACAAGCTGTTTCTGGAAGTCGTGGTTGCGCGCGGCATCGAGCCGGGCGCGGCGGAGATCCTCGCGAAGAAAAAGAACCTGCGGGTGATCACGATGCCGGAGGCGCACTGGCAGCCGGCCAGCACCGGCACGATGGGTGTCTGGATGCAGGACATTGCGCTCGTGCAGGACGAGGACGCGGGCTTCCCGGAACTCGACGAACTGAAGACGGTCACCGCGCGCCAGCCGGGTGATTCCGAGCTGCTTGCACTCCAGATGGCGTGGCGGGTGGCGAAGAACGTCAAGTCGAACGCGATCGTGATCGCGGACCGCGAGGGGACGGTCGGGATTGGCGCGGGCCAGATGAGCCGCGTCGATTCGTCGCACATCGCGGTACGCAAGGCGGGTGATGCGGGGCTCGTGGTCAAGGGAGCCGCCGCGGCGTCGGATGCGTTCTTCCCGTTCGCGGATGGCGTGCTGGAACTCGCGAAAGCGGGGATCGCGGCGGTCATTCAACCGGGCGGTTCGATGCGCGACCAGGAGGTCATCGACGCCGCCAACGGCGCGAACCTCGCGATGGTGTTTACGGGACGACGGCATTTCCGCCACGTGTGATCAGAGGTACCATGCCCGCAAATGGCATAGTCATACTGGATTACGGCTCACAGTTCACGCAGCTCATCGCCCGGCGCATCCGCGCGCGCGGGGTCTTCTCGCAGATCCTGCCCTGGAACACCTCGCGCGAGAAGGCACTGGAGAACGCGCCCCGCGGCGTCATCCTGTCCGGCGGGCCGTCGAGCGTATTCGATCCGGGCGCCCCGACGCTCCCCGGCGATCTGTGGGAGTGGGGGCTGCCGGTACTCGGCATCTGCTACGGCATGCAACTGGTCGCGCGTGACCTCGGCTTCGACGTGGCGAAGGCGGGGGCCGCGGAATACGGGCACGCGAAGATCCATGCGCAGCCGGACAGCGTGCTGTTCAAGGACACCCCGCCGGAGCAGTCGGTGTGGATGAGCCACGGCGACAAGGTGACCGGTGGCGCGGGTGGGTTCGAGGTGCTCGCGCGGTCGGAGAACAGCGAGGTGGCGGCGTTCGCTTATGCGCCCCGCAACCTGTTCGCGGTGCAGTTTCATCCCGAGGTCCAGCACACCGCGTACGGGGAATCGATCATTGGAAATTTCATCTTCGACGTATGCGGATGTGAGGCGAGCTGGTCCACGGGCGCGATCGTCGAGCAGATGGTGGCCGAGATCCGTGAGCGCGTCGGTGATGGGCGCGTCATCTGCGCGGTCAGCGGCGGCGTTGACTCGGCGGTGGTCGCGTGTCTCGTCGACCGCGCGGTCGGGAAGAACCTGCACTGCGTGTTCGTCGATACGGGGCTCCTGCGGCACGGCGAACGGGACGGGGTGGAGCGGCTGCTCGGTACCCATCTGACCGCACCGCTCGAAATCGTCGACGCGCGCGCGCGTTTTCTGGAACGTCTGGCCGGCGTGACGGATCCGGAAGAAAAGCGCAAGCGGATCGGCAATCTGTTTATCGAGATATTCGAGGACGTGAGCACCGCGCGCGGGCCATTCGACTTTCTCGCACAGGGCACACTGTATCCGGACCGGATCGAGAGCATCTCCACCGGTGGCCCGTCGGTGACCATCAAGACGCATCACAACGTGGGCGGGCTGCCCGAGAACCTGCGCTTCAAGCTGGTGGAGCCTCTGGCGCTTCTGTTCAAGGATGAGGTGCGGGCGGTCGGGGCCGAGCTTGGTATTTCGAAGGAACAACTGGGGCGCCACCCGTTTCCCGGGCCTGGTCTGGCGGTGCGGGTGCTGGGGGAAGTGACCGAGGAAAAGCTCGAGACCCTCCGCCAGGCCGACAAGATCTTCATCGACGCGCTCCACGAGTGGGGTGTGTACGACCGGGTATGGCAGGCGCTGGCCGTGCTGCTACCGGTTCGCAGCGTGGGGGTCATGGGGGACGCGCGGACCTATGCGTTCCCCATTGTTCTGCGTGCGGTGACCAGCACCGATGGGATGACGGCCGACTGGGCCGATCTGCCGGCGGACCTGCTCCGCGTCGTTTCCAATCGTATCATCAACCAGGTCCGGCACGTGAACCGGGTCGCGTATGACATCAGTTCCAAACCCCCCAGCACGATCGAGTGGGAGTAGCCGCCGGTAGTTGTCGCATTCCCGTTCGGGAGTTATAATTGGGACATGCTCCGGCGTTTGGCCATCGCGGCCCTCGTGGCCGCTATTTTTTTTGCCGCGGCGCTCCGCGTCCCCGCCCCGCACGCGACGCGGAACCCCGCGTTGCCGGAGGTCCATGAGAACGACGCCGTGCGGCGCGCGCGGCTCCTGGACCGGCACGGGGAGCCCGGGCTCGCGTGGGAATCGCTCCGGGCCGGCGCCGCCGGGGACAACCCGCAACTCGCCGTCCGCCTGCTGACGGAACTCGGCCGCTTCCCGGAGGCCGACAGCCTCCTCGCCGGCATGCCACCTGCGCTGCTGTCCGGGGAACAATCCGCCTTCTTCCACCAGATCCATCGCGCCCGGCTCAACTATGAAGCGGGCCGTTTTGCCACCGCGCTCGAAATACTGGACGCGGAGGATATCGCGGCTGCGGCCGGGGCTGATCCGGCGCTCGCCGCCTATCGCAGCTATCTCCTCGCGCGTGTGCACCTGGCGCGTTCGGAGCCCGAGGCCGCACAGGAGGCGCTCGTGGCCGCCCGGGCCGGAACACCGCCGCAGGCGCTGGTCGGGCTGATCGACGAGGAGCGCGTGGCGGTATCGCGTGCGCTGGGCCGCGCTCAGGAAGCGCTGGCCGCCGCCGGCGATGCGGTCGAATCGGCCGAGAATTCACGCGCGCGGCGCGCGATGATGCTGACCCGTTATGAACTGGCGTGGGAGTGTGGCGACGATGCCGCCGCGATCCGCGCCGCACGCCAGCTTTTCGATGGGGCCCGTGGTTCGGAGGAAGCGGGACGGTGCGCGGCGGATCTCCTGCAGCGAACCGGTTCCGAGGCGCCGCCGTCGGTGCTGCTCGACTGCGCGGAGACACTCGCGGCGTGCGGCGACGGGACGTCGCTGCGTCGTGCGCTGCGCATCCTCGACCAACGGCAGCTCGGGACGCACGACGCGGAAACGCACCGCCTGCTGTGGTCCGAATATCACTACCAGACCGGCGACTGGTCGCGCGCCATTGCTCTCGCGCGCCCGTCGTATTCCGACGTGTCGCTGCGCCGGCGTTCCATGCTGATCATGGCGCGCTCGTTGCGCAAGATGGGAAGCAGCGGGGAGGCGGCGGCGCTGTATGAGCAGTTCGCGCGCGCGTATCCGAACGATGCTCTGGCGGCCGAGGCACTGTTTGCGGCGGCGTCGCTCTACGAACGCGACCGGCAACCCCGCGAATCCGACCGCGTTCGGGATCAGTTGCGGCGATCCTACCCGTCCACGTTCCATGGCTGGGCGGCGGCGATGCGGCGCGCGGGCGATTTCTCACAGGACGGCGGCAACGAACAGGCGATCGCGATCTACGAGCAGTGGCTCGTGCGGTCACAGCGCACCGATGAAGCCGCGTTGTTCTACCTCGCGCGCGAGCGCGATCGCGCGCAGGCCGGGTCGGGGCTGGCCATTCTCGATGAACTGCGCCGGTTGAACCCGTTCTCGTTTTACGTGTCGCCCGATGTGGTGGATGGGTCGCGCGGGCCGCTGATGGGCTCGAGCGGGCAGATACTGCGCGCCGGTCCCGGTTCGCTGTCGGAATGGCTGGACGAAACCGACGCCGCGCGCGGGGCGGCATATGCGCGCGTGCTGGCCGCGGCGGGCACGCCATCCGGAAATGCCGACCTCGAGACCGACCGCATCATCGCGCGCGCTGCGCTGTTTCTCGATGCCGGGCTGCGCGACTGGGCCGAACGCGAACTGGACGTTGCCCGCCGCCGGAGCGGTGGTTCGGCGGCGCAGACGTTGTTGCTCGCCCGGCTCTACGAAGACTACGCGATGCCGTGGCGCAGCGTGCGGCTCTATGAGCGCGCGCGCACCAGCCTGTCCTGGGACGCGCGGCGCGAGCGCGCCGAAGATTTCCGTTTCCTGACCCATCCGTTGCCCTATCCGGCGCAGGTACTCGACAGCGCCGCGCGCAACGGCGTCCCCGCGCACCTCGTGTATGGCATGATCCGCGAGGAGAGCCGTTTTGAGGCGGACGTGGTGTCGCGGGCCGGTGCGGTGGGGCTGATGCAGCTGATGCCCCAGACGGCGCGTCGCCTGGCCGCGCAGATGGATCTCTCGCAGGATGTCGACCAGCGGCTCGACGATCCGGCCATAAATGTCTCGCTGGGTGTCTGGTACGCCGCCGATCTCCTGCGCGCGGGCAAGGGCAGCGTCGCGTGGATGCTCGCGGCGTACAACGCGGGTCCGAACGCCGCCGAACGGTGGCTCGAGCCGGGTGCGTCGGGCGATGCGGCGATCGCCGCGGTCGAATCGATCGACTACAAGGAAACGCGCGGTTACGTCAAGCGCGTGATCGAGTCCGCCAACGTGTACCAGTCGCTGTATTTCGGCCATGTGGGCACCGGGTCGGGCTCCCACTAGGTCCCGGACAAGCCGGCCAATTTTTCCTTATCCCCCCGGGCGCACATGGCGGTAACATTCGCGCGCCATGGTCGACAATCACCCGTCTCCAGCCGGACCCCCATCCGGCAGCCCGCAGTCACTCAAAGCCGAGCTGCAGCGTAAGTCGTTTCATCTTGCGATGATCGTGGTCCCGGTCTGGGTGTACCTCATGCCACCGACCCCGGCCCTGCTTGGCCTCATACTTGCTACTTTTGTCACGGTCGCGATCGATCTGTTGCGTCTGACCGATCACCGGCTGAGGCGGTTCTTCCTCGGTCTGTTTCGGTCGCTGATCCGGCCCCACGAAGAGGAACACCTCCTGGGGTCCACGCACTACATGATCGCGGCTCTGCTGAGCGTCGTCGTTTTCGACCATCCGGTGGCAATCGCGGCGCTCGCGTTTCTGGTTCTCGGCGATGCGGCCGCGGCAATCGTGGGGAAGCGATTCGGACGATCGCTTTACTTTGGCAAGAGCCTGCACGGGAGCGCCGCGTGTTTCGTCGTCTGCCTGGCGGTGGGGGTTCCACTGCTCGGTTCCGCGGGCCTCGCGCTGATCGGAGCGCTGGCGGCGACACTGGCGGAAGCGCTGCCGTCGCCGCTGGACGACAACCTGCGGGTTCCGATCTTCAGCGGGATTGCGATGCAACTGGCCTCGCGACTTTTTCAGGGGTAGACCATGTTTCTCAAAAGACTTTTCGCGTTCATTCCCAAGGACGAGTTCTCGCGCGCCCTGAGTCTCTTCAACTCCGGCGAACACCGGAAGGCCCTCGCCAAGTTCGAAGAACTGCGGGTGCTCGCGGAAGAGGCGGGGGACGTGGACCGCTCCACGCTCGATCTCTATACGTGCGAGGCGCATGTGGCGATTTCGAAGGAGTATCTCGAAGCGAACAATCTGGAATCTGCGACCACCGCGATGGAAGCCGCCGTCCGCATCAAGCCCCAGTTCGCGGACCTGCACTACAAGCTGGGCGTGTTGTATTCGCGGCTCGACCGCAACGACGACGCGGCCGCGTCGTTCCGCAGGTCGCTCGAGATCAACAACAAGTTCTTCCGCGCGCGCATCTACCTCTCGCTGGTTCTGCGCGACGCCGGTCAGGCCGATGCCGCCGTCGAGGAGGTCCTCGCGTCGCGCCAGAGCTGCCCCAATTTCTACCGGGAGAGCCTGGACGCGCTGGTCATCGCCCTGCGCACGGCGAGCGAAGCCGATGTCACACGACTCTATTCGGAACTCATCGACGAACGTCCGAGCTCGGCGCAGATCAGCCGTGAACTTGCCGTGGAGGCCATCCAGAACGGAAACACCAACGAAGCCATCCGGGAGTTGAAGAAGGCGATCGCGCTGAAGCCCGACTACCCGGATCTGCATAACTACCTGGGTATCGCCTACGGGAACAATGGCATGGTGGACGACGCCGTGTATGAGTTCGAGATTGCTCTCAAGATCAATCCATACTATTCGAAGGCGCGCTTGAACCTTGCCCTGCTGTACTACGAAAACAACCGGTACGATGAGGCGCAGGCGCAGATCGATCAGGTGCTGAGCGTCCAGCCGGACAACCAGCTGGCGAACAACCTTCAGCACGAGCTGAAGGTCATTGCCGGCGCCAGACCGGGCAAGTAGGCGCCCAAACGAACGCGAGATACCCATGGAACCGAACGTCAAATTTGTCGACTACTACGAAGTTCTCGGAGTCTGGCCGACCGCCGATACGGACGCCATCAAGAAGGCCTACTTCAAGCTCGCGAAGCTGCACCACCCCGATGTCGTCGGGGAAGAGGCGGCCAAGGGCGGCGTCGATTTCAAGTTGATCAACGAGGCGTTCGGCGTGCTGAGCGACCCGGTCGCGCGCCGCGAATTCGACGAGCGCATGAAGCGCCGTGGGCCCACCGGCTCGATTGCCGAGCGCAGGGAGGCCGACAAGCGCTCCGCGCAGCTCTCCTACGATCAGGCGCGGGCGGCGATGCGCCAGAACCGCTATGACAAGGCCTCGGTGCTCCTGAAGGCCGCGATCAAGTTCGACGACTCCAACCCGGCCTACCACAGCTGGTACGGTTTCGCCCTGGGCGTGCTGCGCACGCAACTGCACGAGGCGCGGGACGCGTGCAAGAAAGCGTTGGAAATGGAGTTCTACAACGCCGATTACCATGCCAATCTTGGCTTCGTCTACATGCAGGCCGGCCTGACAAGCACGGCGATGGAGTCCTTCGACGAAGCGCTCAAGTGGGATCCCGACCACCCGGTGGCGCTGCGCTACCGCAGGGCGGCCCGGGACGGCAAGGGCGGCGACGCCGCGAACGGTGACGGAGCGTCGAAATCGCGGGGCGGGCTGTTTGGCTTCCTGCGCAAGACGGCGGCTCCCGAGCCCAAGAAGACCGGCCCTGTCCGCAAGCCGCGCGCTGCCGCCGGCCGTGGCGGCCGGCGCTCATAACGCCGCTCTTCCGGCCACAACCCAAAGCTTTCGTTGACACCCGCGGACGCGGGTGCCTACCCTCGCGACGCGTCGCGCATTGCGTGACCGGCGTCGCCATGACACGTTCCATTGTATTCACACCCTCCACCGGCCCGGCCGGCACCGAATTGCATTACGCGGAGCGGGCCGCCGGCGACCGTGCGCTCTTTGTCGTGCTGCAGGACCTGGCGTCCGCGTCACCCGGCTCGCGCCGCAACTTCCTGCGCGCCGCGTACCGGGCCATCGTCGCGCGCTTTCAGTCGTCCGATCGGCCGGAGACAGCGCCCGCGTTCATGCGCGGGGTTGTGGGCGTTCTCGACGACACCGCACGCCAGGTCGACACGCGCGTGGACGACTTTCGCGGGTTGGGCATCTGCGTCCTCGTGCGGGAAGGGACGTCGTTGTACCTGCTGACCGGGCGGGACGCACCGGCGCGGGTGCGCAGTGGCGGGATGCTGCTCCCGGCCGGCCCCGGGACGGCGGGCGCGGTCGAGATGGGTATCGAGTCGGCGCGCGCGCAGCAGGATCTGTTTGCGCAGACGCTCACGGATTCACTGGCGTTGTACCGCTTCGGCACTGCGTCTGCGGCCGAGGGCGCGGGCGTGGAGTTCCTGCTCGGCGGGACGCCGGAAGACGCGGCGGCGGTTCTCGACGCGCTCGAGGTGCGGATGGGTGGCGATGGCGGGGTTCGGCTCGAGCGCGGGGCGCACACGGTCGTGTATGTGTCGTGTGCGGCGCAAGGCGGGGCCGGGGAGCCGCTGGCGCGTGTCGCAGCCCCGGCCGGGGCAGGAACGCAGCGGCGCCTCGTGCGCGCGGCGGTCCCGGCCGCGGTCGTGCTCGCCGCGCTGGTGGTGTGGCGCGTCGCCGGTGGTGGCGATGGTGCGCCGGCACCGCAGCGCGCGGGGTCGGCCCCGCAGGAACGGCCCGTGCTGCAGGACGTCGAAGAGAATCTCCCCGCCACCGAGGTCGAGGTCGCCGCGGCAACGCCACCGTCACGCGACGCGTCCGAGTTTTCGCTTTCGTGGCGCAAGGACTATCGTGACGCGGTGACGTCGTCGCCGGTTGCGGCGGGGGACGCGGTCGTCTTCGGCGCGCGCGACGGTAACGTGTATGCGCTCGATCTGCACAGTGGCGAGACCGTCTGGACCCACCGCGCGGGTGGGGGCGTGGGGGCGTCGCCGGTGATCACGGGCGACGGCATCATCGCGTGCGACTACGCGGGAAACGTGTTCCGTCTCGCGGTGCGCGACGGGCGCAGTGTGTGGAAGCGCGAATTGAAAGAGAAGATCATCAGCACGCCCGCGGTTACCAGCGAGCGGGTCATCACCGGCACGATGCGTGGCAACGTCTACGCGTTGTCGCGCGAGAGCGGCCGTGTCCTGTGGAAGTTCCGCACCCGCGGGCAGATCCGCGGCGCGATCGCGGCGGCGCGCGGCAGTGTCTTCGTGCCATCGCATGACGGGCGCCTGTACGCGCTGGCCGAGGACACGGGCGCGAAGCGCTGGTCGCAGGCGTTGCACGGCCCGGTGACGGCGTCGCCAGCCGTCGCAGGCGACCGGGTGTTCATCGGCACGGCGGACGGAAAGGTGCTCGCGTTCGATGCCGCCACCGGCAAGCAGCGCTGGTCATTTGCGGCCGGCACAGCGGTCAATTCGAGCCTGCTCGTGGCCGATGGTCGCGTCTACGCCGGCTGCGGGGACCAGAATCTCTACTGCCTCGACGCGGGCGACGGCGGGCTGCTGTGGAAGCATCGGACGTCGGGAGTGATCCTCTCCCGTGCCGCCGTGGACCGCGGCCGCGTCTTGATTACGTCCTACGACGG
Source organism: Candidatus Krumholzibacteriia bacterium (assembly GCA_036273975.1). Taxonomy (GTDB): domain Bacteria; phylum Krumholzibacteriota; class Krumholzibacteriia; order WVZY01; family JAKEHA01; genus JAKEHA01. Next base: position 9,463 of record DASUGO010000175.1, read on the forward strand.
GGCCATCTACTGCCTCGACGGCGCCAGCGGGGCGCTCGTGGACCGTTTCGACACCGCGAAGGCGATCTTCTCGTCGCCGCTTGTGATGGACGGGCGGGTCTATTTCGGGAACAACGACGGGCGTTTCTACGGTCTGGATCTACCCCGTTAGGCGGGGCCCTCCGGCGCGCGTCTTGCGCAATCCACCCCGCATTTGCTAACTTGCTCCAATATTTCAGGAAAGGTCTCCCGCATCCATGAAGCTTATTGAAAAACTGTTCAAGCCCAAGTCCACGCGCGACTTCTCGCGCCAGAAGCCTGTGATCGAACAGGTCAACCGGTACGCGCAGGAGTACGACGCGTTTACCGGGGCGCAGTTCCGGGCCAAGACCGAGGAACTCAAGGGACGCCTCGTGGCCGGCGAAACCTGCGAGCAGATTCTGCCCGAGGCGTTCGGCCTGGTGAAGGCTGCCTGCAAGCACCTCGTTGGCAGTTCCTGGAACGTGTGTGGTATCGAGATGAACTGGGAAATGGTCCCGTACGACGTCCAGATTGCGGGCGGCATCGTGCTTCACGAGGGCAAGATCGCCGAGATGGCCACGGGCGAGGGCAAGACCCTGGTCGCGACGTTCCCGGTCTATCTGAATGCGCTGTCGGGCAAGGGCGTCCACCTGATCACCGTCAACGACTACCTCGCCAAGCGTGACTCCGAGTGGATGGGCCGCGTGTTCGACCTGCTCGGCGTGACGGTGAGGTGCATCCAGAACGACATGGGCAACGACGAACGCAAGGATGCCTACGCCGCCGAC
>DASUGO010000176.1:0-19197 GCA_036273975.1 Candidatus Krumholzibacteriia bacterium
CCGCCCTCGGGCGTGAATTTGGACGCGTTGTGCAGCAGGTTGATCAGCAATTGCTTCATCAGGTCGCGCTCGGCGCGCACCTTGACCTCCACCGCGGGCAGTTGCGCATTGAGCGTCAGTTTCTTGCCCTCGAAGTTCTTTTCCAGCTCGTTGGCGGCTATGGTGACAATCTCGTTCAGGCTGCACGATGTGCGCTCAAAGCGCACTGCGCCAGACTCCATCTGTGAAAAGTCGAGAATGTCCTCGATGAGCGCCATCAGGCGGTTGCTCTCCTCCTGGATCACGACCAGGAACTCCTTGAGGATGTCGCGGTCCATGTTCTCGGAATTCTTGAGCAAGGTCTCGCAGTACGCCTTGATCGACGTGAGCGGCGTGCGGAACTCGTGCGAGATGGTCGCGACGAAGTTCGACTTCATCTTGTTGAGGCTCGACAGCTTTTCCGCGTAGTGCTTGAGTTTCTCGTTCTTCTCGCCCACTTCCCGGTAGCGGTTCAGGTTCCGGATCGCGATGGTCGCGAGGCTGGCGATCGTCTCCAGCGTGTCGATGACGTCCACGACGGAGCGATCCGGATCGCCCGGGTCCTCCACCGAGATGTAGCCGATGGTCTGCTCGCCAGCGTCGTCGTCGATCAGCGGAACGATCAGACGCTCGACTTCATCCCACTGGTCGGAGATACGGGCGTCCTGCGACGCGGCGTCGCGGACGGGCCGGTCGTACAACGGCGTCAGGTTCTTGAGAAAGTAGCTCCGGCCCACGCGGAAGCGCGGCTCGGTCATCATCTGATACTCGGCAATCGAGATGCGGTGATTCATCACCGTTTCCTGGGCGTCGGGGTTGAGCCCCACGTACGCCTTGGGCTCGAAGCTCTGCGTGCGGTCATTCAGAATGCGGATGATGACGGTGTCGAACCCGAGGTTCTCGCGCACCAGCTCAGCCACCATCTGCAGGAGTTCCTTGATGTTCTTGTGCTGCTGGATGCGGATGCCGATGGCCAGCATGCGCTCCATGTCTTCGGCGCGTCGCGCCAGTGAATGCGCGTGATCGCGCTGACGGCGCAATTGCGCGTTGGAGTCGTCGTACAGGTCTGACGTCACACGGCTCAGCAGATCCAGCTCGCCCCTGGTGCGCGACGCCTCGTGGCTCTGGCGCTCGGCCTCCGCGCGCAGGCGCGTGCCGATGACGATGTAGTTGGTCTGCAAGGCCAGCAGCCCCGCGATCAGCGCGAGGATGTCGCTCATCTGCGCGCCTTTGATCAGCATGGCCGCGTGGTCGCCGGTCAGTGTACCCGCCGCAACGACCAGCAGCCACGACCCGATCAGCGAACCCACCAGGACCAGCATCACCGGCCGGACTTCCTGTATCGCCGACCTTGCCATCGACACCAGCGCGCCGCTGACGCGAACCGTCGCGCCCAGAAGCGCCGCGCTCGCGAGGCCGAGGAACGTGATCCCGCCCGACTGCGGCAACACCACGTAGACGAGTCCGGCCGTCAGACCGAAGACCGCGGTCTGATACTTGACCGCGCGCCACTCGGTCGACCAGTCGATCGGCGTTTCGCCGGCGGCCTCCTGGGCGGCCCGGTGCTGGGGACAGAACTCGCATATCGCGGTGGGCAGGCAGCGCGCCGCGAGATACAAGCAGATGAAATTCAACAGAATGTAGAGCGCGGGTGGTCCGCCCGGCGACGCCACCATCGCGGTGGTGAATACCACCACGGTGACGCGGCTGGTCGCGAACGCGAGCGCGGCCATCGAGCGCGAAAAGAACTGCGTCGTGTTGGCGGTCACGGTCTCACGCCACAGCGTGAGCATGACGAGCGCGGCCAGCACACCGCCCACCAGCAGGTAGGTGACCGGCGCCGTGACGACACCCGTGACGTGTGCAATGACCAAGGACTGCATCGTGACCCTGCTCCCGCCTCTAGCTGTTGGGCGCGCCCACCGGCGTGCCGCCGAGTTGCCGCTTGTAGCCGCGTTCGTCGCGCGTCGACAACTTGCCGTCTTCCTTGAGCACACTGATGAACGCGTCCACAACCTCGCGGTCAAACTGCGTTCCCGCGTTCTTCACAATTTCTTCCACCGCGCTTTCAAGCGACTTGCGATGGCGATAGGGCCGGCCCACGGTCATCGACTGGAACGCATCGATCACGGCGAGAATGCGTCCGCCCACCGGAATCTCGTCGCCCTTGAGACCCATTGGGTAGCCACAACCGTCGTAACGCTCGTGGTGGTACAGAATGATGTTGCTGACCGCCTCGACGAATTCGAGCGGACGGATGAGCTCGGCGCCGCGTTCCGGGTGGCGCTGGATGCGCTTCATTTCCTCGGATGACAGGTTCAGCGTCTTGTTGAGGATCTCGTCACTGATTTCCGTCATACCGATGTCGTGCACGCTGGCCACGTACTGGATGACGCTGACATCCTTTTCCGGCAGGCGCATTTTGCGTGCAATCTTGATGGCGTGGTCCACTGCCTGCTCAATCACCTTGGTCTTCGACTGCGTCTCCAGCATGCGCCGGAACGCATCGATCGTGTCCTGCAGGAAGTTGCGCGAGTCCTCGACCATGCGCACACGCTCCAACGCGCGCGAGATGCGCTCGCTGAACGAGATGAGCAGATTGAGGTCGTCGTGGTCGAACGGGCGTCCGTTGATCTTGTTGTTCACGTTGATCACGCCCACGATCACATCGTTGACCCGCAGCGGCACGCTGATCAGCGACATCGTGTCGTACTGCGGGTTGTTCGGGGCCGTGAAGACCTCGTTCTCTTCGATGTTGCTGATGAGCAGCGGCTCGCCCTTTTCCACCACCATGCCGGCAATGCCCTGGCCCACCTTGACGCGCGTGTTCTCCACCACCCATTCCTCGATGCCGTAGGACATCTTGATGAACAGTTCGTGGCGCTCCTTGTCGAGGAGCATCAGCGAGACGCGCCTGGCGTTCAGCAGTTCGGCGATCATCTTGACGATCAGCTCGAGCATTTCGTGCAGCTGCTCGCGCGCGTCCACCAGCTCGCCGATGTATCCAATGAGATCGTTGAAGCAGTGCTCGCGCGGGAGCGTGAAATAGAACGTGCTTCCGACATTCTCCTCGCTGCTCACCCGTACGCTGCCGCCGTGCTGCTCGACGATGTTCTTGACGATCGCGAGCCCGAGGCCGAGACCTTCCATCTTGGACGACTTCTGCGAGCGCGCGCGGAAGTACTTGTCGAACACGTTGCCGATCTCGTCGCGCGGAATCCCGATGCCCTGGTCGGCCACCGACACCTGGATGTTCACGGCCTCTTCGCGCGCCGCCACCGTCACGGTGGTCCCCCGCGGCGAGTACTTGAGCGCATTGGAGATGAGATTGATGAAGACCTGCTTGATCAGGTCGCTGTCGCCGTCGATGCGCGGGAGCGACTCCGGAACATCAACCACCACGGCGACTTCCCGCTCTCTGAGCGACGGGCTCAGCATGGACAGGACTTCTTCGACGATGGAGTGCAGCTCCAGCGGTGCGCGCGATACCGGCCGCTGCCCGAACTCGATCTTGGAGACATCGAGCACGTCGTTGACGATTCGGATCAGCCGATTGGTTTCCTTGTTGACGATGTCGAGGAACTCACCGCGTTGCACGAACGTGGGATCTTCGATGTTGTTGGCCAGCGTCTCGACGTAGGCCTTGATCGACGTCAGCGGGGTGCGCAACTCATGCGAAACGTGCGACACGAAGTCGGACTTGAGAATGTTGGCCTTCTGCAGCGTCTCCATCTTGCCCTCGAGCTCGCGGATTTTGCGCTCGAGCGAATCATAGAGGCGGCTCTTCTCGATGGCGTTGGACAGTTGCTGGCTCAGCGTGGTCAGCAGACGCATATGCTGCTCCGTGACCGCCGACGGCAGGAATGCGCCGGTATAGATGACACCGGTGACCTGCTTGCCGGTCGACAATGGATAGCCGACCAGCGAACGGACGCCGAAGTGGCTCAGGAAGTCGCTGCAGTTGGCGCGCTTGTCGCGCGTGGTGTCCTCCACCACGATCGGCGTGTTGTGGGTCCAGATCCACTCGCTCAACCCCCCGCGGCGCATGCGTTTTTCGATGCGGCGCTCGCGCGTCGGGCTGATGCCCACGAACACCGAGTGGGTGATTTCCTGCTTCTGGTTGAACAGCACGATGCTGGCCCACGGCCGGTCGAGCAGCAGCGTGGCTTCCTTGGCCACGATCTTCAGCAGCGTCTCCAGCGACATCGCGGCATTGATGCCGGTGCTGATGTCGTACAGGCGCGCCAGTTCGTTGACGCGCGATTCGGACTCCTGCCGCTTGCGGCGCATCCGCTCCAGTGACACGTTGAGGCGGTCCTGGAACGCGTGCGACAGGAAGATGACCAGGCTGACGAATGCGCCAATCACGAGCAGCGAGCCCGCGAGGTAGTGGCCGTTCTCGAACACCCCCGGTGCGCTGCGGTACACGGTCTGGTGCGAAATGACGCCTTCCTTCTCGAGCAACGCCAGCGTGGCGATGGAGAGGATGGACGTCGAAACAAAATAGCCCACCGTGACGCGCCACGGGAAGATGTTGCACACGAAGAACAGCGGAATCGTGAGCAGAAACAGGAACGGGCTTTCGATCGTCCCGGTGATGCGGATCAGCGCGATCACCGCGGCCAGATCGACGAAGCTGGAGTACCACAAAAGCGCGCCGTTTTTGCGCTTCTTGTCCCACGCGAAACGCTCGCCGACGAAATCCCACACCCACTCCCCGCCATACTGCAGCAGCGCGGCGATCAGGAACAGGCTGACGAGCGCGTCGGTCGGATACGTGAAATCACCCAGGAAACGCGCGGCGAACACGATTCCGAAGAACGCGAACAGCTCCACGAAACGGAGATACAGAATACTCAATGGACTCGACTCCAACGCGCCGGAACTCGCGTCCCAGCCCGGATACATCTTCACGGCAACCCCACCCCCGCCCAACGGTCGGTGACTGAGAGCGGGAGTGTGACGTGAACCGTCGTACCTTTATCCCGTTCGCTGCGAATTGAGACTTCTCCCCCGCACATGTCGACCAGGCTCCGCACCAGCGTGAGCCCGAGGCCCGAACCGTTCATCCAGCCGTCGTCCAGTCGGACGAACGGCATGAAGATGCGCTTGATGTCTTCGGGCGCAATACCACAGCCCTCGTCGACGACACGAATCTTCAGCAGGTCACCGTCGGCGGCGCCGCGCATGTCCCGGCACGCTTCGACTTCCAGCCGGACGATGCTGTTCTCGGGCGAATAGTTGAGCCCGTTCTCGAGCAGGTTCAGAACAATCAGCTTGAGCGCGTTCGGATTGAGCCTCACGGGCGGGAGAATGCCGGCGATGTTCGTCTTCACGCGCGTGCCGGGACGCAGCACATCGGCAATCTGCGCCACCGCTTCTTCGATGACCGCGGTGGCGTCGACGGTTGCAACGGAAGGTTCACCGGTGCCGCCGTCTACCGACAGCAGTTCCAGATAGAACGCCTTGAGTTCCGCGAGCAACTGGCACTCGTCGCGCGCCTTGTCGATGTAGCGCAGCGCCTCGGTGAGCCCGGCGCGCTCGACGTCCTCGCGCGCGAGGTCCAGATAGCCGGCGATCGCGGCCGTGGGCTTCATGAGTTCATGCCCCATCACGAGCCGCGTGGAGCCCAGGACGCGCCGCAAACGCTCGACCTGCACACGCAGGCCGTTGGCCTCGGTGCGCGCCTCGTTGAGGAGCAGCTCCACGGTTGCGATCTTGTCGTCTGCGGTACGAATTGCCATTGCTGTTGTCTCAGCTCTTCGACTTGTTCTTCGTCATGTGCGACGGAATTTCCTGCCGCCGCTCCTTCACCACGACGCTGCCTTCGATCCGCTTGCCGTAGTCCTTGAGCGACGTGGCGATGTCGTTCACTTCGGCGAAGTGCTCGATCTGGTTGTCGGTGCTCTTGACCACCGCAATGGTCACCGACATCACCGGCACGCGTTTGAGTTCGCCCTGACGGTCGCGGATCTCCAGGTATCCGCGCGCCACGTCGGCCGGGTTGAGGAGCATCGCCGCGCCCTTGTCGAACTCGTCCACGATGTACTGCGCCATGATCTCGGCGCGCGACGGGGCCGCCACCAGCACGAAATCGTCGCCACCGATGTGGCCCACGAAGTCGTCCGCACCGCCGAGGCGCTGGATGGTGCGGCGCAGGGTTTCCGCCATGAACCCGATGATTTCGTCGCCCTTTTGATAGCCGTAGTAGTCGTTGAAGCCCTTGAAGTTGTCGATGTCGATATACAGAAATGCGTACGGTTCCTTGCCCGCCACACGCGCAATCATTTCGCGCTCGATGGCGGTGTTGCCGGGGAAACCGGTCAGCGGATTGGCTTCCTTCTGGCGGATGTTCCAGTCGAGCACATTGCGAACGCGCAGCAGCAACTCCTCGTTCGAGTAGGGCTTCACGAGGTAGTCGTTGGCGCCGCCCTCCAGCCCGGCCACGCGATCGCGCTGGTCGCCCCGGGCAGAAAGCATGATCACGGGGATCTGGTTCAGCGTGAAATCCTGTCGCATTTTGCGACAAACCTCATAACCGTCGATCTTCGGCATCATCACGTCGAGGAGCACCAGGCTCGGCTTGATTTCGGCCGCGCGCGCCAGCGCTTCCTCGCCATCGGCGGCCAGAAATACCGAATAGCCCGCCCGCTCCAACGTGAAGCGCAGGATCTGCCGGATGTGCGGCTCGTCATCCGCAATCAGAATCCGGTAACTTGAGTTGTCGGGACCGTGCATATCGCCTCGAACTTGAACTCATAAAGACACTTAACAGAATCCATTTGGGCAAAGAGCATGCCAAGGGTGCAGCGACAACCCGGAGTCCGGAGCCGTTTGCACCCGCGTTGCGTTTGCACGAACCGCGCCGTGACACAATTGGAAACCCGACGCGCACGCACGCGCCATCATGCGGAACCATGAGGAAGGATGAGGAGTTGACCGCGCGTTGCAATCGGCGGCCCACGCCGCGGACAGCGGCGGGTCAGTTTTGCAAGCGGCGGTGACGGCCGACGGCCGCGAAAGCGAGCAGAAGCAGGGTCGCGACGGCAAAGCCGGCGGCGCCGCCCCCGGCAACGCCAACAGCGGTGGATCCCATGTAGTCGAGCGATGGCACGCGCTGCAGCGCGGCATACCACATGAACATGTAGAACGCTTCGAAGAACTTGCCGGAACCGGTCCATACGCCCAGCGCGATCGCGAGCGCAGGCACAAACGCGGCGCCGACAAACAGCGCCAGCAACGCGCCACCTTCTCCGGCGATCACCAGTCGCACGGCGATGGGCGCGCACATCAGCAGGCTGACGCCGATTCCGGCCAGCCACGTGGCGGGAAGCTGGCGCGACAAGGGACGCGGTGCGGAGTAAAAGATGCCCTCGGTGTTGTGGCGCCGCTCGCGCGTTCCCAGCCGCGACCACAACAGCACGGGCCACAGGAACGCGAGCACGAGCACCGGATGACGCAGGTGTTGCACGGGCAGAAACAGCGAGACAACCAGCACCGCCAGCGGTCCGGCGTACCACCAGCGCAATCCGCGCGTGATGAGCTTCCATTCCGCGACGATCATCGCGCCCGCGCGCGCGCGGTGCTCGTCCTTCGCGAGCGGCGTCAGATGGACCTCGCGCGCCGGCGCCGCGGTTGCAGCCACGACGGCTCCGGCGTCGGATACCCGGGGTTGCTTTCCGCCGAACCGGCGTCCGGTCCGGCGCCCAGGATTGATCGCGCGCGCGCTGTCGAAGCGGTCAAACGGAAGCGACGCGACGGCGCCCAGCGCGAGGCCACCCAGCAGCCACAACGCGCGCCAGCCGAGCATCGCGGGCGTCCAGTGGATGCCATTCCAGGGAAAGGTTTCGAGTGTCCACAGGCCCTCGCCACGGACGTTGATCCCCATCGACGTCGACGGATGGGCGGCGTCGAACGCCGGAAAAAAACGCGCGCACGTCTCCGCCATGCTCGGCCACGCGATGCCGGCGCCGAGCAGATCGTTGTGCGCCAGCAGCCTGTCGCCGGCCGAGAATCCGGCACTGAGGAGGCCAATCCAGCCAAAGAAGAACACCACGTTGCCAATCCCGCCGCGCAGACCGGGGATGGTTTCGAAGAACACCGCGAGCGCGGCAGTCACCATCAGCGTCGGGAGTGTGAGCAGTGCGAAGGGCAGGAACAGTTGCACGAGGTCGATCGAGCGGTCTTCCGCGCGCAGGAGCTGCATACCGATCGCGGCCACCGCAACCATCAGTGTCATCGCGGCCAGCACCGCGAAGTTGCTCAGCGTCTTGCCGATCGTGTACTGCACCTTCGACATCGACGTTGCGGCGAGCACCTGCCCCACGCGCGTGCGGCGGTCGGTGTCGATGGTGTTCTTGACCAGGTAGAACCCGATCACCGAGAGAAATGTCCCGCACAGCAGCGCGAGCGACGTGCCGATCCACGCCGAGTTGTAGATGCCGCGGTACTCACCGAACTTGAGTGTCACGTATTTGCTGGGGTTGGGAGGAACAAACGCGTACGCGAGGCATACGCACACCACCATCGTCACCAGGAATGCGTAGCGGCGCACGCGTTCCAGGAAGTCGGCGCGCGCCAGATAAACCAGGCGCCGGAGCGTGGTCACGCGGCGGCTCCGTCCATCGCGGGCGCGATGTACAGCAGGTAGGCGTCTTCCAGGTTGGGTGCCACCGGCTGCGCGGACGGCGCGGGCTGCGTGTCTCCCACCGTGCGCACGCGCACGCCGTCGCTGCGGCGCAGCGTACCGCTGATGCGGTGGCGCTGCTTGACGGCCGTCAGCTCGGCGCTCGGAATCATCCATTCCCAGACTCTTCCCTCGGCGGTTCGCAGCAGTTCTTCGGGCGACGCCGCCGCCACCAGGCGGCCGTTCGCAATCAGCGCGATGTGCGTCGCGGTGGCTTCGACGTCGGAGACGATGTGCGTGGAGAGGATCACAATGCGTTCACCGGAGAGCTCGGAAAGCAGGTTGCGAAAGCGAACGCGTTCTTCGGGGTCGAGTCCGGCGGTGGGTTCGTCGACGATGAGCAGTTCGGGATCATTGAGCAGCGCCTGCGCGATTCCCACGCGCTGGCGCATGCCGCCGGAAAACCCGCCCAGCGGGCGCTTGCGCGCGTCGACCAGGTTGACGAGTTGCAGCAGCTCGTCGATCCGGCGCGATGCGGCACGCGCATCCACCCCCTTGGCCGCCGCCACGTAGGCCAGGAACTCGAGCGGTGACAGGTTGGGATACACGCCAAAGTCCTGCGGCAGATAGCCGAGCACGTTGCGCACGCTGTCGGGCGACTTCGTGATGTCGGTTCCATTCCAGGTGATGCGCCCGGCCGTCGGACGGGTGATGGTGGCGAGGATGCGCATCAGCGTGGACTTGCCGGCGCCGTTGGGACCCAGCAGCCCGAGCACGCCGGGTTCGAGTTCCAGCGAGAAATCTTCGAGCGCGCGCACACCGCCGCGGTAGGTCTTACCGGCCGCGTGAATGGAGAGTTTCATGGGGCATTACGTCCAGGAGGTGATGGGTCCGCGCGTGAACACGTCCAGCGCGGCGCCGTCGTCGCGGCCGGCGGCCAGCAGAAGCTCGGCGGTACGCGCGACCATTGCGCCGTTGTCCATGCAGTACTTGATCAGTGGCGCGTGATAGGCGACGCCGGCATTGTCGCACGCCGCCTGCAGCGCCGCGCGCAAGGGGCCGTTGGCCGCCACACCGCCGGCCAGGTAGACGTCACCCACGCGGCAGGCACGCGCGCACGCGATGGTGCGTTCCACCAGCGCCTCGACGATGGCCGCCTGCGACGACGCGGCGATGTCCGCGATGTCGCCATCGGTCAGCGACGGCAGCGATTCGACGTACTGGCGCACCGCGGTCTTGAGTCCCGAGAACGAAAAGTCAAAACCGCCGCGGTCGCGCATCGCGCGCGGAAAATCGATCGCGGCCGGGTTCCCGCGTTCGGCGGCTTTCTGCACCACCGGTCCGCCGGGAAAGCCGAGGCCAAGCAGCTTGGCGATCTTGTCGAACGCCTCGCCGGCCGCATCGTCGCGCGTGTTGCCGACGAGTTCATAGCGCCCGGCGCGCTCCACGAGGTAGAGCGACGTGTGCCCGCCGGACACCACCAGCACCAGACAGGGGTAGTTCATCGCCTCGCCGCCGAGTTCGTTGGAAAGCACGTGCGCTTCGATGTGGTGCACGCCGACCACCGGAATCCCGAGCCCCAGCGCGAGTGACTTGGCAAATCCGACACCGACCAGCAGCGAGCCCACCAGCCCGGGGCCGTTGCTCACCCCAACGCCGTCCAGGTCGGAACCGCTGAGCCCGGTCTCGCGCAGAAGCGCATCGTACACCGGCAGCATGGCGCGCAAATGCTGGCGCGACGCGATCTCCGGCACCACGCCGCCATACTCCTCGTGGATCAACTGGCTGGCGGTGAGATTGGCGAGCACGCCACGGCCGCGCGCGTAGAGCGCAAGCGACGTGTCGTCGCACGACGTTTCGATTCCGAGCACGATCATGGGATGAAAGACGCGAGGCGCGCGCGCGTGTGAAACCCTACAGCACGCCGTCGCCGCTTTCGCCGGTGCGAATGCGGACGGCGTCTTCGACATTGAGAATGAAAATCTTGCCATCCCCGATGGACCCGGTGCGCGCCACCTTGACGATGGTTTCGACCACGTTGTCGACCTCCTCGTCGCTGACGAACAGCTCGAGCTTGCTCTTGGGGAGGAAGTCCACCCGATACTCGCTGCCGCGATAGAGCTCGGTGTGACCCTTCTGACGCCCGAAGCCCTTGACCTCGGACACGGTCAGGCCCTTGATCCCGATCTCCATCAGCGCCGACTTCACGTCGTCGAGCTTGAATGGCTTGATGAATGCTTCGATTTTTTTCATTTGCAATCGGGTGCGGAGCAACGTGTCGTGCCTTCGCGGCGACACGACGCCCCGCGACTCCGGTCGTTAGTTTAGTGTGGTGAAATGGCTTACGCAAGTGCTATGTTGGCGGCACGGCGCCCTTCCCAACACCATGTCCGAGCACGTTCATCAGAAGCTCCGCGCCATCGTGGAGGATCTCCACGAGGCCATGATGCGCTCGCTGGTGGACGCACCCACCGGCGACCGTCCCGCGCCGGGCACCCCGCTCGAAACATCCCTCGCCGAATGCGGCTTTGACGGTTCGGAGGCCACCGCGATCAGTTGTCGCGCCGCGTGCGAGCGCATGCTCGCCGCCGACCTGTCCGACGACGACGTCATCCTCATCATAAGCGCGTGCCTGCGCAGCGCGTCGCCGGACGCAGCCGTGCTGAACCTGGAGCGTTACCTCGAGAGCACGGGCAGCGCGTCGGTGTTCCTGCGCACGATGCTCGCCGCCCCTCCGGTGCTCAACCTCGTCACCACCGTGTTCGGCGCCAGCCAGCACCTGTCCGACATCCTCGTGCGGCAGCCGGGTGTCGTCTACTGGTTGATGGAACAGTCCACGTGGGATTCGCCCGACGACGTCGACAGTTTTTCGGAGTGGCTCGCCAGCGAAACGGAGCGCTTCCGCAGCGTCGAGGCCAAACTCAACGCGGTACGCCGCGCGCAACGCCAGGCGCTGCTCAAGATCGGTGTACTCGACATGGTAAGCGGCGCGCCGGTGGAAGACGTCACGCGGCGCCTGAGTGACCTCGCCAGTGCCATCGCGGAAACCGTGCTCGATGTGGTGTTCGACGAACTCGGCGATGAGGCCCAGCCGCGCGGGCTCGCGGTCATCGCGATGGGCAAGCTGGGCGGCCGCGAACTCAACTACAGCAGCGACATCGATCTCATCTTCGCGTGCGAGGAATGCGACGACGAGACGATGCATTTCTACACGAAGGTTGCGCGGCGTTTCACCGACGCGATGTCGGTACTCACCGAGGAAGGCTACCTCTACCGCGTCGACCTGCGCCTGCGTCCCGACGGCAAGGCGGGTCCGCTGGTCAATACCGAGACCGCGCTGCGCATCTACTACGAGAACCGCGGCCGTCCGTGGGAGTTCCAGGCCCTGATGAAGGCGCGCACGATTGCGGGGGACGCCACGCTGGGCGCGCGGCTGCTGGACGGCATCGGCAAGCTGATCTACAGCAGCGCGCTGCCGTACTCGCCGCTGGAGGCGGTGGGCGCGATGCGCGACCAGATCAAGGAGAACATGCGGCCGAACCAGCGCGGCCACAACATCAAGCTGATGGCGGGCGGCATTCGCGACATCGAGTTCGTCGTGCAGGCGGGTCAGATCATGCACGCGCCGCGCAACCCGGGATTGCGCACGCCCAACACGCTGTCGTCGCTGGCTGAGCTGCGTCGTCTGCACTTGCTGAAGGAATGGGATGCGGACAATCTGGCCGCGGCCTATCGTTTCTTCCGTCTGGTCGAGCATCGCTTGCAGATGATGCACCAGCTGCAGACGCACACGCTGCCGGACTCCGACGCGGAGATCACGTTGCTCGCGCGCCGGGTGTCGCACGGACCGCTGGGCGGGTTCACCACCGAGAGTTTCATCGACACGCTGTCGAAGCACCTCAACAATGTGCGCGCGTTCGCGGATTCGTTCTTTGCCGGCGAGACGGTGCACCCGCACTCCGTGCTGCTGATGCTGCCCGAGGACGACGAGCGCGCGGTCGCGATTCTGCGCCAGGTGGGCATCCGCGACGTTCCACGTGCAATGCGCACGCTGCACGGCATGGCGTACGGGTCGTTCCCACGCCTGCTGGACCGGCGCGCGCGCGCGGAGTTCGAGAAGCTGCTGCCGTTCCTGCTGGAGGACGTCGCGCAGACCGGCGACCCCGGCACGACGCTGGTGCGGCTTGCGCAGATCGCGGCCGCCGAGAAGAGCGAGTCGGCGTTCTACCGCATGCTGGTCAACTCGCCGGCCGCGCGGCGGCTGGTGGTGGGCATCGCGGGCACGTCGTCGCTGTTGACGCGCGAGCTGTGCGCGCAGATCGGCGTGCTCGACGGCCTGTTGAGCGAGGGCGGCACCCGCGCCGAGGCGGTCGATGAAATGCTGGCGGACATTCCGGAGTGGGAGCGTTACTCCGCGCGCGACGCCTTCGCGCGCACCTTGCCGCCCGCCGAGGAGCGGCGCACGCGCCAGCGGCAGTGGTTCGAGCGGCTGCAGCTGCTTTCGTTTGGCGAGTCGTTCCGCAACGATTTTCGGCGCGGACCGCACGGCTTGATTGGCGAAAAGGCACGCGCGGCCGCCGCACGCATCCACCTGGCTGCCGCGCTCGACGAGATGGTGCCGGAGAAGGAGCGCGTGGCGGTATTCGCGATGGGTTCGTACGGCGTGGGTGAACCGCGCATCACCAGCGACCTCGACCTGCTGGTGGTCGCGAACGACGTCGACCTGCCGGATCTCATGCAACGTGTGCAGGCCATCAACCAGTGGTTTACCGACGGCCGCATTCTCAAGCTGGACTTCCGGTTGCGTGCCGAGGGCGCCAGTTCCCCGCTGGTGCAGGACCTCGCGTTTTACGAAGATTACTTCAAGACGCGCGCGTCGCTCTGGGAGCGGGTGGCGTTTGCCAAGTGCACGCCGTGGTGGGGCGGCGAGAAGGTGCGCCGTGAGTTTCTGCGCCGGCTGCGCCCGTTTGTTGCGCGCCCGTTTGCGCCGGCTGAGATCGCCGCTCTCGCGGAGATGCGCAGGCGCGTGGAGTCGCTGGCGCCGAAGCAGTTTGTCGAATGGGACACCAAGCGGTCCGCGGGCGGGCGCTATGACATCGAGTACATCGTCGCGGTGGGGATGGCGGCCACGTGCACGGATCGGGTGGACTACTTCACCATGGATACACGCGCGCGCATCGACGCGCTGGTGAGAACCGCATTCCTGACCGGGGACGATGGCATCGCGCTGCGCGAAGCTGCCGAACTCTTTACACGCGTCGAGCACGTGCTGGAGCTGCAGGAGATGTCGCACCCGGGGAACGAGGAAAAGGCGGAGAAACTCGCCCGTATCGTGGATCACTCGCCCGGCTTCGCGGGCACCGCGGGCGCGGCGCTCACTGCGCTGACGAACGCCAAAGCAGCCGTCCGGGAGTGCTACTCGCGCGTGCTCACACCTGCGCCTTGAGCGCGTCGCGGATGGCCTGCAGGCGGTGCGGGTCCCGCACCTTCTTCCCGGCCTTGTCCCACACATAAAACGAATCGATGGCGCGCGTCGCCTCGGTGGAGATGCGCGCGCGGGCAATCGACAACCCCTGCTCCGACAACGCGCGTGTGATCGTGTACAGGAGACCGGGGCGGTCCTGCGCGAACACGTCGATGATGGTGTGGTCCTCCGACGTGTCGTTCTCAAACTTGACGCGCGTCTCCACCGGAATTCCGGCCTTGAGAACACGCCGCCAGCGCTTGGCGTGGTCATGCGTGGCTTTTTCGAGGTCAAGCGTGCCGTTAAACACGGCGGCGAGGTCGCGGCGGATGTGCTCGAAGCGCCGCGGCATCTCCTCCTGCGGCAGCGTTCCGTCCATGTCGATCGGCTCCACGACGAACACGTCGATCACCTTGTCGTCCTTGCGCGTAAACGCGAACGCGTTCAGAATGGTGAAGTCGTTGATCGCGAGCACGCCGCACAATTCGGACAGCCGGTACGGCTTGTCGTGGGTGCAGAACGTGATCTCGTGCGCGGCGCCGGCCAGGCGGTGGCTCACGAGGAATGCCTCGCCGTCGAGGCGCTCGATCATGCGCATGTGGTCTCTTACCATCTCGTCGGTCATCGTCAGCAGATAGCCGCCCGGGAGCAGATCGAGATGCGCGAGCGCGCGGGTGCGCTCCGCTCCCTCATCAAACGCGGACAAGAGCGTCTCCTTGTGCTGGCGATACACCTCTTCCGGCGCCTTCTCGCGCCGCGCCATGAAGTCGTACGCGCGCGCGTAGAGTTCCCACAGCAGCGTTCGCTTCCACTCGTTCCACACCAGGGGTGACGTGGCGCGATAGTCGGCGTAGGTCAAGAGGCACAGATACTTGAGCCGCGTGCGGTTCCCCACGCGGTCGCAGAACGACGTGATGGTTCCGATATCGGTGGGGTCGCGCCGTTGGCTGAAGTGCGACATCACCAGGTGCTGTTCAATGAGAAAGCACACCAGGTCGATTTCTTCTCCCGGCAGTCCCATCCGTTCGAGGATCGATCGCGACAGTATCGCGCCGCGCGCCGCGTGATCGCGGCCCTCGATCTTGCCGATGTCGTGCAGCAGTGCGGCGAGGAAGAGAATCCGCTTCTGCGGGAGTTCGGAGTACAGGCGCACCAGAAAGTCGGCGGCGGCGGGGTCGGCCTGACCCAGCGCGACCAGATTCTCCAGCACCTTGAAGCTGTGTTCGTCCACCGTATAGTGATGGTAGAGGTCGTAGCGCTTGAGGCACGTGAGCTGGTGGTACTCGGGGATGATCTTCATCAGGAAGCGCGTCTCGTGCAGCGAGCGCACCACGCGCACCACGTTGCGATCGTCGTCGAGCAGCGCGGGGAAGCCACGCCGCATGCGCCGCACCACGTCGGCGCCGCTGAGCTCTTCGTCCAGCACGTGCTCCAGCCGCCG
Organism: Candidatus Krumholzibacteriia bacterium; assembly: GCA_036273975.1. Taxonomy (GTDB): domain Bacteria; phylum Krumholzibacteriota; class Krumholzibacteriia; order WVZY01; family JAKEHA01; genus JAKEHA01. Next base: position 15,550 of record DASUGO010000176.1, read on the forward strand.
CCGCAGCGCGCGTTCCAGCTTCTGACCACTCGCCTTCTGCTTTTCGAACACCACGAGCGGGTTCTCGCGCAGCGCCGGAAGACGCAGCGCGACATTCAGGCGCGAGCCGTCGCGGCGGATGCGCGACTTGCCCAGCAGCACGCCGACGTTGCGGCCGTGGTCGAGCGCGAGCAGGCAGTCGGCGGTGATGCGATAGATCGTCCGCGCGTGCCGGTAGTATTCGCGCATGAAGAACTCCACCGCCAGGTGGTCGCCGCGCTTGCGATAGCCGAGCGCCTCGGCGAGTTCCTGCTGCGACGCCACGGTCAGCACGTCCTGCTTGGACTTTGTCGTCAGGTGGAGCTCCACGCGCACGCGCGTGAGAAAGTCGTAGGCGGCCTCGAGTTCGCGGCGCTCACCGCGCAGCAGGAGTCCCTTCTGGCGGAGCGCCTTGAGTCCGTGGATGGTGCGGCCCACCGCGCCCAGCCACACCAGCGTCTGATAGTCGCGCAGTCCGCCGGGGCCCAGTTTGATGTTGGGCTCGATGAGCTGGAAGCTGTTGCCGAACTTTTCATGGCGCTCCAGTGCATCGGCAATCTTTCGTTGCAGAAACTCCTCGCGCTCGTTGCGGCGCACGCGGCCGATCTTCTTCTCCAGCGCGCGCGCGGTGCGGCGTGACCCGCATACCCAGCGGCTTTCGATGAACGCGGTCTTGGTGTCCATGTCGCGCGTGAGCGCGGTGTCGGCCTCCACCACAGACTCCACCGCGTGACCGAGCTCAAATCCACAGTCCCACATCAGACGGATGAACGACGCCGCCACCGCCTCCACCACCGGTGTCTTTCGCCCGCACGTCACGAGGATGTCGACGTCCGAGAACGGCGCCAGTTCCGCGCGGCCGTAGCCGCCCAGCGCGACCACCGCCATGTCGGTTTCATCCACGGTGAGGCTGTTTTCTTCCGCGGCGTGCTGGAACAGGAGCCCGACGATGGTGTCCACCATGCGCGTGTAGCTGTTGACGAACTCGAGGCCGCCGGTCTGCGGCGTGCGGCTGTCGATGATGGGGCGCGTGAGCAGCGAAAAATAGCCCCTGGTCTCCGCGACGAAATGTTCGCGCGACGCCATCGCCTCGGCCGAGATCGCGGGTGGCAGCGCACTCGCGGCGCCGGCGCGACTGCGCCGCGTGCGGATCTTCGCAGCGGGTTTGGCAGCGGGTTTGCGGGGTGTCACGCGGGCATTCTACGGGAGCCACGACGAAAAGAAAAGCTCTCTCCGGACCGCGCTTCGCGGTCCGTGTGGATTTGTCCACGCGCGCACAATAAAATGCGCGCATGCTTACTTTCACGTTGACTACTTACCTAACAAGCGCGTAGTATCACGAACGTTACTCCTCCCACTTGACCCGCTTTCGAGTGAGGAGGATTTCCGATGTTCCTGCGATCCATCTCCGATGTCGCGCTTCTCAATCGCATCAAACGACTGACCCGTTGCGAACGATCCTTCACGCTGCGCGTGCTGGCGTGTCTCAACGAGATCGAGTCGCGCAAGCTCCACTTCGCGTTCGGCTACAGCTCGCTGTTCAACTTCTGCACGTCCGGGCTGGGTTACTCGGGCTCCGCGGCGGGACGGCGCATTGCCACCGCGCGGACCATGGCGCGCTTCCCGGAGATCTGGGCGCTGCTCCGCGACAACGATGTCAACGTGTGCACCGTCTCGCGCGTGTCGCGCGTGCTCACGCCCGACAACAAGGATGAGATCCTCGCGCGCATCCGCCGCAAGTCGCTGGACGAGGTGGTCGCGATTGCCGCCGAGTACCTGCCGCCGAGTGCGGCGGTGCGGGATCGGGTGCGGGATGTGGTTGTGTCCACGCCCCGCGGGCCATTGCTGGACGGCGTGCGGCCCGTTACTTCGGGTGTCGCGTCGCTGTCCTTTTCAGGCGACGATCGTCCAGGCGATCAGTCGTCCGGTCGCAACGAGTCGTTGACGTTCGCGCCCGGCGGCTCGAACGACGGCGCCTCGCCACCGGCCGCCGACGCGGGTTCGCATACAATGGAGCAATCACCCACGGACGCCGGACTCTCGCCCGGCGCGGGAGATCTGGAACGGCGAATCGTGTTGCGCTTCGGTGTCAGTTCGGAGTTCATGACCAAGCTGGAACGCGTTCGCGCGCTGGCATGGCATCGTCTGCCCGCCAACGCCACGCTCGAGCACGTGTTCGAACTCGTCATCGACGACACGCTCAAGCGGACGGATCCCGTCCTGCGACGGGAACGCCGTTCCCGTCGCGAGCGGGCGCCGCACCAGGATGCCACGTCGCCTGTGACCCCAGGCGAGCGAACCGGCGCAGCCCCGGAACGCGACCCCAGGCAGATTCCGCGGCGGGTTCGCGACGACGTCTTCGCGCGCGACCAGGGCCGATGCACGTTCGTCGGGCCCGATGGCCGCCGCTGCGAGGCAACACGCGCGCTGCAGATCGACCACATCCTTCCCGTCGCGCGCGGCGGGGGCGCCGCCATCGAAAACCTTCGTCTGCTGTGCGCGCAGCACAACCGGCTTGTCGCCGAACGATTGTTCGGCCCACAAGCGCACTCCCACAGTGGGAGTGATTGTAAAGATCCCGCCCCCCGCGGTTCCACCGCGGGGCAAGTTAGTAATAGCCGTGATGATGCAGCGATGCGTGATCCAGGCATGCCCGCCCCCCGCGGTTCCACCGCGGGGCAAGCCGGTATTGGCGGTGACACAGGCGTACCGGACCCATAGCTTCGTTGTCCCGCATTAGCTTTAATGGCTTGTTATCAAACGAGTACCGCCGCAGGCGTGCCCGTGGCGGTTGACCGCGCGCACGGGGGCCCTTTATCGTCTTGATACCCCACAGACAAGGAGGGACCATGAAACGACCCTCGCTTTTCCGGTGTCTGCTCGCCGCCATCGCAGTCACCGCGCTTCCCCACGGCACATTCGCGAGCGAACTCCGCGCGGGTGATCGCGTGCGCGTGTTCACCTCTGGTGACGCGGGTGTCCTGCCGATGGTGACCGGGACCGTTGTTTCGATAGACGACGAAAACCTCGTGGTTGAAACCGGCCACGCGGCCGGCAACCCGCGGACGAACGACGCCCGTGATATTCAGACCAGCACCATCCCGCTCAGCGCCATCACCAGCGTCGACCGCTCGCTCGGCGAGGAGCATCACACCGGAATCGGTGCGCTGATCGGTGGGGCCACCGGTGCCATGGTCGGCTTGATCGTCTGGAACGTGGATACGTCGGGCAGCACCGAGACCAACGATTTTGGACGCGCGCTGGAACAGACCACGGAAGCCGCCGCCGCACCCGGGTACGTGCTGCTGTTCGGTGGAATTGGCGCGATTGTGGGCGGCGTCATCGGGCACGCGTCCGGATCGGAGCAATGGACGCGGGTCGATGGCGTCACCGTCGGCATCATCCCCACTGGATCCGCGGCAGGCACGCTGACGGTATCGCTCAATTTTGGTTTCTAAAACGTTGCCGCCGTTCTGATCCCCGCCGCACAAACACGAAGGCCCCGGTTGTCCGCACAACCGGGGCCTTTCGCTTGGCAGACCAGAGGAGAGGTCTACGCGTCGTAATACAGGAAGAACTCGTACGGGTGCGGACGGAGCGACATCGGCCCCACCTCGCGATCCCGCTTGT
>DASUGO010000177.1:0-3667 GCA_036273975.1 Candidatus Krumholzibacteriia bacterium
TACGGGCTGGACTTCGACGAGAATTATCGTAACTTACCCTTTGTGGCCGGGTTTGACCGACCCGCCGGCCGCTGAAACCACCTGGTCGTATTACATGCCGGACCCAAGAGATTCCGATAAGCGCCCCGGCGCACGCCCACCCTTGAACCCCCGTCCACCCGCCGGACGGCCCACCCGGCCGTTCAAGGCGATGGTGTTCTGGGTGGTGCTCGTCATCGTCCTGCTGGTTGCGTTCCAGATGTTCGAGATGGGCAAGGCCCCGCAGTACCGGATCTCCTACTCGGAGTTCCTGACCCAGGTCGACGCGGGTAACGTCAAACGCATCACCTTCAAGGGCGTCGAGGTTCGGGGCACGCTCAACAACCCGACGCTGGTACCGGTTCCGAACGCCACCGATCGCGACAGCTCGCGCGAGGTCAAGGTGGAGCAGTTCGTGCTCGCGCTGCCCACCGAGGACAAGGACCTGCCGCAGCGCGTCCTCGACAAGAATCCCAACGCCATCGTCGAAGGCCAGATCCCGGGCGGAAGCACGTGGGTGAAGATCCTGACTTCGGGCCTGCCGCTCCTGTTGATCGTGGGTCTGTGGCTGCTGATCATGCGCCAGATGCAGGCCGGCGGAAACCGCGCGTTCAGTTTCGGCAAGAGCCGCGCGCGCATGTTCGGCGGCGACCGGCCGCGCGTGACGTTCAACGACGTCGCCGGCTGCGACGAGGCCAAGGAAGAGCTGCAGGAGATCATTGAGTTCCTGCGCGACCCCAAGAAGTTCCAGAAGCTCGGCGGGCGCATCCCCAAGGGCGCGCTGCTGCTGGGCCCTCCGGGAACCGGCAAGACGCTACTGGCGCGCGCCTGCGCGGGCGAGGCCAACGTGCCGTTCTTCTCGATGAGCGGTTCCGACTTCGTGGAGATGTTTGTCGGCGTGGGCGCCTCGCGCGTGCGCGACCTGTTCGAGACCGGCAAGAAACACGCGCCGTGCATTCTCTTTATCGACGAGATCGATGCGGTCGGCCGCCATCGCGGCGCCGGGCTGGGCGGCGGTCACGACGAGCGCGAACAGACGCTCAACCAGCTGCTGGTGGAGATGGACGGCTTTGAATCCAACGAGGGCGTGATCCTGGTGGCGGCGACCAACCGCCCCGACGTGCTCGACCCCGCGTTGATGCGGCCCGGCCGTTTTGACCGGCGCATCATGGTGGACCTGCCCGACGTGAAGGGCCGCGAGGGTGTGCTGCGCGTGCACTCGCGCAAGACCCCGCTCGCCGACGACGTGGATCTGGCGGTGCTGGCGCGCGCGACGCCGGGCATGAGCGGCGCGGATCTCGCCAACGTGGTCAACGAGGCGGCCCTGCTCGCGGCGCGCAAGGGCATGAACAAGGTCACGATGGACATCCTCGAGGACGCCAAGGACAAGATCTACCTCGGTCCCGAACGCCGCAGCCGCGTGGTCAAGGAAGAGACCAAGCGTCTCACCGCGTACCACGAGGCGGGACACGCCGTGGTGGGCGCGGCGCTCAAGTATTCGGACCCGGTACACAAGGTGACCATCATCCCGCGCGGCGCGGCCGGCGGCCTCACCTTCTTCCTCCCGGAAGACGACCGCACGGAATACTCGCTGTCGTGGTGCCTGGACACGCTCACGCAGGCCCTCGGCGGACGCGTGGCCGAAGAGCTGATCCTCCACCGCATGGGCAGCGGCGCGTCGTCGGACATCCAGATGGTTTCGAAGCTCGCGCGCCGCATGGTGATGCACTGGGGCATGAGCGAGAAGCTGGGACCGATTGCGTTCGGCGATCGCGACGAACAGGTGTTCCTGGGCCGCGACATCGTGCAGAACACGGAGTACAGTGAGAAGACCGCGCAGATGATCGACGAAGAAGTGAAGCGCATCGTGAGCGAGGCCTACGACCGCGCCAAGGTCATCCTCGAAGAACGCGTGGATGTCCTGCATCGCATGGCCAACGCTCTCCTCGAGCGCGAGACGCTGGACTCGGAGGAGATCCTCCTCTTGCTGCGCGGCGGAACGCTTCCGCCGTTCGAGGTGAAGGTCCCGGTCGAGACGCCGCCCGAGGAGAAGGCGGACGCGCGCGGCGTCGAGCCGGAACGCAAGAAGCAGATGGGGCTCCCTCCGATGATCGAGCCCGGTCCGACCACCTAGAGTTTCTTTTCTCGGACGGCGCCCCGCGGCGCCGTTCGCATTTTGACGCATGAGCAGCACCCAACCCCGCCCCGCCCTCCGCTGCGGCGACCGCACGCTGGCCTTCCGGCGCACGCCGCTCGTGATGGGCATCCTCAACGTCACCCCCGATTCATTTTCCGACGGCGGGCAGTTCACCAGTCGCGACGCGGCAGTGGCGCACGCCCACGCGATGGCCGCGGCGGGCGCCGATGTCATCGACGCCGGCGGCGAATCCACACGGCCGGGCGCGAACGCGATATCCCCGCAGGAAGAGATCGACCGCGTGGTGCCGGTGATCGAGATGCTCGTGCACGGCGGTGACCGCCGCCCGCGTCTTCCGATTCCGGTCTCGGTGGACACGCGCAATCCTCTGGTCGCCCGCGCCGCGCTGGGCGCCGGCGCGACCATGCTCAACGACGTCAACGCCACGCGCGATTCCGCGATGGTCGACGTGCTGCGCGACCATCCCCACGTGCCGGTGGTCCTGATGCACATGCTGGGTGAGCCCAGAACCATGCAGGACGACCCGCACTACGACGACGCGCCGGTCGAAGTGGCCGACTACCTCGCGCTGCGTGCGGCCGCCCTCGAAGCCGGCGGCATCGATCGCAGCCGCATCCTGCTCGACCCGGGTATCGGATTCGGCAAGCGCGTGTTCGACAATCTCGCCATCCTGAAAAGCATTGACGCTCTGCGCGCGCTGGGCTATCCCGTGCTCGTGGGTGCGTCGCGCAAATCCTTCCTCGGCAAGCTGCTCGGCGGCGCCGCGCCGGAAGACCGGCTGCCCGGGAGCCTCGCGGTGGCCGCGCTGTGCCACCAGCGCGGCGTCGAGATGCTGCGCGTGCACGACGTCCCCGCGACCGTCGGCTTCCTGCGCGTCCTCGATGCCATCGACCACCCCGACGACCACCGCCCGGGGCGCTGACGCATGCACGGTATCCCGCTGGAACTCATCGTCGACGCCATCGACATCCTGATCGTCACGTTTCTGCTCTATCGCGTCTTCTCGTTGATGCGCGGCACGCGCGCCGTGCACATGTTCTTCGGGCTGATCGTGCTGTTTGTGCTGTCGGTCGTGGCGCAGTGGCTCAACCTGCTGGCGGTGAACTGGCTCATCTCGAGTCTGCGCACGGTGTGGGTGATCGCGTTCGTGATCATCTTCCAGCCCGAACTGCGCCGTGCGCTGTCGATGCTGGGTCAGAATCGCTGGTTCTCGCGCTTCGTGCGCATGCGCGAGGGCGGCGTGATTCCCGAGGTGTGCAAGGCGGTGCACGAACTGGCGGAGAAGAAGATTGGCGCGCTGATCGTCCTCGAGAAGGACATGGGACTCAAGAACTACGTGGAGACGGGGACGCCGATGGACGCGCGCGTGACGGCGGAACTCATCGAGACCGTATTCACGCGGCCGTCGCCGCTGCACGACGGCGCGGTCATCATCCAGAATGACCGGCTGGTGGCGGCGGGCTGTATCCTGCCGCTGTCACAGGACGAGCG
>DASUGO010000178.1:0-8079 GCA_036273975.1 Candidatus Krumholzibacteriia bacterium
TTCCCCCATCGATCTCGATCTTGCTGAGTTCCCGGTTCCAGAGGTCGCGCGCGCCCTTGCGGATGATGTCGAAATCCCAGTGCGGCAACTCTGCCTCCAGGTTCGCCCGCGCGTTCTCGGGCCGGACCGGCGACAGCGCCACCTTCACCAGAAGTTCTTCTCCCTTCGTAACGTCAAACGTAAAATTACACGCGACATCGCCGTGCATGCCCTGCGGACCGGCGGTCGCCCAGTCCGGTTTTCGGAACGTCGCCCCCGTCATGGGTTTCGAGAACTCGATGGCGAAGCACACCAGCTGGTCCTTGGCCCACGCCTCCGAGCGGCGGTAGCCGGTTATGCGCGTGGGCGATTCCGACAGAATCGTTATCTCGCCGTCGAGGAGTTTGTCGCGGTGGTTGAGGTCGAGGATGACGTTGGCGCGGCCGGCGCGTTTAAAGGTGTAGCGGTGGAATCCGACCCGCGGGGTTACGGTGAGCTCGACGTCGATGGCGTCGTCGTCCAGCGTCACTTGGTAGTAGCCCGGGCTCGCCTGTTCGCGTTTGTGGGAGAACTTCGAGCCGTACTCGGCGGGTTGCCACTTCGGCGTGTCGCCCATGTACGGCATCAGCATCACGTCGCCCCAGTCGGAGCAGCCGGTGCCACTCAGGTGGGTGTGCGAGAAGCCGTAGATGAAGGAATCCGAGTAGTGGTAGCCGCTGCAGCCGTCCCAGCTGCCGTCGATGCGCGTGTCGGGCGAGAGCTGCACCATGCCGAACGGCGTCACCGCGCCGGGGAAGGTGTGCCCGTGGCCGCCGGTGCCGATGAACGGATCGACCTCGGCGGCATGATCGGTGTCGGCACGCGCCGGAGATGTGGCCACCGGAGATGCGGCCACCAAGAGCGCCAGCAGCGCGACCACCCACCTCACGCGCTCTCACCGTCCCAGATGAGCGACGCCGCGCCCAGAATGGCCGCGTCCGCCCCGTCGAGACCCGAGAGCCGGATGTCGACGTTGCCGCGGTACACGTTGAGCAGATTGTCTTCGAAGCTCAGGCGGACCGGATCGAGCAGCACGTCGCCCGCTTCCGTGAGTCCGCCGAACAGAAAGATCGCCGCCGGACTCGTGTAGGCGACGCTGTTGGCCAGTGTGAGTCCCAGCAGGTCGCCGGTCTCGCGAAACGCCTCCACGGCCGCGGGCTCTCCCGCGCGCGCGCGTTCCGCCACCTCGCGCGCGGTGACAGGTGTCTCGCGATCCCCGATGCGCTCGCGGTAGGTGGCCACGAGTCCGCCCGCCGATGCGTACTGCTCCAGGCATCCGCGCCGGCCACAGCCGCACGGCCGCCCGGCGGGTTCGACGATCACGTGGCCGATCTCACCGGCCAGCCCGTCGTGTCCACACACGAGCGCACCGTTCACGACGATGCCACTGCCAACGCCGGTACCCAGGGTTATAAAGATGAAGTCGCGCATGCCGCGCGCGGCGCCGAACAGCATTTCACCGAGCGCCGCGGCATTGGCGTCGTTGGTGAGGAGCGTGCGCACGCCGGTGCGCGTCTCGAAGAACCGGGCCATCGGCACGATGCCCTTCCACGCGAGGTTGGGCGCGTGCTCAATGGACCCCGTGAAGAAGTTTCCGTTGGGCGCGCCGATTCCGACGCCGATGAGTTCCGCGCCGTTCAACGACTCGCGGATGCGGGCCGACACCGCGTCGGCGAAGGCCTCGGCGGTCGTGAGCGTGCGCGTGTCCACCTGCTCGCGGAACACAATCTTTCCCGCACGATCCACCAGCCCGAGTTTCGTGTTGGTGCCGCCAATGTCAATGCCCGCCGCCAACCGTTGCGTCATAGTCAATCCCCTGCGCCCGGAGCACGCGCCCGACCTTCCAGCCGTAGAACGCGAGGTAGGAGAATCCCAGCAATGGAATGATATACGAGGTGTGGATGTGAATCCAGTCGGCCAGATAGCCCTGCACCGGCGGCAGCAACGCGCCCCCAAGAATCATCATCACGAGCAGCGACGATCCCTGGTTGGTATACTCGCCGAGGCCCGCGATCGAGAGCGCGAAGATGCACGGCCACATGACCGAGCAGAACAGTCCGCCGCTGACGAACGCGTACAGCGAAAGCCGTCCCTCCGTCGCGAGTCCCACCACCATCATCGCCGCCGCCATCGCGCCAAAGAGCATCATCGTGCGCGCGGGCCGCTGTCCCGCGAGGAAGAATCCAGCAATCAGAATGCCGACGAAGGGGAGGTAGCGGTAGAGGTCGACCAGGCGCTCGGGATGACCGGTCGCGCCCAGCTTGATCGCGTTGACACCCAGCAGAACGCCGAAGGCCGCCAGCGGCACCAGCACGGTCAGGATCCGGCGCAACCGCGTCGAGCGCGTGAACACGCCGATGGCTCCCGTCCAGCGGCCGATCATGAGGCTCCCCCAGTACAGCGAGACAAAGTGCACCGTGCTCTCGTGCCCGAGCCCGAGCATGTTCGGTTGCCGCATCAGTTCCGGCAGGTTGCTCTGGATGGTGACCTCGGTGCCGACGTACACGAAGATCGCGATCATACCGAGCACCAGCTGCGGATGCCGGAATGCACCGAGATCGCGGCGAACGATCTCGGTGGGCGACACGCGCGGCAGCGGCGACAGCCCCAGGACCAGCGCGAAGGCCAGGAATGCGCCGCACAGGATCAGATACGGCACGCGCACGGCGTCCAGTCCGACATCGGCCGAGCCGGCGACGTTACCGAGAATCGCGTAGCTCAACAGCAAGGGGCCGATGGTGGTGCCGAAGGAGTTGATGCCCTGCGCGAGGCTCGCGCGGTGCGCGCCGGTTTCGGGCGATCCCAGCGCGATCACATACGGGTTGGCGACGATCTGCTGCAACGCGAATCCCAGCGCGACGACAAACAGGGACGTCAGCATCAGCGGGTACGACTCCAGCCCGGCCGCGGGGACGAAGCCCAGCGCGCCCAGCGCCGAAATACTCAACCCGAGGATCAGCCCCTTCTTGTAACCGATGCGGTTGAGCGGATCGCCCGCGTGGAACGAAATCAGAAAGTAAGTCAGCGCGCCAACGGTGTACGCGATGTAGAACGCAAAGTCCACCAGCTGGCTCTGCCACTGCATCAGGTGGAAGTGTTGCTTGAAAAGGGGAATCAGAACCGTGTTGCTGGCAGCGACAAAGCCCCAGAAGAAGAACACGGACATCAATGTTGCGAGCGAGGCCCGGGAAGGTCGCGGAGTCATCCGGGGGAGACTATCACCACGAGCCCGATAGCCGCCACGGGAACCGCGTTTTCCGCGGGCCGAAGATTCTCAGCGGCCGAGAACTCCGGGCATCGAGACAAAGATCCACACGATGCCCACCACGAGCGAGAGCAGCCCCGCCCCGCCCTGGAAGGCGATGCGCGCTCGCGCGCCGCGCATGACGGTCTGCAGGGTTGCCCCCATCACACCGGTGAGGAGCGTCATCCCCAGGATAGACCCGGCCCCGAACACGGCAATGTACAACAACCCCGAGGCAAGGCTCGGCATGCTGGCGAGTACGAGCGCGGCCAGTGCGCCGGTACCGGCCAGACCGTGCGCGAGCCCCATCAACAGCGGCCGCGCCGCCAGCACGAAGCGGCCGACGTGCACGTGCGGAATCGCGCCTGCATGCGCGTGCTCGTTGTGCCCGTGAGCATGCGTGCGATGCGGCCCCCGCTGGCCGTCGCGCACCGCGCGGGCGATGCTCGTCGCACCCAGGCCGATGAGAAGTATTCCCACGAAGAGTTCGGCGGCGGCGGCAAACCAGCCCGGCAGTTCGAGCCGGACGATCAGCAGCGCGCCCCCGGCCGCGAGCAGGGCGGCCGTGTGTCCGATGCCCCACGCGAGGCCAACCCGCATTGCGCGACGTCCGCCGCCCTCGCCGGACACCAGCGTGGAAACCGCGGCGACGTGGTCGGGTTCGAGCGCGTGACGCATCCCGACGAAGAAACCAAGGATGGAAGTAATAGAGAGGATGTCCATGCCGTCGTACCTTGAGGCTTGAGTTATACGCTTCCGGGGAGTCCGCGTCAACTGGCCGCGCGCTCATCTGGCCGGTGCCGCTCCCACCACTCGCGCGCGCGCGCCTCCGTCCACGCCTCGAGCTTCAACTCATCCAGCCGCACGGACAGTTCCCGTGCCGACTGGGGACGAGCCGCCGGATCCTTGGCCAGACACGCGAGCACGACTTCATCCAGTTCCGCGGGCACGGGCAATTCGGTGCGCGCGGACGGCGCCACCGGAACGGTTTGAATGTGGTGCATCAACAGCGCGGCCCGCGAGTCGGCCGCAAAGACCATCTGCCCGGTGAGCAACCAGTAGGCGACGCACCCCACCGCATAAATGTCGGCGCGACCGTCGAGTTCGGCGGCGCCCAGCGCCTGTTCGGGCGCCATGAACGCGGGGGTTCCGCGGATCACCGCCTCACTCGTCAACGGGTCCGGCGTCTCGGTGGTATCGTCGCGCGTCTTGACGATACCGAAGTCGAGCACTTTGACGAAATCGTGGTCTTCGCCGTAACGGCACACAAAGATGTTCGATGGCTTGACATCGCGGTGCACGAGACCGCGCGACTCCGCCTCCGAAAGCGAATGACACACCTGGCGCAGCAGGTGGACGGCGCGTTCGGCGGGTATGGGTCCGAAGCGACGCACCAGCGCGTCGGCGTCGAGGCCCTCCAGCAACTCCATCGCGTAGTAAAACGCACCGTCGTCCGCGATTCCAAAGTCGAACAGGTGCACGGTGTGCGGCGACCGCAGTCCTGCAATGGCCTGCGCCTCGCGCTCGAAGCGGCGCCGCGCCTCCTCCGAGACCACCGCCGACGTGCTCCCCGCCAGCGAGGGGCGGATCAACTTGATGGCTGCCGGTCGCGCGAGCAGGCGGTGGCGGGCGCGCCAGACTTCACCCATGCCGCCGGCGCCGAGTTGTTCTTCCAATTGATAGCTTCCCAACGCCCGCGCCCGCGCCACTTCCCGGCCCAGCCCGTAGACCACACGCGCGCCGACGTAGGCGAACCCGACCGCGAATGCCGATCCCACCGTGGCCGGAACGTACGGCGATCCGTCCACCAGATCGACGCGGCCGGTCAGCTGCAGCACCAGCAGTGCAAACGGCGCCATCGCGGCGGAAGCGACCGCCGCCATCAGCATGCGCCGCGGCGGGCCGGGCATGATCAGGGGAAACATGATGACGATCGCCGGCACCCAGGTGAGCTGCGGGATCAACTGGTGGTCGATGTAGTACTGCCAGTACGGGAGCAGCGAACAGATGAAACAGATGATCACTTCATAGGTGAGTCCCCAGGTGTGCAGCCGCGACGCGGAAACGCGCCGGCTCCCGGCCGCCCACCACAACGCAACCGACGTGACCACGGCGCCGAGGTTGATCCACTGCGCGGCGGGGATCCGGTTGCCGTCGGCGGGGATGGTTCCGCCGGTGAACTTCACGTACAGCCACGTCCCCGCGAAGATCACGAGGTCGAACCCGAACGCGATGATGAAGAACGTGACGAGCAGGCGCAATCGCCCGCGCGCCTGCTCGAACAGGTCGGACGGAAAACCGGACGGCGTCGCGGCGTCGCGGCGCGTGGACGCATCCGGCCGCACCAGCGTCATACGCGCGCGGGCTTCTTCCGTGGTAAACAAATCTTCGTGCGGCTTTGGCATCGTAGGCGGGTGCGGCTTTCAGGCAGCAGTGTGCAATGAGTGGTGTCTCATATCAGGCGGGAGCATTCTAGCAAGCCGATGCAGGCACACCCAACGACAAAGAACCTGGTTCACAACCACTTTAATGACACAGCCATCCGGGTGAAGGCCACCGAGAGTCCCGTTCACAAGTGCGAACATTGTTACAGACCGTGGACCACCACTTCGCCCACTATTTCGAGCAGGACCCGCTCGAGATGAAACGCGCGGGCGAGCCTGAGGTGGCCGGCGTCACATCATGAGTGGGTGCGCGATCGTGACATCGCACGCCCGTTCTGTCTCTAATTTCTGAAGGGAGCCCTGTCATGAGAATGCTTGGCATCATCCTCATCGTCATCGGAGTCGTGTCGCTGATCTGGGGGGGCGTCAGTTACATCAAGGGGCGCGATACCATTGACCTCGGCGTCGCCCAAGTCACCACTGAAGACAAGGGCCGGATATCGATCCCGCCGGTGCTCGGCGTGATCTCTCTTGTTGCCGGTGGCGTAATGGTCGGAATGTCTTCACGCAAAGCCTCAAGCTGAGCGAATAAGATATCAATCAGTTTGAACGACATTGCGCAATGCCAAACCTCAGTGCTTGCCTTCGATGTCGTGCAGCAGTTTCTGCGCGCGGGTCCTGGTGTGTGAATCGTCCCAGAGCACGTCGTCGAGGGCGAGGCACGTCTGGAGTTCCGTGCGCGCGCCGGGGTAATCGTCCAGTTTGACCAGTGTTTCGCCGAGCCAGAGGTGGTTGAGCGGCATGTCGGGCCGGACCACGATGGCGCGCTCGAACCACTCCCGCGCCTGCTGGTAGGTTGCCCCGGGCGGGACGCCGCCGTAGACGATCTTGGCCGCCACCTTCGAGAACCATCCCAGCCCGGCGATTTCGTAGTTCCATCGCCCGAGGATGTGCATCGCACCGGCGTGCGCCGGGTCGAGCGCCAGCGCCGCCTCCGCCTCGCTCTTTACATCCTTCGACAGCTCGATCTTGCGCTTGCCACCCACGACCTTGGTCATCTGGCCGATGGCGACCGCCAGAAAGAAATGTGCCTCCGCGGTATCGGGGTACAGCGCGACGCACCGGCGTGCGAGGTCCTCGCCCGATGCGAACCAGCGCGGCCTCTCGTCCTCCGGAGCGGCCAGTCCATGGTTGACGTTGGAGCGCGCGAGCTTCCAGAGCACGCCGCAGTCGGTGGAGTCGATGGCAAACGCGCGTTGGTAGCCGGCGAGCGCGGCGTCGTTGTCGAACGACGCGAAGGCCACGTCCCCATCGTGCAACGCGGCGGCCAGCCGGGCTTCACGCGGAACCGACATTGCCGATGGCATCACGGCGAACGCCGCCATCGCAACACCCGCCACGCAGTTAATCGACCAGAGACCCATACCTCAATCTTAGGGGTCGGACGCGGCGGAAGCGAGCGCGATCTCACCGGCGCCCCGGTGGCAGAGCGTCGGCGTTTGCGCGCCTCCCTCGTCTCGGACAGGATCAAGCACTGCTAATCGCGATACAAAGCCTTCACAGCTCCCCAGGTAGTCGGCTCGGTCTTCACTGTCCCGCACCCGACGGGTAGCGGTCCAATAAGACCACAGTTGTCAAATCCGTTGGGATGGTTTCCCGGCGCGCACGGCGATGCGGCGTTCAGATAATAGTTGCCAATACCGCAAAAAATCGGATCGAGATTGAAGTTCGTCTGGCCGTACGAGACGCACGAGCTGGCCGTGGTTACGTCGTTGCAGTATACAAGGACTGTCCCCCCACACTTGGAGACGCGCCCGAGGATGATGTTGTTGTTGATTTCGGTGATCCCCTCACTGAACTCAACCACGATCGCGTCTCCTCCTCCATAGATCACGTTGTGATGCACCGAGGCCACACGATCAACACGAATACCTAGCCCACCACCCGATATCTCGATGATGTTGCCGCTGATCTCGACATTGTTGCCGTAGGCGTAGATAGTGGCCAACCAGGCGCGCCGAATCGTAAAGCCCGTAATCACACACGCGTCCGGGACTTTCAACACATCGGATTGTCCAATACCCGTCGCCGGCTGAACGATCGTGACCACAGGCCCTGCTTCTGAAATCAAAGACGTCCCAACTTTGAGGAAAACACCTCCCGCGTCGCTCCCAACGTCGTGCGTGCCCGGACCCACCAGAATGACGTCTCCGGCGCTGGAGCTATCGACGGCGGCATCGATCGTTGGCGCGTCGCCGGAGCCGTCGGCGGCCACGTACCACGTGCGGGCAGGTGCAGTACCAACAAAAAGGAGACCGGCAGACGCGGCAAGGAGGAGGATTCTCAGGGTCATGCTTGACCTCCCGGGCAGATCAGATGAATCGGCGGACTGCTTTGGGTAGCGTAGCATGTCTTTCGCCTGGTCGTCAACGA
>DASUGO010000179.1:0-5787 GCA_036273975.1 Candidatus Krumholzibacteriia bacterium
TATCCGCGCCGTCGACGAGGAGGGAGCGAAGTCGGAGAACGCGTACCGGTCGTTTACGGCGCTCACCATTTCGCCCGAAGTCACCATCGAGGTTCCGCGCCGCAACGCGTTCAACCCCGCCGACGTTCCGCCCATCGCCACGTTCCGCTGGACCGCGAAGGACTATGTCAACGACCTCAATTCGGTGCAGGAGCCGGAGTCGGTCCAGTATGTGCTCAAGAGCACGGTGCCGTTCGGCGGCGACTACAACAAGACACTCGCCTATTTGCGGACGCCGGAATCGGCGGTCGACTGGTCGCACTGGGTCTATTACAAGGCCCCCGGTGACAGCGGCAGGTCGTGGACGTCTCCTCCGCAGGAGTTTGGTACCTACATGCTGGCGGTGCGTGCCAAGGATGAGGCGGGCGCCATCACGCCGGTGCTCGACGAGCAGTTCAACGCCCGGCGCGTGCGTGTGTCCACGCGTACCACGGGTCCGCTGTTCATCATGTCCAACATCTATCTCGGCTCGGTCACGACCACCTCGTGTTCCACGCCGACGACCATTCTGGATATCCCGGCGAGCGTCGGGCTGGATTTCCGCCTCACCGCCACCGCGGACTCGTACGGCGGCACGGTGTCCGGCTATCGCTACGGCTGGGACATCGCGGACTTGAACGACCCCGAGCAGTGGGAGGTCGATTTCACGCCGTTCGTCTCCGAGGATGATCTGAAGCGTCCGACCGCGAAGACGCCGGCGCGTGCGTTCTTCTTTGGCACGCACATCTTCACGGCCGAGGTAATCGACAACTCCGGCTACTGCTCGCGCATCGAGGTCAAGGTGAACGTGGTGCAGTTCTCGATGGATCGAAATCTCCTGATCGTGGACGACTTCCGGACCGACGAGAACGCGACGGCCGGGTTCAACAACGCCGCGGGGCGTGGGATACTCCCCAGCGACGCCGAGCACGACTCGTTCTGGCTGTCGATGGTTCAGAACCTGGAGGGTTTCGACCCGGCGCTCGACGTGATTGCCCCGCTGCAGGGGGGCACGGTCCCGCTGACGAAACTCGCGTCATACAAGTCGATCATCTGGAGTGCGTCGAGCGACGTCTCGACCCGTCTGATCGACCAGCTGCCGCTGTTGTACACGTTCATCCTCCACCGCAGTTCCACGGGGGGCAGCACGGCGAGCGGCAAGGCGACACCCAACGTGGTGGCGTTGACGATGGCCGCGGGAGGACACGTGCTGATCACCGGACAGCACCCGGTTCAGAACGTGATTCCGCGCTCGGCCACGACGCCCAGATTCCCGTTCATCTTCCTCTACGAACTCGAGGGTCCGCAGACCGGCACGCCGGCGGTCGACAAGCCGACCGGCACCACGGACTTCGCGTACCGTGAGCTGTGTCTCGAGACGCTGGACTTTGCATACACCAACAACCAGCGGCTGCGCAGCCGGGCTGACTTCTATTGCCGCGTGTTGCCCGGCCTGCGTTCGTCGGCCGGTTCGACCCGTGACGACACGATGCGCGAGGCGCTTCCGCTCGATCCCAACTTCCCGAAGCTCACGCTGCGGCCGGAGGTGACCAGTCTGGGCAAGGCGTACCAGCCCAGTGAGAAGGGACTCGACGTGGAGGTCTACAACGCACAGTACTTCATGACCTTCTGCCAGTATGTACCGTCGAACTCGCGCTCCTGCTTCCAGCCGATCTATGGTGTTGGATGTCTGGACACCGGGGAGAAGACCTACAACCAGCCGGTTGCGTTCTTCACCTCCGCCTATGCCGACCGCGTCGCGGAGGGGTCGATTGGTGCGCGCAGCGCAGTCTTTGGATTCCCGCCGGTGTATTTCAACCCGGACGAGGTCCGGCCGGCGATCGAGTACATCATGTTCAACGAGTGGAAGCTCCCGCGGAAGGCGACCAGCACCGCTTCCAACTAGGCGCTTCGGATTTCGAGGAGGAAGTCTTTTGAGTCAACTGCGCTCCCGGATCCGCGCGGCGGCCTTCGTGGCCGTCGCGCTGGGTTCCCTCACGGGTTCGACGGTGCGGGCCGCCGCTCCGGACTCTCTGCTGCTCCAGACGCCCGGCGACACGCAGGTTCGCAGCGTCTACAACAAGAGCGAAAAGCGTTTCGTGGTGTGGTTGTCGTGGCGGGAGGCGGGTGACAGCGTGGCGGCATTCATCAGTCCTCCCGACACAGCGGGATGGGCCGTCACGACGCCGTCGCCGCAGCTGAGCGTTCCAGCGACCGGCGGCGTGTATACCGGCGACATCGACCGCACGGTGATCCTCCGTGCGACTCGCCAGGCAACGCTGTCGGTCGGTGTGGACTCGATATTGATCTCGTGTGAAGTCAGACGCGAGGAGTACATCAACGGCACCATCACCCTGACGCCGTCGTATGTGCCGGGAACGTTTGTCCCGGTCATTTTCCGCGATTCCAGCAATAACGGCGCACCGGTTGATTTTGGCCTGCAGGTGTCGTTCGGCCCCGGCAAGATCGACTTCCAGGGGTCGTTCACCGTCGCGCTGGAGGATTTCGAAGGCTTCCACATCTGGCGGGGGATCGAGCCCGACGGCAGCGATCTCACGATCATCGGCGAAGTGTCCAAGGAAGAGGCGTTCAAGGGGCGCTCGACGGGCGGCAGTCTGGAGGATTCCGTCTACTTCTATGACGTGCTTCCGACCCTGCGCCAGCAGATGACGTGGTTTTCGATTTACGGCGGGGTCGATTGTCTGGGGACGCGGATTGACTTCCCGCTGGATGACGACCAGTTTTTCTGGTGGGACTGTGACGCCAGCAATGGCTTCACCTACTATTACACCGTCACCGCATTTGATCGCGGGTACAACGCGGGCTCGAGTTCGCAGGGGCTGGTCAAGTTCGACAACTGCACCGTGTCGCAGGGGGTGCCGTACCCGTGCCGCGACCAACTGGTGCCGCTCACGGTGGAGGTGGACCCGCAGTCGGACCTCTACCGTGTCTACGCCGTTCCCAACCCGTTCCGGTCCGGCAGCAGCCGGCTCACGTCGGACAACTACCACAACTATCCGGACGACTTCATTCGCTTCGTCAACGTGCCCCCCAGCTGTACGCTGAAGATATTCACCGTCGCGGGAGACCTGGTGTGGGAGACCACCCATAATGCCCCGCGCGGGAACATCGAGTGGGATGTGACCAATCGGAATTCGGATCCGGTGACATCCGGGGTCTACGTTTACCGGTTGGAGACGCCCGAAGGCGAATCCGTGTACGGCCGCATCGTCGTGATTCGCTAGAACATCCCCGGGGCGGACACGCACCGGACGTTTTTTGCGCGGCCGCCCCCGAGACGGGGCGGCCGCCGCCGTTTTGGCGCGCAATTGACGCCCGGCCGGTGCTTTGTTAGAGTGGGGCAGGGCGCCGAAAAAGACCATGGGGCGCACCGCACCGGGTGCCACGCCGCACAAGTCCCCGGCCGTTTCCGCCGAAAGTTACAACTCCGACGCCGCAAACCGTTCATTCGCCTGCGCGAAAGGATGCAGAACATGCACGAGATGCTCAACTACATCGCCGGCAAGTGGGTGCGCTCCCGAACCGGCCGCACCGAGGAAAACCGCAATCCCGCCAACCACGACGAGGTCGTCTGCACGTACCAGGCGTCATCGCAGGAGGACGTCGATGCCGCCGTCGCCGCCGCAAAGCAGGCGTACCGCTCGTGGCGTCTGACGCCGGCTCCGAGACGCGCGGAATACCTGTACGCGATCGGGGCCATCCTCAAGGAGCGCAAGGAGCAGTACGCGCGCGACATGACGCGCGAGATGGGCAAGGTGCTGGCGGAGACGCGGGGCGACGTCCAGGAGGGGATCGACACGGCGTTCCTGTCGGCCGGTGAGGGGCGGCGTCTGTTCGGCGATACGGTGCCCTGCGAGCTTCCCAACAAGGCGGGCTGGTCCGAGCGGCACCCGATGGGCGTGGCGGGACTGATCACTCCGTGGAACTTCCCGATGGCGATTCCCACCTGGAAGATGTTTCCGGCGTTGATCTGTGGCAACACCGTGGTGATCAAGCCGGCGAGCGACACCCCGCTTTCCGTCTACAATCTGGTCAAGGCGTGCGAAGACGCCGGCATCCCCGAAGGCGTCGTCAACCTCGTCACCGGCGACGGCCGCAATGTGGGCAATCGGATCGTGGAGCACGCCGACGTGCGCGTGATCTCGTTCACGGGTTCGTCCGACGTGGGCCGGCGCATCGGCGCGTCGTGCGGGCAGTCGCTCAAGCGCGTGTCGCTGGAACTGGGCGGCAAGAACGCCCAGATCGTCATGGAGGACGCGGACCTCGAGCTCGCGCTCGAAGGCGTGCTGTGGGGTGCCTTCGGTACCACGGGGCAGCGCTGCACGGCCACCAGCCGGTTGATCCTGCACAAGCCCATCCGCAAGCGCTTCGTCGAGATGCTCACCGAGCGCGTCAAGACGCTGAAGCTCGGCAATGGCCTGGACGAGAGCGTTCAGATCGGTCCCGCGGTGAGCAAGGCGCAGCGCGAGAGCGTGCACAGTTACGTCGAGATCGGGAAGAAAGAGGACGGGGCGCGTCTGGTGTGTGGCGGCGAGTACTACACCAAAGGCGAGTGTGAGAACGGCTGGTTCTACACCCCGACCATATTCGACAACGTGACACGGACCATGCGCATCGCGCGCGAAGAGATTTTCGGCCCGGTGCTCTCCGTCCTGGAGGCCAACGATCTCGACGATGCGATCGACATTCTCAACGACACCGACTACGGTCTGTCGTCTTCGATCTACACCCGCGACGTCAATCAGGCCTTCCGGGCCATCCGTGATATCGAAGCGGGTATCACTTATGTAAACGGGCCGACGATCGGCGCCGAGGTGCAGCTCCCGTTTGGTGGCGTCAAGGACACCGGCAATGGGCACCGCGAAGCGTCGCATACTGTTCTGGACATCTTCACCGAATGGAAATCTGTATATGTCGACTACAGCGGGAGGCTCCAGCGAGCCCAGATCGATACCGAGGAGTAGCAGCAGCGCGGCAACGACACCCATGGACCCGGCGAAATACGTGTACCACTTCGGCCCCGGCGGGGCGGAGAGTGGATCCCACGCCAAGGAACTGCTCGGCGGCAAAGGGGCAAACATCGCCGAGATGACGAACCTCGGTATTCCCGTTCCACCCGGGTTCACCATCACCACCGCGGTGTGCGCGGCATACATGGAGGCCGGGGGCAAGTATCCGGACGGTCTGCACGACGAAGTCGCGGAACATCTGCGGCGCCTCGAGGAAGAAACCGGCAAGACGTTTGGCGGGGGCGACAGCCCGCTGCTTCTCTCGGTCCGTTCCGGAGCGCGCGTTTCGATGCCGGGCATGATGGACACGGTTCTCAACCTCGGGCTCAATCCTGCGACGGTCGCGTCGCTGACGCGGCTCACGAACAACGAGCGTTTCGCACTCGACAGCTATCGCCGTCTCATCCAGATGTACGGCAACGTGGTGATGGGCGTCGATTCGGAGCCGTTCGAACGCGCACTCGCCGCCCGGCGCAAGGAACACGGCGCCGCCGCCGACCACCAGCTTCCCGCCGGGACCCTCCGTTCTCTCATCGACGAATTTCACGCCATCGTGCGCAAGGCCGCCGGCCGCGACTTCCCCGAATCGGCCGACGAACAGTTGTGGGGCGCCATCGGCGCGGTATTCCACTCGTGGAATTCGCCGCGCGCGGTCTCGTACCGGCGCATGAGCGGTTATCCCGACCACTGGGGCACCGCCGTCAACGTGCAGGCGATGGTGTTCGGGAATATGGGGGAC
>DASUGO010000180.1:0-36511 GCA_036273975.1 Candidatus Krumholzibacteriia bacterium
GGTTGTGCGGCGTGGGAAACTTGGGGCGCGATCCAAATCCGCCCCGCGTGCTGTCGAAACGCGCCGACAGTTCGTCGTAGCCGCGGGTCAGAACGCCGGCGTCGATCTCGCCGCCCGCGGCGTCCTGCATCGCGTCCTGCAACAGGCCCGACACCCGCTGCGCATCGCTCACGATGGCGTCGTGCTGGTCGCGCCACGCGGCCTCGACGCGGGGCACAAAGCTCTCCATCGCAGCGCGCGGAATATAGGTTCCGGCAAAGAAGGGACGCCGGTCCGGCGTGAGCAGAATCGTCAGCGGCCAGCCGCCGCTGCCCGTCATCATCTGGCACACGGTCATGTAGACGTGGTCGATATCGGGGCGCTCCTCGCGATCCACCTTGATGCAGATGAACGCGCGGTTCAACAGCGCCGCGATCGTGGAATCCTCGAACGACTCGTGCTCCATTACGTGGCACCAGTGACACGTCGAGTATCCGATGGAGAGAAACACCGGCTTGTTCTCGCGCCGCGCGGCCGCGAACGCCTCGTCACCCCACGGATACCAGTCCACCGGGTTGCCCGCGTGCTGGAGCAGGTAGGGACTCTTCTCGTTGGCGAGGCGGTTCCGGTGGGAATCGGTGGAAGGCGTCATGGTTACCTCGGAATGCCCTTCCTCCCCGGGGGAGGAATCGCCGCAGGCCGCGACGAGCGCGGCCGCGACCACGGCCAGCAGGAAATATCGCATTGGCATCTGGAAACTGACTTCGTCGCAACGTCGACAGTTGCACTATACGCGCCCCGGGGGAATGGGGCCAGCGCTAGAAGATGCGGGCGTTGCGAAACACGATGCCGCCGCGCGGGACCTGCACGCCATGGAAGAGCGCGCTGGCACCGCGGACGCCGTCCGGCGTGAAGACATCGGCTTCGATTTCGTACTGTCCGGGGGGCAGATCCAGGCGGCCCATCCACACCGCTTGCGGCAGTGTCGACCAGCTGCGCGTATCCGCGGTCTCGGTGATGATATTGAAGATGTTGACCACCGCGCCCAGGCCGGGGTCCTTGCTGTCCGCGGCGCCGTGCGCGGCGTACTTGATCAACGCGCGCACGATGGCGCGCACCAGCAGCGTCGACTGCTTCTCCTGGAACGCGCGGGCCGCGTGCGCGTCGAGATTCTCGACCATCACCGCGGTGACTTCCGCGTCCGAACCGGCGCGCGGGTCGGATGAACGGGCGCGCACGACCACGCGCGTGTAGCGCTGCGGCATCTGTTCCAGCCGCGGCAGCGCCACCTTGAGCCAGTACTTCACACGCACGTCGCGCCGGTAGGTCTTGCCGTGCCGCTCGGCCATGACGTGCGCAAACTCCTCGTCATCGTCCCAGCGATCGTCCTCGAAGATCGGGAGCACGATGCTCTCCTCGGCCTTGGCCGCGATCTGGCCGCAGTCGAGCATGATGTTGACGCGGCTGAGCCCCTCCGGCGGGCACTCGCCGTGCGCCGCGTACGCACTCGCATCGTCGGCGTCACCCACGATCCGCGCCAGCGCCGCGGCGTCGCAATACGCCCAGCCGGGCGCGGGCGCCGTGGCCTGGAACTCCGGGTCGTCGTAGAGACCGATCGCGCGACGATACGACACCTCGGCGTCGGTGAGTTCACGGCCGCGCGTGTACACGAGACCGGTCATGTACTGGAGGAACGGATCATCCTCGAAGTAGGTGTCGCCGCCGTCCTTGAACATCTGCAGGCGGCGATTCACACGGCGGCACTCCACCATCGCCTCGTCCACTTCCCCCAGCGCGAGGTAGTTGAGAATCTTGTAATAGTTGACGAACACGGCCTCGAACGGATCCCCGCGGTACTGCTCGATGGTCTCGGAAACCGCCAGCGACGCGATGCCGCGCGTGATGCTGCGCGTGTAGAGCTCGTCCAGCACGGCCTCGGCGCGCGCGAAGGCCAGGTTGCTCTCGTCGTAGTCGCCCTTGCAATGGTAGATGAGACCCTGTTCGTAGAGCAGCAGGAGCAGCGAGTTGGAGGGATCGATGTCCGCGGCCTGATCGAGCGCCTCCTCGTACGCGCCGCTGGCGAGCGCACCCCGGATGGCCGTGGAACGGGCCATGTAGTTCGCGCACGCCGCCAGACCGCCCAACGTGACGACGAGCGCGAGCAGAAGCAGGCGGCCGCCCGTCCGCGGGGACGGGCGGCGGAGGAAGCCGTTACCGGGAAACATTGCCCGTTAGAGCTTGTGGCCCGAGTTGGAAATGAACTTCTTGATCTTCTTCTGGCCCTGCCAGACTTTGGTGTTCTTCTCGAGATCGATCAGGTTGAGGTCGATCTGGTAGAAGACCACCATGTTGCCGCCTTCCTGATCCTCGATGCTGTTGATGACACCGGAGAGCATGTAGTCGGCGCCGTGTTCACGGCCCCAGCTCTTCATCGTCTCCTCGCTGGAGTACTGCTGCTGGTCCCCGCGCTCGTCACGAATCTGCTCGCGCTCCTCGGCGCTGGCCACCACTTCGGCTTCGCCGGAGTTGATGAACGCGCGTTCGATGTCGCCGATGAACGTTCCGACGGCGATGTGCTCGCTCGACTTGTTGCGCACCGTGCCGACGATCACGATCGGGCGCTTGCCGGTGGCCTGGACGTGGTTGCCCTTCCACGGCCGCGACATGCAATCCGCAATCATTTCCTCGGACACGAGGCGCGAATCGGTATCGTTCCAGCGGCCGGACAGGTCGACCGTCTCACCCGGATCGATGCGCGTAACTTCCTTGCCCCCCGAACATCCCATCACGGCCGCCGCCAGCACGGCGACACACAGAATCTTTCTACTGATCATATCGACTCCTCCAGGTCTCCACGCGGACACCGCGCGGGGTTGACTTGGCCCCCAGCGTCACGCACACACGGCCGTTCTGTCAATAATTCGTCGCGGCGGCCCGGATTCCGGCCAGCACCACGAGGTCGTAGGCCGCGTGGGCGAGCATCGCGGCCGCCAGCCCCTGTTCCCGCGCCAGCCAACCCAGCCCGCTGCTCGCGGCAAACAGAAACGCGGCGAACGCGGCTCCGCCGCGGTTACGGTGGCGCAGCGCGCCGTGCAGAAGAACGAACGCTGCGCTGGTCAGCCAGATGCCGGCAATCGGCTGCAGCGCGCCGCGAAACAACAGCTCTTCCCCCCAGCCCGCGGCGCACGCCACCAGCGCAAGATGGTACCCGCGCGGTTCGATGCCGGCGAGCGCCTCGCCGGCGAGACGCCGCAGTCGCGCCAGCGCGCGCACCCGCAGCACCACCGCCACGCACACCGCGCCACCGGCCGCACCGGCCACGACACCGGTCAGCGCCGACGCGATCGGCGTGGGGGTGACGAAGACGGTAGCGAACGGGGTGCCACGCACACGGAGCAGAATCCAGGCGAGCGCGGTGAGCAGCGCACAGAAGCCGAGGCTGGAGACGAGCACCACCCGCCGGATGTCGCGCGCGCCGCGCGCCGCGTCGTCCATCGGCGGCACGCTCAGTTGCCGAGCAGCCGGTCCAGCGCGATCGGCTCGACGGACTCGGGCAGGTCGTACATGTGGCGGGTAGTCTTGAGCGGGTAGACGTTTCCTGACTTCGCCATCGCGAGCACCTCCGGCTTGCTGACGGAGATCCCCGGACGGCGCGACATCACGCGGATCATCGGGTCACCCAGGTAGTCGACGCAGTAACACGGCAACGCGCGCAGCCCCATCGTGGTGGACGCCCGCCAGCGGTGGTGGCCGTCGAGGATGACCCGCGTCGCGTCGTCCACCAGCACCGGCGGGTAGAACTCGCCCGATGCGCGCAACTCTTCAATGAGCGCGGTGACGCGCTCCGGATCGACGGCCTCGTGCGGAACGAGGTCCGCGGGGCGGAGCAGCTTCAGAACGCCCTGCACGCCGGCGGTCCCCGGTCAGCGCCACGGCGCGGTGAGGTTGAGCTGCGCCAGTTTGGCTTCCAGCTCGTCGCGCTCGCGGTTGCGCTTGAGCGCGCCGGTCTTCCCGGTTTCGAGCCAGTTGAGCCGCTTCGCCACCGCGAGCGCGTGCGCCGGGTCACCCGACGCGATGGCGCGAACGACTTCGACCTCGATGGAAGACAGCGGCAGCGCGTTCATCCGGTAGTCGAGGAACGCCTCCCACGTGTGCGGCACCCACGGCGCGACGATCTTCTCGCCGATCGTCCACGCGTAATTGCGGATCTCCTCCTGCGAGTGATCCTCCATGCGCAGCGACAGGAAGTGCAGCAGGTTGTGCAGGTCCACCTTCCAGTAGGCCTCGGTATAGGTCGACAACGGAAGATCCTTGCGCGCCTGTTCGCGCGCGACGCCCATCGCGATACGTTCCTCGTAGATGCGGCGCGACTGCCGGTGCAGGTCGGCCTCCTGCCGGGTCAACGTCTCGCCCGCCTTCGTGTCCACGAACCCGGCGCTTCCCTGGCGGTTGCCGGCCGACTGCAGGCGCCACTCGCCCGGCGCGGTGGCCTGGGCGGCGTCGATGGCCACCGAGTAGCGCGTCGAGTATTCGTTCACGTTGGCGGTGCGGTGGCGAATCCACTGCCGCCAGCAGTCCATCGGCACGCGCACGTGCAGCTTGACCTCGCACATTTCAAACGGCGTGGTGTGGCGGTGCCGCATCAGATAGCGGATCAACCCGCGGTCTTCGTGCACCAGTTTGGTGCCCCTGCCGTACGAAACCCGCGCCGCCTGCACGATGGACTCGTCCGAACCCATGTAGTCGACGACGCGCACAAAGCCGTCGTCGAGCACCTTGAACGCGTGTCCGAGCACGTCGTCGAGCGCCGCCACACTGGGGCGATCGAGTTTTTCCGGGGGTGTGGAGTCGATTTCGTGGTTCATGTGGCCGGCTTCCCTCGTGGTCTCCATGTCTGATCACTTTCTATTGAAATGGTGTCGTCAGATTAAACCGCAACGGGTTCGTCAAAACAAGGTGGAAGTCCGGCCATGCCCTCGGGTAACGTCCCGCCCATGAACCGCGACGACATGCTCGGCCGGCTGCGCACGGAAACCACGCCCTGGGACGTGCTCGTGATCGGCGGGGGCGCGACCGGCCTCGGCTGTGCCCTGGACGCCGCGGCGCGCGGGTTGCGGACGGCGCTGGTCGAACGCGGTGACTTCGCCCACGGAACCTCCAGCCGCAGCACCAAGCTCGCACACGGCGGCGTGCGCTACCTGCGCGCGGGTCAGTTCTCGCTGGTGGCGCAGTCACTGCGCGAACGCGAGCGGTTGCGGCGCAACGCGGCCGGCATCGTGCACCCCGCGCCCTTCGTCGTGCCGGCCTACCGCTTCTACGAACGCGCGTTTTACGGTGCGGGGCTGTTGCTGTACGGGCTGCTTTCCCCCGCGGGCGACGAGACGCGGGTGCTCTCGCGCGCCGACACCATCGCACGCCTTCCCGGGCTGCACCGCGACGGACTCCGCGGCGGGGTGCTCTACCACGACGGGCAGTTCGACGATGCGAGACTCGCACTGGCGCTCGCGCGCAGCGCGGCACGGCACGGCGCGGCGGTCGTCAACCATGTGTGCGTGGACGGCATCGCGCGATCCGGCGCGCGCGTGAGCGGTGTCATCGCGCATGACGTCGAAACCGGCGCGGCCTTCGAGATCGGCGCGCGCGTCGTGATCAATGCCGCCGGCATCGGCGTGGATGCCGTCCGCCGCATGGATGACCCGGCCGCGACGGCGATGGTACGGACGAGTCGCGGGACGCATATCGTGCTCGACGAGTCGTTTTCACCGGGCGGCACCGCGATCCTCGTGCCGAATACCGAAGACGGGCGCGTGCTGTTCGTGATTCCATGGCGCGGCCGCCTGCTGGTGGGCACCACCGACACGCCGTCCAATGTCACGAACGACGAACCGGTCGCGGCGGGCGACGATGTCGACTACCTCCTGCGTCACGCCGCCCGTTATCTCGCAACGGCCCCGCAACCAGCCGACATCCGCTCCGTGTACGCGGGGCTGCGGCCGCTGCTCGCCGGTTCCGGCAGTACTGCATCGCTGCGCCGCGACCACCGCGTGGTGGTGTCGCCGGGCGGTCTCGTCACGATCACCGGCGGCAAGTGGACGACCTACCGCCTGATGGCCGAACACGCGGTCGACCGCGCGTGTGCGGTGGCCCGATTGTCCGCTCCCGCCAGCACGACACCACGGCTCGCGCTCGACATACCGCCGGAGAACGCCGCCCGCGACCCGCTGGAAGCGCGCGCGATGGCGGAGACCGATGACGGCGGTGGCACCGACGCCGCGCTGGATGCGTTCGTGCGCGATGCGGTCCGCAACGACATGGCGCGCACCATCGAAGACGTGCTCGCGCGGCGTTCGCGCGCACTGCTGCTCGACGCGCGCGGTGCCGCGCGCCTGGCGCCACGGGTGGCCGCGGTGCTCGCGCGCGAGTTCGGCCGCGACAACGACTGGCAACGCGAACAGATTCGTGAGTTCGAGAAGACGGCGGCGCGCTATCTGCCGCCGCACGCGGATCAGTAGGTGGCCCAGCACCCCGGCGTCACCAGTTCCACGAGGTGACCGTCCGGATCGCGAAAGTAGACACTCGTCCCGCCGCGCGGCCAACGGTGGCGCGATTCGACCGCCACGCCGCGCCCGGCGAGGCGCGCCTCCCAGTCCGGCAACGACTCCAACGCGACCGAGAACGCGAGATGAATGTTCCCGCCTGCGTCGTGGGGTGGAATGAATCCGTCTTCGAGCGGGATCGGTTGGGTGGTCGCGCCGCGCTTGAACAAAAGGAGCACGTCGCGCCCGGCGACGTCGAGCGCGACGATGCGATCGCTAGCGATCAGGGTGGGAAAGCCGAACAGGGCGGTGTAGAACTCCGCGGAACGCGCGACGTCGTCGACGTAGAGCGCGGTCTCGAGAATGCCGCCGACCGCGGGATTCATGCCGGCGGATCGCCCGCCGGCCGGTCAACCGTCCCGCCGGCGAGGGGCTGGGTGAGAATCACATACTCCTCGACGGGCTCACCGCCGATCAGGTGCCGCTGGATGATGACTTCCAGCACCTCGGGCGTGCAGCCGCCGTACCATGTTCCCTCGGGATACACCACCGCGACCGGACCACCGCGGCAGATGCGCAGACAGTTGGCCTTGGTGCGCGCGATCCCGGCCTCGGACAGACCGAGTTCCTTCAGACGGCGTTTGAGAAAATTCCACGACGCCAGCGATTCCTCGCGCGTGGAGCACTTGGGGTTGGTCTGGTCCGCGCACAGAAAGATGTGCCGGCGCGCGGACGGGATGCCGACGGCTTCGGCGCAGTCGCGCAGCGTCGCGGCATCGATGCGGGGTTCGTCAGCCATCGTGCTCAGCCCTTGCGGTCGATCAGGTAGGGGTTGCGCTGCGCGGTCGGCATGATCACGAGTTTGGACACGTTGACGTGCGCGGGTGCGTTGGCCACATACAGCACCGCGTCGGCGACGTCCTGCGCGGTCAGCGGCTGGAAGCCGTCGTACACCTTGCGGGCGCGGTCGTCATCGCCATGGAAGCGGACCAGCGAGAATTCCGTCTCGGCCGCGCCCGGATCCACGCTCGACATGCGCACGCGCGTCCCGAACAGGTCCACCGCCATTGCCTCGGTGAGGCCGCGCACGGCGAACTTGGTCGCGTTGTAGACGTTGCCCTTCGGGTACGCCATGTAACCCGCGACGCTCCCGATGTTGATCACGTGACCGGCATCGCGCTCCACCATCATCGGGAGTATCTCGCGGGTCACGTTGAGCAGTCCTTTCAGGTTGGTGTCGATCATCGCGTCCCAGTCCGCGTAATCACCCTCGTGGATCGGATCGAAACCCGATGCGAGCCCGGCGTTGTTCACCAGCACGTCCGGCGCCCAGCCGGCGGAACGCAGGTCCTCCGCGGCGGATGCAACCGCACCCCGGTCGCGCACGTCGAGGACGCGGAGCGAGACCTTCGCGTCGTGTGTCCGCTGCAGCTCGTCGCGCAGGCTCACCAGACGATCGCGCCGGCGCGCCCATAATTCCAGCGCACAACCGTACGCGGCAAACGAACGCGCGATGGCCGCGCCGAAGCCGGCGCTGGCGCCGGTGACGATGACATTTTTGCCCTTGAGCCGGTTGGTGTTTTCCATTGCACGAATACTAGCAGCCGGGCGGCGGATTCTCCACCCGTTATTCGGCGCCGGTAACCCGCGCGGTGCCCGCGGTGGCGTCGAGCAGCGCGCGCGCGATTTCTTCCCGCCGGTCTTCCGCAATCCGCATCAGAAGCGACGCCTCGCCGCCGAACTCCTCGCTGGTGATGACCGCACCCACGCGGTCGAGCAGGCGGCGCACGGTATCGGTTTGCGGGTATGGAAACGTCACGCGCACCGTCACCATCTCGACCCGCTCCACGGTTTCCACCGCGCGCAACGCGTGCTGCACCGCCCCGCTGTAGGCGCGCACCAACCCGCCGGTCCCCAGTTTGACGCCGCCGAAGTAGCGTGTGACCACCACGACGACGTCACCGAGCCCCGAGTTCAGCAGGACCGACAGCATGGGCCGGCCGGCGGTGCCACCGGGCTCGCCATCGTCGCTCGAACCCATCGCACCCGTGCTGCCCGGGGGACCGCTGAGGAACGCGAAGCAGTGGTGGTTGGCGTCGGGAAACTCCGCGCGCAACTCGTCAACGAGTCCGCGCGCCTCGTCAGGACTCGCGGCGCGCGCCAGCGTCGCGATGAAGCGGCTGTTCTGGATGCGATCTTCCACGCGCACGCGCGCGGCCGGAACGGGATAGCGATTGGCGCTCGCCATTGCGGAGGTCAGCGGTCGACATCGACCGGAAATCCGGCCTCGGTCCAGCCGCGATACCCGCCATCCATCGAACACACGTTGCGGTAACCCATGCGCGCCAGGCTCTCCGCCGCGAGCACGGAACGAAACCCGCCGCCGCAGTAGAGCACGATATCGGCGTCGAAATCGGGGATCGTGAGTTCGACGTCGCGTTCGATCACGCCCTTGCCCAGGTGGATCGCGCCGGGCAGATGTCCGTGCTCCCACTCGCGATCCTCGCGCACGTCCACGAGGTAGAAGGAGTCCCCGCGCGCGATGCGATCGCGAATCCGGTGGATATCGGTTTCGCACACGCGCGGGCGGGTATCGTCGACTATCTTGAGAAAACGCGGTGAATGATGCATTGAACCCTCCTGGGTCATCATGAAGCATGCTGGCGCAGCCACGCCGACATCGTGTCCCGGATCTCGTTCATCACGTCGGGCTGCGTCCGGCCCGAACGCTTCAAGACCTTGAACGAGTGGTCGCCGCCGTCGACCACGTGCAGCGTGGCACGCCCGCCGAGTCCGGTGCAGACGCCCTGAATGAGATCGAGGTCCGCGAGGTCGTCGCGCGTGCCCTGAATGAACAGCATCGGTACGGTGACGTCGGCCAGGTGCCGGGCGCGCGTCGTGCCCGGGCGTTTGGGCGGGTGCAGCGGGAACCCCAGAAATGCGAGTCCGCGCACGCCCGAAAGCGGCTCCGACGCGGCGGCCTGTGAGGTCATGCGGCCCCCCATCGACTTGCCGCCCGCGAACAACGGAACTCCGGGCAGCATCGTCCCCGCGGTCGCGATCGCCGCGCGCACGGTGCGTTCGAGACGCGCGGGCGGATCGGGACGGTGGCCTCCGGCCTGCATGTAAGGAAACTGGTAACGCAAGGTTGCAATATGTTCGCCGTGCAGCATCGCGGCGGTCTCGGCAATGAACGCGTGCCGCATCCCGGCTCCGGCACCGTGCGCGAACACGTACGCGGCCACCGCGTCGGCCGGAGTCTCCAGCACCGCCGCCACGCCGGCGTCGAGCCCGGGCACGGGCATCTCGAATTCATGCGTGGCAACGGAACTCATGCGCTGATCAGATACGTGAACAGTCCGCGCGCGAGGTGCTTCCCGTCCTGGCTCACGTCGACCGAACAGACGGCCACGCGCCGGCCGACGCGCAGCGGGATCGCGACCGCGACCAGTTCCCCGCCGTCCACGACCGCCGGACGCAGGAAGTTCATCTTGAACTCAACACCGGTGACCTTGCCGCGGTCCATGGCTTCAGGAATCAGCAGGTACACCGCTGCGGTGTCGGCGATGGCACTCACGATGCCGCCCTGGACGATGCCGTACTCCTGCGCCAGGGCGCCCGACGCGCGCGCGCGCACCTCCACGCGCTCGGATGAGCGGTGGACGAGCGACAACTGGAGAAACGAGTTGATCGGCGTGCGGGCAAAGAGATCGGCAGCGCGGGCGTCGACGGTCACCGTGTCACCTCACATAACTCGCGGCGTTGACGTCGATGGAGGTGCCGGTGCAGTGGTCGGCGAGCCCGCTGGCCAGGAATACCACCAGCGGCGCGATGTCGCCGGGCTCCGTCATGCGATCCAGCGCCATGTCTTTCATCGCGAATTCCTCGCCGTAGCGCGCGATGAACGACTCCGCCATTTCGGTGCGCGTGAAGCCGGGGGCGACCACGAACGACTTGATCCCGTGCGACCCCATTCCGCGCGCGATCGAGCGCGAGAGCGCCACCATGCCCCCCTTGGAAGCGGCGTACGCCATGTATTCGGGCGTGTCGCCCCGAAACGCGGCCCGTGACGCGATGAAAACCATGCGCCCGCCGCCCGCGCCACGGAAGTGGGCAATTGCGTCGCGCGCGATGATGGCCGCCGCGTCGAGGTTGACCGACATGGTCGTGCGCCAGTCGGCCAGCCAGTCGGAGAGCGCGCCGCCCAGCGGTGACTCCATCGCGACGCCGGCGTTGTTGACAACCAGATCGAGACCGCCGAGGGTGTCCACGACGCCAGCCACGAGTTGCGAACACGCCTTCGGGTCGGCGAGATCGGCGGCCGCCACCGAGCAGCCTTCGTGCCCCGCCACCGCCGCCTCCGCGCCCGAGCGTTGCGTCCGATAGTGCGCGACCACATGCGCGCCGGATGCCGCGAGCGCGGACGCGATCGCCCGGCCGATGCCGCGGCTGGCGCCGGTAACCAGCGCGCGTTGTCCGGTAAGATCGACGTTCATGGAATGATGGTACCCGAAGACGGGGCGAAAGGCTACGGCGACGCAGTCACAGGTCGAGACCGGGATCCTCCAGCGAATCGGGATCGTCGGTGCCCATCACGAGGCGCTGCGCCTCGGTGAGCTTGTGGCGGCCGCGAAAACCGCCGTCCAGTTCGTGCCAGTACTCCAGGTGGCGCTCGCCGAGCTTCCAGCACAGGAGCACCCAGCGGGCCTGGTAGGTGGTGGGAAAATCCACCAGCCCTTCCTCGATACCACCGGCCGGAAAGCGCATGCCGCGATCCAGAATACCGCGCTCCACCGCGGTCTGGATTCCGCGCAGCGCGCGGTCGATCCCCTCGCGGTGCGCCATGGACTCGGGATGGTCGGGGTGGTTGCCATCGCGGAGCGCGGTGCCCCACAGCAGTTCCAGCACCTCGAGTTTGCCCGCGAGTTCGCGGATGTTGCGCTTGTGCGCGCCGATCTCGCGAAACACGTCGACCAGCGCCGGGATCAGCCCGTCGGCTTCGGAAACCGTGAAGATCTTGCGACTCATGGCGCGCCGAACCGGTACGGCGGGCGGTGCACGCCGCGCTCGGTGACGATGGCGGTGATCAGCGCGGCGGGCGTGACGTCGAATGCCGGGTTGTAGACCAGCGCGCCGTCGGCGAGCGTCACGGCGGCGCCAACCCGCGCGACCTCGGCGGCCGCGCGCTGTTCGATGGGGATCCCGGAACCATCGGGCAGCGACGTATCAATGGTACTCGTCGGCGCGACCACATAGAACGGCACGCCGTAGCGCTCCGCGAGTACCGCGAGTCCCAGTGTTCCCACCTTGTTGGCGGTGTCGCCGTTGGCCGCAATGCGATCCGCGCCCACCAGCACGGCCTGCACCTTGCGCGCCGCGAGCAGCGACGCGGCCGCGCCCTCCACCAGCACGGTGACCGGGATGCCGCGCGTCGTGCACTCCCACGCGGTCAGCCGGGCGCCCTGCAGGAGCGGGCGCGTCTCGTCGGCGAACACGTGCACGCGGCCGCCGCGCGCGTGCGCGGCGAGCACCACGCCCAGCGCGGTGCCCATCCCGCCCGTCGCCAGAGCGCCGGTGTTGCAGTGCGTGAGCACGGCGCATTCGGCCGGCAAAAGCGCCGCGCCGTGCGCGGTCATGTCGCGTCCCATTGCCAGATCCTCGCAGAGGATCGCGTCCGCCTCGGCGACAAGCGCTTCCAGCAGACCGCGAGCGTCGCGCGCGGCTTCCCACACCCGCCGCATGCGCGCCACCGCCCACGGCAGGTTGACCGCGGTCGGCCGCGCCGAGCCAATGCGCTCGCCGGCTTCGCGGAGACACGCCTGCAGTTCCGGGAGCGCCGCCACGGGCACGCGCCGCACGCGGGGCGCGGACACATTACCCGCGTCGTCGATGCCGGAGTCGAACACGGGGGAATCGCCGGGCCACGCCGCCTCGATGGCGACCAGCAGACCGTACGCACCCGCAACGCCAATGGCGGGCGCACCGCGCACGCGCAGCGCGCGGATGGCTTCGCACACGGCATCGACGGTGGTGAGCGGGATGATCTGATGCTGCTGCGGCAGGAGCGTCTGGTCGATGATACGCAACGCGCCGTTCGAGAACCGGACGGTGGGGAGCGCGGCGAACGTACTCATGTCTGCACCTCGCGCAGCATGTCGAGCACGCGCGCGACCGGCAGCCCGACCACGTTGAAGAAGCAACCCTCGACGGAGCGGATCAGCCCGGCGCCCACGCCCTGCGCCGCGTACGATCCCGCCTTGTCGCGGCCTTCGCCGGTGGCGACGTAGCGTTCGATGTCGCCGTCGTCCAGATTGCGAAACGAAACGCGTGTGCGCTCGCTGGCCGCGAGCGCCACGCCGCGCGCGTCACAACGCAACGCGACGCCGGTCACCACGGTGTGGGCACGACCGGCCAGCCGGCGCAGGAACGCGCACGCCTGCGCATCGTCGGCCGGCTTGTTGAGGATCTCGCCGTCGACGATCACCACGGTGTCGGCGGCTAGCACCAGCGCCCCCGGATGCCGCGCGGCCACGTGCGCGCACTTGCGCACCGCCAGCAGCCCGGGCACCACGAACGGATCGTCGTGGGTCACGCCGTCCTCCAGCGACTCCGGCGCCGGGTCGATGATAAAGTCGAAGCCGAGTCCACGCAGAATGCCGGCGCGCCGCGGCGAGCGCGACGCGAGAACCAGGTCCTGCTGACCGTGGGGGGTGACGAATGGGTTCACGTTACTCCCTGTCGATGACAATGGTCACCGGGCCGTCGTTGACGAGCGACACCTGCATCGATGCCTGGAATTCGCCGGTCTCCACGCGACCCGGGAGTTCCTCCCGCAGCAGCGCGACGAACCGCTCGTACAGCGCGCGCGCGTCATCCGGCGCGGCGCTCTGCTCGAAGCTGGGCCGCGCGCCCTTGCGCACGTCGCCGTAGAGCGTGAACTGCGGCACCACCAGCACGCGTCCATCCACCGCATCCAGCGCGAGCGTCATGCGTTCGCTCTCGTCGGAAAAGATCCGCAACGACGCCACCTTGCGCGCCATCCAGCGCAGCGTCTCTTCGCCGTCGGTGCTGGCAAACGCCGCCAGCACCAGAAAGCCGCGCGTGATGCTCCCCACGTCGCGGCTTTCGACGGCAACACTCGCGCGCGCGACGCGCTGCACGACGACGCGCATCAGCTCCCGCTTTCGCGCAGGTCCACGAGGCGCAGGTCAGGATAGACGGAGCCGAGGTACGCTCCCTTGCGGATCGTAACCGCCAGGTCGACCGCGCGCCCCTGCAGGTCCTCGGGCGACTGCGGCCGGTCCCAGCCAAACGCAATCGCCGACCCGCGCGTGCCGCTGTCGTCCACGAAGAACAGTTTCATGTGACCGTCGCCCACCAGGCTGGTGTCGCGCGTGATCTGCACATCGCGCAGCATCCACACGGGTTCCGGGTTGCCGTTGCCGAACGGCTCGCACTTCGACAGGAAATCGAGCAGTTCGTTGCTGCACTCGGGGATGGTCAACTCCGCGTCGATCCGCAGCGGCACGCCGCGGACGGGTTCCGCCAGCGCGCGCAGGCGCTCGGAGAATGCGTCCGCAAAACCGGCCAGCCGCGCGGGTTCCATTGTGAGACCGACCGCGCCCGCATGCCCCCCGTAGCGGAGCAGGTCGCCGTGGAAGCGGTCGAGTTCCTGCTTGAGATTCACACCGGGCACGCTGCGCCCCGAGCCCTTCAGCAAACCGTTGCTGGGACTCATGAGGATCGCGGGCCGGCCGAACTCCTCGACCACGCGCGCCGCGGCAATCCCGAGCACGCCTTCATCCCAGTTCTCCCCGGCGAGCACGAATCCGCCGCGCGTCTCGCGGTCGGGCATGCCGTTGATGACCGCGACGGCTTCATCCTGCACCAGCCGGGTCAGTTCGCGCCGCTTCTCGTTGTCCTGTTCGAGTGTGCGCGCGAGCTCAAAGGCGCGGTCGCGCGCGCTCGCGCACAGGATCTCCAGCGACACCTTCGCGCGCGAAATACGGCCGGGCGCATTGATGCGCGGTGCGAACGCGAACGACAGGTGGCGCGCCGTGATCTCGCTCCCGTTGAGGCGCGCGAAGCCGCGGATGGCCTCGAGGCCCGCGCGCATGCCGCGGTTGATGCGGGCCAGTCCCGCCTTGACCAGAAAACGGTTCTCGTCCACGAGCGGCGCCATGTCGGCCACCGTGGCGAGCGCCACCAGGTCCAGCAGCTCGTCCGGATTCTGCGCGCCCTTGAAGCCCGACGCGTGCAGCGCCTGCACCAGCTTGTGGGCGACACCCGCGCCGCACAGTCCGTCAAACGGATAGCTCTCGCCGGGGCGCACGGGGTTGAGCAGCAGCCCACCCTCGAAACCTTCCAACGGCAACTGGTGATGATCGCACACAATCACCGGAATCCCCGCGTCGACGAGCTTCTTGAGTTTCACCCCATCCGACGTGCCACAGTCCACCGCGATGAACAGCCCGACCTTCTGATCGAGGGCCCACTCCACCGCGCGATCGGCCACGCCGTAGCCGTCGCGCCGGCGATCCGGCACGAAGCGCGACACGGTTGCGAACGCGCCGTTGAAGTAGTGATAGAGGATCGCCGTGCCCGAGATGCCGTCGGCGTCGTAGTCGCCATGAATCAGCACCGTACGGCCCGCGCGCGCGGTGGCATCCACCAGCGCGACCGCTTCACGCATGCGCTCAAACGCAAACGGATCGTGATTGCTCGACTCGGGCGGCGACAGGAATGCGCGCGCGGCGGTGGGATCGGACAGGCCGCGCAGCTTGAGCAGGCGTGCACCCGCAATCGGAATGGCGAGCGCCGAGGCGAGGTCGCCCGCGCCATTCGTACCGTCCGTAACCACCCAGCGGAATTTGTTCATGAAATAAAATGGGCCCGAGCGGGACGTAAGCCGAGTTCTGTTCCCCGAGGGGGACGATCATTTGTCTGGGATGCCCGTTACCGGACACCTCGAGCGACCAACCCGAGAGTCCTCGCGAAGCGGAGCGCTTCTGCTCTCCTATTTGGTCTTGCACCGGGTGGGGTTTACCATGACGGCCGCCGTTACCGGAAGCCCGGTGAGCTCTTACCTCACCTTTTCACCCTTGCCGTCCCGGTTTGCACCGGTCTTGGGCGGTGTGTTTTCTGTGGCACTTTCCCTGGAATCGCTTCCGCCGGGCGTTACCCGGCACCCTGCTCCGTGGAGCTCGGACTTTCCTCGAGCGGCGCGAAGCCGCCCGCGATCATCTCGCCCGCTCGAACCCGTCGGCATTATAGAGAGGGACAGCGTTTGAGCGCAACCTGTGAACGCCCCCAGTAGAACGGAATCGACGGGCGGCCCTCGGCCAAGGCGGTCGCCGGGCAGTTTACGTCACGAACCGATGCGCGCGCTCAGCCCGAGCCGTCCGGCGGAACGCCGGTGCGCAGCTCCACGCCGAGTTGAGAAATCGCCCGATACGATACCCTCGCCAGCACCCCCGACAGGGGTACTTGCGCGAGGTCTTCCACGCGCATCCCGCTTGACACCGCGATGGCCGCCACCTGGACTATCTCGACGGCACGCTCACCCACGACGTGGCACCCGACGATTTTCCGTGTTGATCGCTCGACCAGCAGCTTGCAGAAACCGGTCTTGCGGCCGTCGATGATGGTTCGCGTGGTTTCGTCGAATCCGACCGTCGCGACGACAATGTCTCCGATCTCTCGTGCCTTCTTCTCGGTGAGTCCCACGTGCACATACTCGGTCCGTGAAACCGCCTATCGGACACACGGCTGATCGAAACGCCCTCGCGCTCCGCAACCTCGCGTACGCATGCGTGCAATGACTCGTGCAAACTAATGGGACTCCTACCACTCCGGTCAAATGCCGCAACTACCTATCCCGATACAACGCCTTCACGCCACCCCACGTCTTCTCCTCCACCGCCACACTCCCACACCCCATCGGCAACGGCCCGATCGGCACCGCAAAGCCAAACGGATTGTTCTCCGGCAGGCACGGCGACGTCGACTTCAAAAAGTAGTTCCCGCTCCCCGACAGGCCACAAAACTCCGGATCCAACGAGAAATTGAAGTCCAACTCCGATATCTCGATGGACGGATCCACTGCCCCCGCAAAGTCACACGAGAAGAAATCCGATCCCGCTACACCGGCAAGGAGAGTCGTTGCCAGGATGCTTGTCACGGCACTAAGCGGGAACTCAAGTGCCCCACCAAGGAGCAGACAACGGGTGAATTCCGTTGGACCGCCCATCTGCACAAGACTGACGTAGGCCGTAGCTTCCACGATGCAAAACACGATGTCCGTGCCACCGTGTGAGTACAACACCGGTGATGTGCTAGCCCGCAGGTGTATTCCGCGCATCGATGAACCACTCAGGAGGTATACGGCCGCAATTCCGGGAGGAGCGTCGCGCTGAATCACCGTATGCGCCGCTCCCGATTCGCCAATCAATTGAACCCCACCGGGCACGCCTAACGCAGCCGGCAAATCGTACTGCCCCGCTTCGACCAAAACGATATCGCCAGACATGACACTGTCCATGGCCGCGTGCAGCGTGGGCGCGTCGCCGGTGCCGGCAGTATCCACGCGCCACGTCCGCGCGCTCGCGAGCGAGGCAATTGAGATAATGACCAGCATGAATACGGTTGCTCTCATGGCAACATCCTCTCCCCTCTTGGCAGCAGAACGATTCGACCGATTGCCCCGCCAGGAAGCATGCCAGAACGAAACGTGAATTCTCCGTCTCGCTCGCCGGTCAACGATCCTACTGCCATTCCATTGTTGACGAGCCGCGCCTCGAGATGTGCACGCACGATTTCGGTCACATCAAGCACCACTCGACGTGAAGCCCCAAGAGCAACCGGGCGGTGAACGCGCCCAGCCGATTTCAATCGTTCCGGATCAAACACACCAAGTATCGGTTGCTTCAACGCATAGACCTCGAACAATGGGGCCGGGCTCTCAAACTCGCCCCTCGGTTTAACCCCAACGTCCACATGGAGCTCCATGATCGCTCGTCCGAGGCTTACGGTGGTTAGGCCGGCTGGAAGCGCGTACGAAAGTGTATAGGCAGTCCCACGGGTGGTATCGGATTCTTGAAACATTGTGACATCGCCTGGATACACCAGTATGTCCTCTTCAGCAGCACTTACGGTGCTTGCTCCCATGGACGTGACCACGGCGATAGCGAGCCACCAAAATATTCTTCCCTTGAAGGCCATTAGTCGCCTCCTACCGCAAGAGGTGAAGCTTGCGCGTCTCGACAAAAGCTCCGGCGCGCATACGTATAAAGTATACACCAGAGGACACCGGCTCTCCGCGCGAATTGTGACCATCCCAGGTCATTCGATAGCGGCCGGGTGTCCGATGAGCGCGAACGAGATCGACCACGCGACGGCCGGTTACGTCATAGATCACGATCTCTACCTTGGCCCCCGGATCGGGCACCCCGTAAGTGATGGTGGTCACCGGATTGAACGGATTTGGGAAGTTCTGCGACATCTCGAACCTCTGCGGGACGAGAACCTGCTCTTCAGCAACCACGGTTCGGTCCAGCACAAGGAATGCCGGGGGCGGTGTACAGACTGCCGGGTCCGCATCGACAGGGCCAGCAATCTTCGTCCCAAGCGGGGTACAGATCGTCGGGGGACTGGCTGGCCAGTAGTTGTTCTCGGCGCTCACGGTGTTCGACGTGTTGTTATGCACGAAGAGCGATGTTGTGGGCGTGAAGACATTATAACCAGTCGACACCCCTCCCGTCGCGTGGCCAAGGTCGGGGTTCGAGCCAGTGCGGACGGTCACAGCATATGTGTTCTGCGTAATGAGGCACGACTCCACCACAGCCGTCGCAGAATGTTCGCACGTGACCCCGACGGTGTTGTACTGGATCGTGTTGTGCGGCCCCACCTTGGGTGCGCTGCCGTCTGCGTGCACACCAATCGTTCCTTTCGTGATTGTGGTGCCGCGAAGCGTCGCGCTACCTGAATCGACGATAATCCCGCTCGTTGCGCTACTATCGATCTCGCACTGCTGAATTGTGACTGACGAATCCCCCGTGTCACCCACCCAGATACCATCAAGGTTGTCGTCGAGCACACACTGCCTGATGGTAGCCTTGACCCAGTCTCCGTCAGCTGCGGACAGTGATATTCCAACATTGTGGCCCCGAAAAGAGGTACCGAGGACATTCAGATCTACGTCATCGTACGCAATCAGCCCGTATAGCGTTGAATTGCGAACTGCCGACTCAGTGACCGTGCCAACTGTGCCACTCATTGCCGTAATCCCTACGAGATCCGCTTCGATCGAAACTCCGTCTACTAGTGCGGCTGCATTCTCCAGATGAATTCCGACTTTGCTCGTCTCGATCTCACAGTCTTCAACAACGACCAGAGAATCCCCCGAATCGACGACCCGAATACCGTACTCCGCATCAGTAACCGTACAGTCAGAGACATGCGCCTTGACCCACGAACCCGTCTTTCGTGCGAGTTCTATCCCAATTTCGGTGCCATCGAACAACGATGCGCTGGCGCTGAGAAAGGACTCGTCGGTTACCAGGAGGCCGGAATCCTGACATGAGCGAATTGTTGAGTTGCTTAGCCAGACAGATGCACCGCCACTGGCGCTCACGCCAACGCTGTCGCAGCTCTCAACCACGGTGTCCTCGACCCAAAGGCTGTCATTCGTAATCAGACCGGCAATCGAAAAGCTCGTCAAGCGCGAGTCCGCGACCGCCAACGGCGAGCCATTTGTGATACCGGACATCCCGTTCGTCACCACGGCGTGGCTGATGTTTCCAGTGGCTACGCCATTCTGAAAGAAAACACCGCCCCACCGGGAACCCGCCGTCTCCAATTCATCAATCCGGATGCGCACCGAATCCAGGGCACATCCACGAACGTCTAAACGCTCTTCGACTATGACTGAATCAAGAGTCCCAACCTGAATATCGGACGGAGCTGTTACCGTGAGCCCCTCTTCGAAGATGGCTGTTGACAATACTCTTGCCCGGCCGCTTATGGCGACCGGCTCACCGTAAGTTCCCGCGAGAACTTGCTCGTAAAGACCGGTTCCCATCGCATTCCCGGCAGCGGATGCCCAGTCCTCCCGTCCCGCTGTTGAGCCAACACGAACCGCGTGGAGAAGACCGTCAGAAGACCCGAAGACGACCTCAATTTTGCCGTCACCATCAATATCACCGGCGCTCGCAACCGGCGAGAATTCCACTGGGTTACCGCTGGCCATGGTCCAACGGTAGTCGAGTGGAGCAAAGGCAAAGGCCAAGTCCCCATTGAAGACACAAAGTCTCATTGAGTACTCATTCAGGTACCTACTCCATAGGCGCTGCAGAATGATGACTTCTACGTTATCGTCCCCATCAACGTCCACGGCTAGCGGTGGCGACACATAAAGGCTGTCACCCCCCGCGGTACTCTCCGCAACAATACTGGCCGTTCCACCCGAAGCGGACACAATCGCCAACCGCCCACCACGAGCGAATACGATTTCCTTGGTTCCATCGTGGTCCGTGTCCATTGGCGCAAAGAATGTCGTCGGCGGATTCATTTCCGATACCTCGCCGGCGACTAGCTCCCACATTAGCGAGCCAGTATTGCTATAGCATCGGATTCTATCTTCAATTTGTATGCCGTCAACACGGGTGTTCGTCATCAATGAAAGCACCCCGTCGTTCTCGATGTCAACCAAACGAACCACCGTGCCTGCACACTCCTGATTGCCAGTTTCGACAGCCCACAGTGGACTGCCCGTACGCCCATCAAGTACGCCAAGCGAATCGGGTACAGAGCCTAGGCCAAGTATATCCTGCGGGCTAAATGCGTAGGCGATATCACTCACCCCATCGCCACTAATGTCACCGACTGCAAACGAGAACCCAACGAAGCTGGAGGCCGTAACGCTATTGCCGATCTGGCGCGCCCATTTCGTGTCTCCACGCCACGTGTGCAGGCTGATCTTGCGCTGCGAGCCATCCTGGGTTAGCACAACTACCAGCATGCTGTCAGGCAGTCCGTGATCGACTACGCCGAACGCCGCAACATTGCCTGGAATCGTGAAGGTTGCACTGATCGCCGTACCAACTTCCACGATTCTCATAGCCGTGCCGTTCACAGGCGCGCCAATATAATTTTCTCTCCTCACGGCATGCCGTTTGTCGGTTCGATAAAAGTTTGAAACGATCCCACCAAGACCACTATTTGGAAGACGCTCACCCTCTGAATCATAGATACTGGCGTCCACGGCAATTTCGAGCTTCCGCGGTGATTCCAAGAGGGCATCCACTACTGTTACGGCCTGCCCCACAATGGCCTTCGGGAAACCCGTGGCGTAATCGCGCACATGGAGCGTTCTCCACGAGACGTTGTTGTCTTTTATAGGGTCATCTAGGGTGTTGTCGGGGTCGACAGAAACATAAATATCATGATCACCGGCAACAAACGAACCGATACTTGCTGTCCATCGAACGCTATCGTGGGCAGCCACTGCTGCCAGGACGACGTCATCGAGCAACTCGGAGGCCGCCTCGTCCGGAGGCCCGTTCCACACCTCGACTGGCACGCCCATAGCATCGTGCTTCCAGTTGTTTAATACTGAAACATCAAGAGACATGGACTCACTGCTCGGAGCAAAATCCAGCAAGGACGGAGCGCTGAAAGACATGCTTAGGCCCGTAACGGCGAGATCAATTGAATCCTGAACTACCGTGTCAAACTGATATCCAATGTCGAGGGCAGGATCGCCTAGCAGGTTGAGCGCTTCACTCGTAACCGAATCTACACTCAGCAATTTTGTGGCAAAAACCAAGTCGCCGAGACGGCTCTGCTTATGCTGCAGAAGTGCACGGAAAACATTCGCGAAGACCTGCTGCACAATACGCGGCTGATGGGTGCGCGGATACGCTACAACGCCAATGGCACCAGCGGGCTGAACAAGAAGACGCTCAGAAATAACGTCGCAATCGTCAATCGACGTATTGGGTGCGGCCATGCAGGCCCCGCCATACGCCGTTGACGGGCAACACCACGTCGTTTCGTCAAGTCGATCATGAAATCCAGAGTAGGAGCCAATAGAAAGAAACAGACTCGGCTTTCCAACATTCTGAAGCGTGTCGTAGTGCATTGGATAGAACGCCCCACTAAAGCTGACGGGGTTAGCATGATCAAAGAGTCCAACCACGCCGAATCCAGCCGCTATTGAGTCACAAACCTCCTGACTGAAGGAAAAATCCGAATTGCCGGGAGTGAGACGATGCAGTTGCTCAAAAGTCCTGCCGCTCTCTGGATAGAGGCCTTCTATATCATCGAAGAAGGCTTGAAAGCCACCGAGCCCTTCCGTTTGAAACGTGAAGCCCGAATCGCTCCCGCCCGACATCAGGAGGACCTTCTCCGTCCAACTGTCAGACGCACTTATCGGCTCGTAATTGACCGTCTTGTCAGTAACGTTAACAAATTCCCAGTTCTGCTCGTCTGCGTCGACTGGAAGGCGCCCTATCAGGAGGTCGGGCACAAGATCAACGGGGCCGTCCAATAGCGTGTACCAGCCATCAGCACCGTTCACGGCCCCGGCAACCAATTTCCCCTCGTAGTCCCCCGGAACCGGCACGTGAGTTGGCAGGATCACGCTGCCGGCCGGATTGATCACATCACCAACCAGAAGCACGAAACCTAGCTTGCCATCCCCCATGTGGGCAGCAGACGCAGACGAATAGACGGAATCGATGAGCGCCTTGACATCATTAAACGAACTTGTAAGCGGGGTCGAGTCAATCTGTCCCATCCGAACGATCGCGACGTTGAAGCCGTTGAACTCCGCCCGTTTAAGGGCAAGATCCTCAATGAGCGAGTCTGCCTCGTTTTCGAAAAGCTCGTCGGCAATAATCATCAAGTAGTCTGCCGCGCAGCTTGTGCTGATATACCCTGCCGCGGCCTGCCAATCATCGTCGTCTGTCTCGCACCAGAACACCTGCCCCGCACTGTGGCTGACGCGCGCCCGCGTTCCGAGCGAACCAGGACCGAATGAGACACCATCAAGATTCGGAACGATAGCGCTCAAGGTTGACTGGAGCGGGCCAGCATTGACCGCGACTGGACCCCGAGGCTGTACCGGCTTCAAGCGCAGCCGGACCTCGCGTGGGTACTGGATGCGACGCCGACCATGATCGTATCTCACTGGCGCGATCTCAACGAGGGCCAGCGCCTGGCCACGGGCGTGCTCGATGCCCACTATTCGGGCCCAGGCGCGCTCCCCACCGAGACCAAGCGGTGGTCCTTTGGTAGAAGGCGTCTCACGCCGCTTGAGCCGCACATCCTTGATGGTCTCCACGTCGATGGCGTCGGCCTGCAACAGAAGCCGATCCGCATCGGGCACCGCAATGTACTGGCGAAGAACCGGGATTTCTTCCTCGGCGCTCTCCAGGAAACCGTTCGCCCCTTTGAACTCGACTCGATTTCCTACGGAGGAAGTGCTAGCGGGCGATGGTGACAGAATCCTTAGCGAGGGGAGCTGGACAGTGACTTCGATTAGATCGGAACGGGAGGTTATGGTCTGCGTCTGAAGTTCGGCGGGGCGAGCTGGCGGTGCGCCTTGTGGAGGGTCCTTCGAGAGGAAGAAGGCACTCCCTACCAGAAAACCGAGACCGGCGACCTGGGATGGTGAAAGTCGTCTCACCGTGAACCTCCGTTTTTGCGTAGCGCCCGCGGGACGAGCAAGAGGCGGAAAGCATGGCACACCCCCCACCCCAGCGCAAGGACATCCATAGGTGTCATAGCGAGCGTTGCGGGCGTTGCATGGCGGCGTGGGGACCGCGGTCATTGCCTCATGGCCCTACCGATGCGGGCCACGTCGACGTGCCAGGATGGCAACGATGTTGACGACTGACGTGGTCGCCTCGGCACAAAGGGCGGCCATGCGAAAATCCGCGGTACGCTTATGCAGCAGAGCAAGCGCGAGGCGGAGGGCCGCCTTCGTATGTGCCCGCACTTCCTCATTCGCGCCACCTCCCAGCTCATCGGCAAAGAAAGCGCCGAGCAAACGTATCCCCGGCCGGCTTGACGATGCTGGCGCCCGCG
Organism: Candidatus Krumholzibacteriia bacterium; assembly: GCA_036273975.1. GTDB lineage: Bacteria > Krumholzibacteriota > Krumholzibacteriia > WVZY01 > JAKEHA01 > JAKEHA01. Next base: position 23,604 of record DASUGO010000180.1, read on the forward strand.
CCCTCTGCCTGCTCCATGACGGCGTCGACTTCCGCCCGTGTGGATACGTTGTGCCCCAACGTAAACTCCGTCGGACTCTTCGCGCCCGGTACGAGGCCGGAATCGCGCGCAATGCTCGCGCGCGGCCAGAGGGCGAGCCGCAAGCCTGTCTGAAGGACAATGAAGACGACCGCACCGTACTCGAACTCGGTGCCGACGATTCCTTCCGTCTCCAGACCCAGTCCGTCGCGATAGAACCGCAACGACACTTCCAGATCATCGACGCCGAGCGTAATCACAGTGATCCGTGGTTTCATGGCACTCCTCCATTTCGATCCCGCACCGCCAGCCCCGACCCTGGTTCTGTGGCGGATGAAGCGCGAACGCCGGTTACAGTACCGCGGGTACCAGCGCTTTCGTGTGGCGCCGATAGTCCACGTATGCTTCGCCGAAGCGTTGCGTGAGCCACTGTTCTTCGCGACGGAGCTTGATCCAGAACGACGCGAACACGATGGTCACCGCCAGCAGACCGCGCCAGTCCCCGACCATGAGTGTATTACCCAGAAACAACAGCAGCAAGCCGCTGTAAATGGGATGACGAACACTCCGGTATGGCCCGGCCACGATCAACTCGTGGTCCCGTTTGAGCTGCACGGTCCCGCTCCAATTACTGCCGAGAAGATGACGGGACCAGATGGCGAGCGCGGCGCCCAGCGCGCACAGCGCGAGGCCACAGGCATAGACCGGCGTGGTGTGCGGAACGAAATTCTCGCGCAGCAGGCTGTGCCCGAACCATTTCCCCGGTCCAAGGAGATTGAAAGCGACGCCAAAAGGAAGCCAGTACACCAGGAACCGCCGCGCCCGGGACTCGGTTCGCTCCGGCGCCTTGACACGGCGGGCGCTCCACAGCCAGTAGGCCCCGACGGCAAGCCAGCACAGTTTCAGACCAAGGCTGAAAATAGTCGGCACGGTCCCTAGCCAGCCTGATCGAGGTCTTTGCCGTCGAGGGCAGCGTTGACGAGCTTGTCCGCCAGCGCGTTCTCTTCGCGGCGGATGTGCTCCACCCGAAACGACGGGAACGCCGTGATGAGCTGCTTCATTTCGGCGTGGAGCGGGATCAGGTCGGCGTGCTTGACCTTGTAGCGGCCCTCGAGCTGGCGCACCACGAGTTCGCTGTCGAGACGCAGCGTCACATCGGCGGCGCCGAGTTCCGCGCACAGTTCCAGCGCCAGGCGCACGCCCTCGTACTCCGCCACATTGTTGGTGGCCTTGCCGAGTGTCCGCGCGCGGCGCAGGAGTTCCGCGCCGTCGGCGTCGGTCACCACCGACGCGCACGCCGCCTTCCCGGGATTGCCGCGCGAACCGCCGTCGGCATACGCAATCAGCGCGAGGCCGGATACGGTCTTCTTCTTTGCGGGGGTCGTTGTCTTCGCGAGAGCGGCGAGATCCTTGCGGAGCGTCTTCGCGACGCGGTCGAGTTCGGCGGCACCCATGCCGGACTCCGCCGCGGCGACCGCGAGCGGTTTCCCGTCCAGCAGGTGTTTGAGAATGGATTCGAGCCGGCGTGCGAGGGCTGTGTCAATCCGCATAATGGACGAGGATACGGCCACAGGACTGGCAGGTGATGAGCTGGTCGTTGTTGCGCACTTCCACCGCCACCTGCGGTTGCACCTGGTGGCGGCACGCGCCGCAGTGTTCGTTCTCGACGCGCGTGACCGCGAGGTCGCCGAACCGGTCGGCGAGCCGTTCGTAGCGCTTGAGCAATGGCGGGCTGATCTCGGCGAGTATCTTGGGCTTCTCGCGCGTCAGCCGGTCGACTTCGACGGCCAGCGCGGTGGCGCGCGCATCCAGCGCCTGGCGCTGTTCGCGCAACTTTGCGCGCTCGGTCGCAATGGTGCCGGCCGAGGACGACGCAACCTGCTGGGCCGCATCGAGGTCGTCCATCAGCACCAGTATCTTCTCCTCGTCCTCACCGATGGCCTTCTCGAGGTTCGCGATCTCCTTGAGCATCGCGGTGTACTCCTCGTTGGTCTTCACCAGCGATTGCTGACCCCGGCACTTGCGCAGGTGCTCCTCGTGCTCGCGCAGGGCGCGCTCGGTTTCGCGCCGCGCCTTGCCCAGCGCCTCCACGCGTTCACCGTCCGTCTTTTCGCGGGCATCGAGCTCCGCGATGGCGCGGTCGAGCTTGGCGATTTCGATGGGGAGCTTCTGCAGTTCGAGACGATCGTTGTGCAACGACGCCTCGATGCGGGCTACGGAGACGAAGAGGCTGATGTCGCGACGAAGATCGGTCATGGGTAGAAGGGCAGCATAACGCCGGGCGGCTCGTTCCGTCAACCGGCGCCGCCGCGGGTGGGCCGAAGACGCCAAAGCCCGCTCCGGAGAGCGGGCTTTGCGCGCGGGACGATTCTGACCGGCGATCAATACTCCTCGTAGACCTTGCCGGTGGCGTAGTCGTCGACCCCGACGCCGGAGGCAAAACCCCACCCCGGCTCGAGCGGCTTGTCGAGTTTCTTGAAGCTCTCGCTCAGGACCTTGCCGTCCTGGACCATCGTGAGCTTCATCGTGGCGCCAACGGCGGGCCCGTCCATGCGCAACTCCACCAGTCCCGAGACGTTCGCGGGGACATCGATGCTGAACGTGTGCTTGCCCGCCGGGATCTTCTGCCATGCCTCGAGCATGTCGTCGCTCCCCTCGAACGACGCCGAGATGACCGCGGGCTGGTTGGCCTCCGCCTCGATGGTCACGGTTCCGGCTCCGCCGCCCCACACCTGGCGGGGGATGTTGTCGGACGCGTTGTCACCGCCGCCCGAGATGCGGCCCTGAACCGTCCAGATTCCGATACAGATTGCAACACCGGCGACGGTGCGCAGCAGTTTCTTCAAAAGCGACTCCATCAAGCGACCTCACGAGTTCGGGTTCGTCACGGCGCTGCACAACCGGTTGCGATGGAACGTGTCGGGTCGCGGATACGGTGGGTCGGCAATTCCTGCCGCGCGCCGGCCGCGTCCCGCGCGTGTTTTCGCGCGTGACCGGTTGGCGCTGAAGCGACTCTCGTGCCGGATTTCGGGCGGGGCTCGCGGACAGACGTGCGAAAGCCCGCTCGGACGAGCGGGCTCTCGAGGGCTTGGTGGGCCCACCAGGACTTGAACCTGGGACCAAGCGGTTATGAGCCGCTCGCTCTAACCAACTGAGCTATGGGCCCTCGCGCGCGCAGGTTACCACAACCCGGGGCGCGCTGGCTCATATGATCTCGGTGTAGCCCTTGAGCTTCCGGGCACGGCTCGGGTGCTGGAGCTTCTTGAGGGCCTTGGCCTCGATCTGACGCACGCGTTCGCGCGTCACATTAAAGATGGTGCCGACTTCCTCGAGCGTGCGCGGCGTTCCATCGCCGAGCCCGAAGCGGAGCCGGATCACCTTCTCTTCGCGGCGCGTGAGCGTGCTCAGCACCCGGTTCAACTGGTCGCGCAGCATCGCGTGCGACGCCGACTGCGACGGCGACGCCGCGGACGTATCCTCGATGAAGTCCGAAAGATTGGAGTCTTCGTCTTCGCCGATGGGACGGTCGAGCGAGATCGGCTCCATGCTGGCCTTCATCACGCTCTTGACCTTGTCCAGCGGGTAGCCGAGCTTCTTGGCCACCTCTTCCGGGGTCGGGTCACGCCCGTTCTCCTGCACCAGCTTGCGCTGCGCCCGCGACACCTTGTTGATGGCCTCGATCATGTGCACCGGCACGCGAATCGTGCGCGCCTGGTCGGCAATGGCGCGCGTGATGGCCTGACGGATCCACCACGTGGCGTAGGTCGAGAACTTGTAGCCCTTGCGGTAGTCGAACTTGTCGACCGCGCGCATCAGTCCGCTGTTCCCCTCCTGAATCAGATCGAGGAACTCGAGGCCGCGATTGGTGTAGCGCTTGGCGATCGCGATCACCAGACGCACGTTGGCCTCGATCATTTCCTTCTTGGCACGCTGCACCTGGATCTCGCCGCGACGAATGCTCTCGACCACCTTGTCGAGTTCCTCGCTGGAGAGGTTCTCTTCCTTCTCGATTTCCTTCACTTCGGCGCGCAGCGCACGCATCTTGCGCTCGAAGTCCTCCAGCATCTCCAGCGACCACGGGCCCTTGCCGCCCACCTTGACGCTGCGGCGGCGCGTGGCGGACTTGAGCTTCTTCACGTGTCCCAGGATGTCGTCGTACGGCATCCCCACGAACTCCTCGTACTCGGCAAGCTTGGCCTCGTAGTCCTTGAGCCGGTCGCGCGTGGTGCGGATGTTCTCGACGATGCGCTCGAGCTGTTTGGGATTGAGCTGCAGCTTGATGTACTCGTCGAACAGCTTGGTCTGGCGGAGTTCCAGCGAGCGATCCAGCGTGGGACGCTTGGACGCGTTCTTCTTGAGCTTGAGCTTCTTCTGCAGCTCGACGATTTCCTTGCGCAACGCGGCGATCTTCTTGACCGGACGGAAGCGAGCCTGGCGCTCCTTCTTGCCGGTAATCGACGGCGCCAGTCCGCCCGTCTCCACCTGCACCACTTCGTCGAGACGCATCTCGCCCTTCTCGACCACCCTGGCCAGGCGCTGCAATTCGCGAATGGGCGAATCGAGCGAGAACACCGCCTTCGCAATCAGGATCTGTCCCTGTTCGATACGCTTGGCGATTTCCACCTCGCCCTCGCGGTCGAGCAGCGGCACCTTGCCCATTTCGCGCAGGTACATGCGCACCGGGTCGTCGTAGCGGATGACCGCCTTGACGTCTTCCTCGGCCTTCTGCTCTTCCTTCTCCTCGCGCCGCTTGCGGGCCTCGAGTTTCAGACGGGCCTTCTCGGGCGTGTCAAAGAAGTCGATCTTCTCTTCGCTCAGACGATCGTATAGAATCACGATGTCCTCGGGAGAGAATTCCTCGCTGACCAGGGATTCGATGTCCTGGTTGAGGACGAATCCCTTGTCTTCGGCAATCCGCCGGATATCCTCCAGCACATCGTCGAAGCGGTCGTTGGCGGGACGGCTAACCGCACGCCGGGGCGCCTTGCCCGCGGCCTTCGTCTTGGTCTTGCTTGCTGCTTTGGTCATAGTTCCTGTTTTGCCTGTTCCAATCTACGAATGAGTTCACCCAGCGCGATGGTCTCTTCGCTTCCGGCCGGGAGATTGCCTTGGGTTTCACGCAGCTGGTCCAACTCGTCCTGGATCCGGCGCCGCTTCAAGTCTCGGATGTGGTCCCGCAGTAGGGTGTCGACGTTTCCCGGGGGGACGGAGACCAGCGAGATCTCCGTCGCGAAGTCCTCTTGGCCCGTCTCCTCTGCCCGACGCTGAAAATCGCGACCCCTCAAATCAATATGGGCCTCCCGGGTTGAGTCAAGCAGTTTATAAAACTGGCGGTTAGCTTCGTCCGAGAAATCTTCGCTGTCCAGGGAATCCAGAGCATCGAGTGCCGAGGGAGTGCCCTCAAGGACCAGCCGGAGCACCAGCCGCTCCAGTGAAATCCGTGCCGAGCCAGCCTTCCTCGATCCAGCCGCCCCTCCCGTTTGCTTTTTCTCAACGGCCGGCCCGCCCGACGGGCGCAGGAGTCGTCGCAGTCCCGACGGCTCAACCCCGACGACACGCGCCAACTCACCGACCAGAACATCCCCCCGCAGCGGGTCGTCGGCCTGAGCGATGGCGGACACGATACGTCGAATCAACTCTTCCCGTTCGCGCGCCGTCGGCTGCCGACGTTGGATAGTATAGTCAAGGTACTCAAAATATTCCAACGGCACCCGGACAAGTTCTTCCAATTCCTCTTTTGGCAACGTTTTACCGGCCAAATCTGGATCACTGCCCGAAGGCAACCGGACGACCCCCACCTCCACCCCCTCCGCCATCAGCAGTGCCCCGGAGATCATCGCCGCGGTCTCCCCCGCGGCGTCGCCGTCCGGCATCAGGATCACCCGGCGGGTGAGCCTCCGGACCTGCGCGGCATGGTCCCGGGTGAGCGCGGTTCCGCACGTCGCAATGGTGTGCTGGATGCCCACCAGATGCAGCCGGATCAGATCCGTGTAGCCCTCGACGATGACGGCCGCCCGTTCCCTGCGGATCGGGTCGCGCGCCCGGTCGAGCCCGTAGAAGGTGCGCCGCTTGAGGAACAGCGGGCTCTCCGCCGAGTTCAGATACTTGGGCTCCGCGTCGCCGAGCGTCCGCGCACCGAAGCCCACCACCCGGCCACCAGGCTGGACGATGGGAAACATCACGCGGTCACGGAAGTAGTCGTAGTGACCCTGCCGCCCGTCGCGGGCCGCGATCAGGCGGAGCTTCAGGAGGACCTCGAGTGGAACGCGCTGCCGGCGCGCCGACTGCACCAGCGCTTCTCCCGATCCCGGTGCAAACCCGAGACCGAACCACGTCCAGGCGTCACGCGGGATGTCGCGCCCCAGCAGGTAACCGCGTGCGCGTTCCGCGGCGGGCGATTTGACCAGCGTGGTGTGATAAAAGCGAGCCGCAAACGTGTTGGCGGCAAAGAGCGCGTCGTTCTCGGAGCGATCGTCGTCCAGGGTTACCGTCTGCATCTCGACGCCAGCGCGTTCGGCGAGTTCGCGCACCGCCTCCGGGAACGTCACGCCATCCATTTCCATCAGGAAGCGGAAAACGTTGCCGCCCTTCCCACACCCGAAGCAATGGTAGGTCTGACGCTCGGGACTCACAATGAAACTGGGCGTGCGCTCCTGGTGAAACGGACACAGCCCCTTGTAGTTGGTGCCGGCGCGCTTGAGATCGACGTACTGGCCGACGATCTCCACGACGTCGGAACGGTCGCGGACCTGGTCGATGATGTGCTCTGGAATCGGCATCGTCAGCGCAACGTCACCACGGTGACGCCCGTCCCCCCTTGCATCGGGTCGGCAAAACGATACGACGCGACGCGCGGGTCGCGTGCGAGCGCCTCGCGCACCGCGCGCGATAGAATGCCCTCGCCCACGCCGTGGACGATGCGCACCTCGCCCAGCCCGCTCAGCACCGCGCGGTCGAGGAACCGGCTCACGAGGTCGAGCGCCTCTTCGCGCTGCATCCGGCGCACGTGGAGTTCGGCGTCGGCGACGGGCTCGTACTGCACGCTGATCGCCGGTGGCCGCGACGGCTCGGCCCCCGCATCGCCGCGGGCGGCCGCGAAGATCTTTCCGATGCGCGCGCGGATGCGTTTGCCGGCGATGTCGACGATGGCCTGTTTCCGGTCCACCTCCACCACCACGCCCGCGGGGCGCCCCCCGGGACTCAACGATACGCGGTCTCCCACCGCCACCGTCCGCAGCGCTTCCGCGGCCGCCTCGGGTTCGCGCGCCCGCTGCCGCACCCCGGACAGCATTGCATCCACGCGCTTTCTGCTGTCGCGAATGGTTTCGCGGTCGGCCGCGCGTTCGCGCAATTGCTTGACGATATCCTCGATCTCACGGCGCGCCGCGGCGAGCATTTCCTCGGCTTCGCGCGTCGCGCGCCGATCCGCCTCGCGCTTGGTCAACGAGAACGCGCGCTCCTTCTCCTCCGCGGACGCCGACAACTCCGCGAGCCGGGTCCGCTCCGCCTCCAGCGCCGCGCGCTCGCGTTCCAGCGCGGCGTAGCTCGCCTCGAGGCGCGCGAGCGCGGACTCGAGCCGGAACGCATCCCCACCCAGGATGGACTCCGCGCGCGCGACGAGTTCCGGCGCGAACCCGCTGCGCCGGGCGGTGTCGATACCACGGCTGCGCCCCGCGATCCCCTGCAAGAGCCGGAACAGCGGCTGCGACGTCTCGTCCGCGAATGCCATGGACGCATTCGCGACGCCCGGGGTCTCGAGCGCGAAGGTCTTGATGCGGCCGAAGTGCGTGGTCGCGATGACGGCCGCGCCCGATTCGAGCAGGCGCTCGAGCGTCGCGATGGCGATGGCCGCGCCCTCGTCGGGGTCGGTGCCGTCACCGATCTCGTCCACGAGGCACAGCGTGGCCGGCCCCGCGCGCCGGCTCATGCGGTCGAGATGCGCGAGGTGGGACGTAAACGTCGACAGCGACGACTCCAGCGACTGCTCGTCGCCGATATCGACGAACACGTCCTCGAACACCGGGAGTTCGCTGCCGTGCGCACAGGGAACCGGCAAGCCGCATTGCAGCATCAGTGCGAGCAGGCCGACCGTCTTTAAAGCGACCGTCTTGCCGCCGGCGTTGGGGCCGGTGATCACCATCAGGCGGCGCTCGCGATCGAGCGTGAGGTCCAGCGGAACCACCGCGTCGCGCGAACCCGCGCGGTCGAGCGCCAGCATCAACAGCGGGTGGCGCGCGCGCACCAGGTGCACCTGCGCCGCCGGGCCCGCGACGATGTCCGGCACGATACAGTTGAAACGCTCTGCGAACGCGGCCGCGGCGCGCACGCGATCCACGTGCTCCACGACGTCGGCGTTGGCGGCCACGCCGGGCGCCACCGTGCGCACACGATCGCTCAGCGCGCGCAGGATGCGGTCGAGTTCCTCGTGCTCGTCGGCGAGGCGCGTCTCGAGTTCGTTGTTCAGGTCGAGCAACGCCATGGGCTCGAGGTACAGCGAACCGCCGGTCTGCGATGCGCCGTGCACCAGCCCGGTGCCTTTCTTCACGCGCGCCCGCGGCACCACCAGCACGTGACGTCCGCTCATCACCGTGGCGTGGGCGTCTGCCCCCAGTTCCACGACCATCTTCTCCGCGCGTTCGCGCAGGCGGTCGCGCGCGGCGCGGATGTCGCGGCGGATGGCCTTGAGTGCGGGTGTCGCGTCGTCGCGCACGCCGCCGTCGGCGTCGATCGCGCGGTCGATGTCCCGGATGAGGTCCTCGTGCGGCGCGGCACCCGCGGCGATGCCCGCGAGCCGCGGGAATTCCTCGCCCGCACCGCCCACGAAGCGGCACAGGCGCGCCACCGCGCGCTCCCCTTCGGCGATCCGGCGCAGCGCGTCACCGGTGGCGCGTTCGCCGTCGGCGATCTGCGCCACGTCGTCGCGATAGCTGGTCTCCGGAATCGCGATGTCTCCGGATGACTCGCGCAGCGCGCGGTACTCCTCCACCTCGGCCAGCCACCCGCGCATCGCGCCAACATCCGTCGTGGGCCGGCGCGAGCGCACCACCCGGCGCGCGCCCTCGTTGACGCAGGCACCGGCCACCAGCGCGAGCACGTCGTGCAGACCGAGCACGCGCGCGGCGTGCTCAAACGGTGGTTGGGAGCGGGGGTCGGTCATGGGTGGATCCGGGCGGACGGAAGGCCGCGTTTTTTCAACAGACCAGGAAAGATGTCAACGGACGGGCATGGCGGCGCTCGCCATGGCGTCGACCGCGATGCTGCCCCGGTCGCGCGGGAACACCGCGTCGAACAGCCAGCCGGCGATCGGATGGACGAAAGCACACACCGACGACTGCTCGAGGCCGGCTCGAAAATCATCGGAAATCGGGAGTTCGAACACGACGGTGGTGATCACACTCGCCACCAGCACGGCGGCCAGGAGGCCGACCACGGCACCCCCGAGACGATCCAGCCACCCGAGGAGCGACATATGGATCATGCGCTGGGCCGAGATGGCGACAAAATGAAACGCCACCAGTCCGCCGACGAACACGGCGAGAAACGCGATCACCAGCGCCGGCGCATGCGGCATCGACATGTGGCTCGACAGCTGTTCCGCGAGCCACGTGGCAATGACGGCGGCGACGAAGAACGACACCACCAGCCCGACCAGCTCGATCACCTGCCGCGAGAACCCCTTGATGCCACCGGTGATCGCACCGATCGCGAGGATTCCCAGCAGCACGATATTGATGACCGTGGTGTCCGCCATCGCCGGCTCAGCCCGTCATCTCCCGCACCAGCGAGGAGACCAGTTTGCCGTCGGCCTGCCCGGCGATGTCCGCCATCACCGCTTTCATCACGGCGCCGAATGCCTGCGGGCCGGTGGCGGTGTTTGCGTCGGCGTGCCTGCGCACGATCGCGCGCACCTCGTCCTCGGTCAGTTGCCGCGGGAGGTAGGACATCGTGATGTCGTACTCGGCCTGCTCCCGGTTGGCAATGTCGTCACGGCCGCCCGCGCGCGCCGCGTCGATGGCCTCGCGCCGCTTCTTGGCGTAACCGTTGACCACGCGGATCTCGGACGCGTCGTCCAGATCCTTGCCCTGCGCGATACGCTCGTTCTTCAACTCCGAGATCAGCATCCGGATCACCCCGAGCCGGAGCTTGTCCCCGCCCTTCATCGCGGTCTTCATGTCTTCGGTCAGTTTATCTCTAATCATCGTTAACCTCTTCGCATTCTATGAGATAGCGTGGCGGGTGTCAATTTTCACCGTCGACGCGGGTGGCGCGCGCCAGAAGCGCCACCAGCACCACCGCGGCGGTCTCGGCCCGCAGCCGGTTCACGGACAGGGATACCCTGCGTACGCCGGCGCCGGTCAGGCGTTCGATCTCCCGGTCCGAGAATCCGCCCTCGGGCCCCACGATGGCAAGTGTATCCGTGCCCGCCCCCCCAACCGCCGGCGCCGCCCCCCCGGCGTCCCCCACGACGGCGAGCGCAAAACCGGCCACCAACCCCGCCAATCCGTCCACGTCGACCGGCTCGCGCACGGGCGGGAGCCACGCGCCGCCCGACTGCTTCATCGCGGAGACGGCCACCCGCTCGATCCGCGTACGCAATGACGGCGACCACACGCGGACGTGGCAGCGCTCGGCGTGCACCGGCACGAGTTCGGTGATCCCCAGCTCGACACACTGCGAAACCGCGGCATCGAAATGCGCGCGCTGCAGAAGCGGAAGTGCAAGCACGAGGCGCCGGGCGGGTGGCGCGCTGGACTCGACGCGGTCGACGCGGGCGGTGGACACGCTGTCACCGATTGCCTCCAGCGTCGCGGAGACGCGCACGCCGGTGCCGTTGGTCACGCGCACCGCGTCACCGGGACGCAGCCGCAACACGCGTTTCAGGTGGCGGTGTTCGTCGCCGGCAATTTCGACCGCGGTGTCGCCCGCGGACAGCGATGGCACATAGAATGAGAAGATGTGTGCGCCCATGGGTCACCCGGTGGGTACGGCTGGCGCCCCACGCGCCGCGCGGTGCGTCAATCGACCTTCGGCGCGCGGCCGGCGAACGCCTTCTCGAGTTCCTTGAGGAGTTCCTCTTCCTTCTTGCTCACCTTGTCCGGCACCCACGCCACCACGCGCACCAGCTGGTCGCCGCGGCCGTAGCCGTTCAGGCGCGGGATTCCCTTCCCCTTGAGCCGGAGGATCTTGTGCGACGGCGTGCCCGCGGGAACGCGCAGCAGCACCTTGCCGTCCAGCGTGGGAACCTCGAGTTTGGTGCCCAGCGCGAGCTGCGGATACGTCAGCGGGATATCGATCAGGACGTCGGCGTCGTGGCGGACGAAACGGTCGTCTTCGGCCTCCTCGATGACCACGTACAGGTCGCCGTTGCGGCCGCCGCGGCCGGCCGCGTCGCCGTGGCCGCGGACGGTAATATAATTGCCGCTCACCACGCCCGCGGGGATCTTGACGCTGACCGTCTCTTCCCCGCGCACGGTGCCGGTGCCGTTGCAGTCGCGGCAGCGGTCACGGACGATGGTGCCCTCGCCGTCGCACGCGCTGCACTCAACCACGTTGATGAACTGGCCCAGGATCGTGCGCTGGACCTGCTTGATCTGCCCGGTCCCCGCGCACGTCTCGCACGCCACCGGCTTCGACCCGTCTTTCGCGCCCGAGCCATGGCACTTGCCGCAATCGACCAGCCGCTTGACGCGGATCTGCTTCTCCACGCCGGTGGCGATTTCGGCGAGCGTCAGGTGCACGCGCACCTGCAGATCGCGTCCCTTGCGGGCGCGCGGACCCGCGCCGCCCCCCGTCGAGAACCCGCCCTCGAAACCGCCGAACTCGCGCATGAACGCGCGCAGCGCGTCCGAAAGGTCGAACCCCTGGAAGCCGCCGCCGGCGAACGGATCCTGCGCACCGCCACCGCGGCCGAAGCCGGCGTGGCCGACCTGGTCGTAGATGCGACGCTTCTCCTCATCGCTCAGAACTTCGTACGCCTCGGTGGCTTCCTTGAACTTTTCCTCGGCGTCCTTGTTGCCGGGATTCTTGTCGGGGTGAAACTGGAACGCCAGCTTGCGGTAGGCCTTCTTGATCTCGTCCTTGCCCGCCCCGCGCTCCACACCCAGGACTTCGTAGTAGTCGCGTTTGCTCATCGTCGGGGAATATAGCCCACGGTCAAGAGCCGCGAAAAGCGAAAAGCCGGGCACGGGGCCCGGCTTTTGCGAGTTCGATCGTTCCCGCCCGCAGGGGCGGCCCGGTGGAACTAGATGATATCGCCCGAATCCGGCGTGCTGTACATCAGCTCGGCGAAGCGGTGCATGATCGTCTGCAGGCGGTTGGTCGCCTCGCGGACCGCTTCGAGGTTGCGGTCCTCGCTGTTGCGAACCGTGTGCAGTTCAGCCAGCGCGTTCTTGATCTCGGCCAGGTCGCCCTGTGAGAAGCGCTCGGCGAAATCCTTGAGCGTCGACTCGGTCGAGTAGACCAGGATGTCGGCCTGGTTGACCACTTCCTGGAACACGCGCTTCTGCTTGTCCTCTTCGGCGTGCTGCTCGGCGTCCTCGATCATGCGCTGGACTTCCTTCTCGGACAGCCCGCTCGCGACCTTGATCGCGATCTCCTGCTGGCGGCCCGTGCCGAGGTCCTTGGCGGACACCTTTACGATGCCGTTGGCATCGATGTCGAACGTCACTTCGATCTGCGGCACGCCGCGCGGCGCCGGCGGAATGCCCACCAGGTCGAAGCGGCCCAGCGTGCGGTTGTCGCGCGACAGTTCGCGCTCACCCTGCATCACGTGGACGCTCACCGCCGGCTGGTTGTCCGACGCGGTGGAGAAGATCTGCGTGCGGCGTGTCGGGATGGTGGTGTTGCGCGGAATCAACCGCGTCATCACGCCACCCAGCGTCTCGATGCCC
>DASUGO010000181.1:0-3722 GCA_036273975.1 Candidatus Krumholzibacteriia bacterium
GCCCCTTGCGCGAGGAGTTGCCGCGCCTCGAGGGCATGGCCCGCAAGGTGCGCGACGTACACGGCGCGCGCGACCCCCGCAAGTTCGACCTCATCGTCTCGGTGATCGTCGCGCTGCGCGCGGAACTCGAGTCGCACATGATGAAGGAGGAACAGATACTGTTCCCCATGATCACAACCGGCTCCGGCGCGATGGCGGATGGCCCGATATCGGTGATGGAAGACGAACACGAATCCGCCGGTGCGGCGCTGCGCCAGTTGCGCGAACTCACCGACGGCTACGAGGTCCCCGAGGAGGCGTGCAACACGTGGCGCGCGCTCTGGGCCGGTCTGGCCGCGCTGGAAACGGAGCTGCACCAGCACATCCATCTGGAGAACAACATCCTGTTCCCACGGGCGCTCGCCAGCTGATCTGTCCCCCGATCCCCGGGTTCCAATGAGCCCCGGCCGGCCCGTCGCACGCACGCGGCGTGATCCGGCCGGGGCATTTTTCTTGTCGATCGGCGGCTCCTCGCATAACAATCGGTGACGCGCGCCCATCGGCCGGCCGTGCGTGCTGGCTCCACCCTGCCGCCACCTGGAGGAACTGCAATGAATGCCCGAAACATCGCGATCCTGATACTCCCCGTTGTCTTCGCCGCCTGTGCGCCCAAAGTGGATGTCCAGCCGATGCTGGATGACTTCGACAAGTACTCCAATGATCTGCGCGCCGCGGCGGTGGATTCCGTGGCGCTCGAGACGCTCGACGTGGGTCAGGAGAAGCGCACCGTGGCGGGAGGGCTGGCGGAGCAGGGGAAGGACAAGGACGCCGTGCCGGTGGTGGAGCGCGCGATGGCGGACGCGCAACTGGCGTTCGAGATGGAGCGCATGAACGCGGCGGCGCGGCGTGCGGAGAAGTGCCGGCTCGAGGTGGAGCAGGCGCGCACGAAGTGGAGCGAAGCGGTGTTCGTGCTCGAGCAGACCGAGGAGTTCGTGGGCACGAGTTCGTCGGGGGCCAATCGTCCGCCCGAGCTGACCGAGGAAGAGGAACTGGCGTTACCCGCGACGACGCTGGAGGCGACTGTGTTCCCGCCCGCGACACTGGAGCAGGTCCACGGCCAGTGGACCGAGTGGCGGAACGCGCTGAATGAACATGAACTGGTCGCGGCCGATCTGGAGACGGCGTACTGGCACAGCTACGATCGCGCGCGGGGCGAGAAGACCGACGCGGCGACCGAAGAACACCACCGCTACCTGGCGGCGCGCGTGGTGCAGATGCTGGAGTGCCGCGTGCGTACCGACCTGAACGAACGCGTGTGCATGGAGTCCACGCAGCGCACGGCCGCGTTTGGCGACGCGCGCGCGGATGCGCTGCGCATGACGCTGGACCTCGAGCGCAGCCTGCAGGACGACCTGCGCCGCGACCTCGACCACCTGCGCGCCGAGGCCAAGACGCGCCAGGACGAGCTCTACAACGCGCTGAGCCAGATGGAAGGGAAGTTCGCGAGCATCCGCCGCGATGCGCGCGGCACCATCGTGAGTCTGGCCGACATCCTGTTCGACTTCGACAAGGCCACGCTGCGCCGTGACGTGGAGTTCAATCTGGTCAAGATTGCGACCATCCTGAATCAGTTCGGCGAGATGCACGTGCTCATCGAGGGGCACACCGACGCCATCGGCACCGAGGAGTACAACCTCGTGCTTTCCAAGCGGCGGGCCGAAGCGGTGATGCAGTTCCTGGTGTCGCAGGATGTCGTCGCGGAACGCCTGAGCGCGGAGGGCTACGGCGAAAGCCGCCCGGTGGCCGACAACGAGACCAACGAAGGCCGCCAGAAGAACCGCCGCGTCGACCTGGTCATCCAGGACGCCCCGCAGTGACCGGCGCCGGGGTGCGCGGGGATGTAGTCGCAACCGCACCCGCCGTGCTATCCTCCGCGGAATTCAGGCCGCGGTGCGCCGCACGTTCAACCCCAAGCCAATGAGGGTGACATGAGCAAGCGAACTCCTTTTCCGCCCGTATTCTGGGTCGCGAACAGCATCGAGATCCTGGAACGGTTCGCCTACTACGGCATCTACTTCGGTTTCGGCATCTACATGGAGCATCTCGGCTACTCGCGCGGGCAGCTGGGAATCGTCCAGAGCATCTTCCTGTTCATCTCGTATTCGATCCCGGTCATCTCCGGCACCTTTGCCGACCGCTTCGGCTTCAAGAAGGTGCTGATCGTCTCCTACCTGGCGTACCTGCCGTCGGTACTGCTGCTGCTGGCGACCAAATCCTTCTCGGGGATTGTGCTGACCATGCTCAGCATCGGTCTCGCCGCGGGTATCTTCAAGCCGCTCATCTCGGGCACCGTGCGCGCGGTGTCGGATCCGACCAACAAGACACTGGGCTTCGGGATCTTCTACGCGATGGTCAACATTGGCGGCACATTCGGCCCCATCGTGGCCGGCCATCTGCGCGCGATCTCGTGGAGCTACGCGTTCATCGCCGCGGCCATCGCGGTGGTGGTGATGCTGTTCGTCACGATCTTCTTCTATAAGGAACCGCCGCGCATCGTCGAGGGCGTCACCTTGAAGGGCAAGTTCAAGGAGATGGGCGTCGCGCTCTCCGACGTGAAGTTCACCATGTTCCTCGTCCTGCTGGGGTTCTTCTTCTGGCTCCCGTTCTGGGCCTTCTTCAACCTGTGCGCGGTCTACGTGGACAGCAACCTCGACACCGCCAAGCTCTACATGGACATCAAGGGCGTGGTGGGAACCGGCGTGGCGGGCTTCCTCTCGCACGAGGACGAGCACGGCGTGCGCCGCATCCTCGGCGAGACCATTGGCAGCACGGGCTGGATCATCATGGTGCTGCAGATCTTTGTGTCGCGCACCGTGGAACGCTGGCGCGCGATGCCGGCCTTCCTGGCGGGACTGTTCATCGGCGGCGTGGGGTTTGCGGTCATCGGCCTCGCCAAGACCGGCGCGCCGTCGCTGGTGCTGCTGGGTATCTTCCTGTTTGCGCTGGGTGAGATGATGGCGTCGCCGCGCATCCAGGAATACATCACGTGGATCGCGCCGCGCGACAAGGCGGGGCTCTACATGGGCACCAACTTCCTCGCGACGTGCATCGGTGGTCTGACGAGCGGTCTCTACACGGGGCTCTACGGCCGCGTCAGCGATTCCGGGCACCCGGACTACATCTGGTACATCCTGGCCGCGCACCTGATGCTTGCGATCGCCGTGCTGATGGGCTTCATGCGCGTCGCGGGCGAGTTCAAGGAACAGGACGCGTAAGCGCACGCCGTGGGCGATGGGCGGGATCGACTGGCGCTCGATCCTGCCCATCGTCGCGGGATTCACAATCAGGTCGATCACCGCGCTGATACTCTGGGATGACAGAAGGCGTCCGGGCTCTGCTTGTTCCCCCGGTTGACAGAGCCGGCGGCGTGATTACAATGTAATCACGATGAAAACCCGCCTGGTTCGAATTGGAAACTCCCGCGGTCTGCGCCTCCCCAAGCCACTCATCGAGGAGGCCGGCCTCAAAGACGAAGTGGAGGTGACGCTCCGCGACGGCGCCCTCATCATTACCTGCGCAGACGTGCCCCGCGCCGGGTGGGAAGCTGCGGTTCAGCTCCTGCTCGAGCGCCGCGAAGACTATGTAATAGAGAACGACGCGCCAACCCGCTTCGACGACGAGGAGTGGGAATGGTAGTGTCCGTGGTGAAGCGCGGCGACGTGGTTCTGGTGACCCCTGGCCAC
>DASUGO010000182.1:0-6110 GCA_036273975.1 Candidatus Krumholzibacteriia bacterium
CGCTACGCGAACTTGAAGCCGCTCGCGCGGACCTTGTTGAACAGGTGCTCGATGCGGGCTTCGTCGATCACCATCGAGATGCGCATGAAGTCGGGGCAGTGCTTGCCAAACGCGCTGCCCGGCGCCACGATCACACCCGTCTTCTGGAAGAACTCCTTCGCAAACACGCCCGCGTCGTCGTGCGTCTTCGGAATCCGGTCCCAGATGTACATCGCCGCGCGCGGTGGCGTCAGCTCCCATCCCATCTGACCGAAACCCTCGATGAACATGTCGCGCCGCTGGCGGTAGCGCTTGCGCTGCGCCTCGGCGTAGTCGACCGTTCCGTCGAGGATTTCCGCGCCGGTCCGCTGGATGGCCAGGAACTGGCTGAAGTCCATGTTGGCCTTGATCTTCACCAGGTTGGCGATGATCTCCGGATTGCCGAGCACCCAGCCCAGCCGCCAGCCGGCCATGTTGTAGCTTTTTGAGAACGAGTGGAATTCCACGGCCACGTCCTTCGCGTCCGGCAGTTCGAGGATGCTCGGCGTCGGGCAGTTGGGCTCGAGCGTGAGTTCGGAGTACGCGAGGTCCGAGACGACGATGAAGTTGTGCTTCCGCGCCAGCGCGACCGCGTGCTTGTACACTGACAGGTCGGCCACCGCGCCGATGGGATTGTTGGGATAGTTGAGGAACAGGAACTTGGCCTTGTCCCACGTGTCCGCCGGGATGTCGTTGTAGTCGGGCAGGTAGCCGTTCTCGGGTCGAAGCGGCAGTTCGACCACGTTGGCCTCCACGATCTTCGCGGCGCCGAGATAAGCCGGGTAGCACGGCGTCGCAATCACGAGCGTGTCGCCGGGATTCACGTACGCGAGCATCAGCTTCGCGATGCCTTCCTTGGAACCGATCAGCGGCAGTACCTCACCGTTGGGATTCACCGTAACGCCGAAGCGGCGCTGGTACCAGTTGGCGACGGCGCTGCGGAATTCCGGCGCGCCGTCGAAGGCCGAGTAGCGGTGGTTCTGGGGAGTGGTGGTCCGGAGATGCCGGTTCAGCATGTCGAAGATCGCGCTGTGCGGTGGCTGGTCGGGGCTTCCGACGCCGAGGTCGAAGATGTCCTCCGCGGAACGGGGGTCCTTCCGCTTCATCTGCGCAATCTCTTCAAAGATGTAGTGGCCCGAGGTGAGAATTCGATTCGCCGCCGTGATCATGGTCCGCTTACCTCCCGGAACAAACGCAAAAAATGTCGGATCAAGTCGCCTAGATTAACAGGTTTACGGCCGCCGGTCAAAGCCGCTAACCTCTACGCGCCCCGGAGGTCACCGTGCTCGCACCGCTCGCCGCCACACTCGCGATTCCCGCCGCCCTGCACATCGCGTGGCGGGTCCGGCACGGCTACCCGCCGGAAGGATTCCCGCGCGTGCTCTGTTTCCACAAGATCTCGGCCCGCTTCTGCCTGGAAGGGACGTGGACCACGCCGCGCCGCCTGGCCGCAACGGTCGACCGCCTGCAGGCGCGGGGCTGGCGCTTCATCGGCGAGGACGAATACCTGGCCGCGCTCGACGGCGCGCCGGATCCGGCATCGCGGCGGGTTTGGCTCACCTTCGACGACGGGTACGCGCATCTGCTCGACAGCGCACGGCCGATCCTCGCGCAGCGCGGCGTTCCGTGGCACGTGTTCATGGTGACCGACTATGCCGGGCGCGCCAACACCTGGGACCTTTCGCTGGGCCGCCCGGCCAGCCGCCACCTCGACTGGAACGAGGTGCACGATCTCGCCGCGGCGGGCGTGACGTTCGGGTCGCACACCGCCGCGCATCACGATGTGACGACGGTAGGCGCGGCGGAACTCGCCGCGGACCTGGCGCGTTCGCGCGATGCGCTGGCCGGCGTCACCGGACGGGTGCCGCGGACGCTGTCGTACCCGTTCGGCCGCTACAACGACGCCGCGCGCGCTGCGGTGGTGGCCGCGGGGTATCGCGCCGCGTTTTCGCTCTATCCGCACGGACGCAACGACGCGGTCGACCGCTATGCGCTGCGCCGCGACGCCGTCTACATCATCGACCCGGTGTGGGGTGTGGAGACCAAACTCGTACGCAATCCGTTGTTCGGGCTGGAAGAGATGAAGTGCCGCGCGATCAACGGGGTCGCCCGGCTCACGCCGCTCCTGAAGAAGTCAGCCGGGGTAGGATAGCCCGAAACGGGCCCGGTAGTACGCGCGCGCGGCGGCCACCACCGGCAGGAGCAGGAGGAGCAGCAACGGGTCGCGCAGCACCGCGGCCGCCGCCACCAGCAGCGTGACCAGTTGCACCGTCAGCGAACCCGCCCGCGCCCGCGCACCCATGCGCGACGCCGTCCCCAGCCGGGCCGCGCGCTCCATCCCCAGCGCGCCCGCGATGAATGCGATCAGGCCGAGCACGTTGACGACCACCGGGAACGCGCGCGTGCCGCGTTCGAGAAACGAAAACGCCGCGTCGCCCGCCGCACCCAGCGCAAACAGAACCGCCACCCACGCCGAGGCACGGACGCCGATCGCGACCGTCGTCGTGCGCTTGCCCGAGGCCGCGTCACCGTCGACATCGAGGATGGCGGTATACAGAAAGGTCGCCGCCACGAGAAACACCCACGGCACACCGTTGCGCCACGCGTCGGCGAAGCTCGCGCCGTGTCCGGTGGCTCCGATGACGAACGCGAGGCCACCGTAGCCGAGCGCGTTCGCGGCGAGGTCGAAGTACGGGCGCGCGCACAGCCGCAGCGGCGGCAGCGAATACGCGAGACCCAGCACGAATGCCAGCGTCAGCGGCAGCTGCTGCGATCGGTCGACCTGTTGGAACAGCAGCGCAGATCCGGCGAAGCACACCAGCGCGACCGCGAGCATGGTGCGGGTGCCGAACACGCCGCGCGTCAGGTGCAGTCCCTTGTCGTTGAGCGCGTCGCTCTCGCGGTCGAATATCTGGTTGAGGACGTACGCGCATGCGAGCAGCGCGCTCAGGCACCAGAAGCCGGATTCCGTGATGACGGTGGCCAGCACGGTGCCGGGCGCGGTGTGCGCGCCGAGCGCGTAGAAACTCCAGGCGGGGACCAGGATCAGCGGGCGGAGCACAAAGACAAAATCCGCGAGGCGCAGGAGCGCCCGCGTCAGCCGGGAGGAATCAGATTGCAGTACGTGCGCGAAAACTAGAGCAGCGTATAGGCGGTGCCGTCACGCGTCAACTTGTATCGCAGGTCGAGGTCGGCGGCCCGGTTGAGCAGGCCGCGGTCGAGGTAGCCGTCGGCGCGGAGTTCCTCGAGGGTGTCCGGGTAGGCGCCGTTCTCCGCGCGGTAGGCCTCCACGACAAAGCGCACATGGTGCTCGACCCGCGTCCGGGCCGCGGGGTCGCGCGCGAGTATGCCTTCGCGCGCGATGAGCATGAGGTGGTCGGTATTGCGCCATGCACCGAACATCAGGCAGCTCGTGAACAGGAACGCGGCCGCGAGCAGCATCATCGGATTGCCGTGCGGTTTGCGCTGCGCCTTGCCGGCGATGGTGCCCTCGGCGGTGAGACCGCTCTGCAGGTCCTCTTCGACCGCGATCAGGCCCTTCTCCTTGAGCAATTTGAGCGCCTCGTAGACGTCGAAGGAGGGCAGCTGGGCGCGCGACACGATGTCGCGCACGGTGCGCGGCTGCGCCACGATGGCCAGCACCTTCTTCTCGCTCTCCATCACGTGGGCGTCCGCAGCGGCCTCGCGTCCGGTGGCGGCAATGCGCACGCCGTCGGCCGGGAAGGCCTGCAGCAGCATCGGGTATTCGTCGATGCGGCGCATGCACTCCATCAACAGTGGTTCCACCGCGTAATCGCCGATGGACTTGACGCCGGAGATGACCTCGTCGCCGGAGACGAACTTGTACGAGAGCTGGTCCCAGGTGATGACTTCGTGCAACATCTCCTGGATGTGATGCGACCAGTGGCGCTTGAGCGTTTTCTCCTCGAAGAAGCCCTCCGAGGTGAGGATGTCCATCAGGTCCAGCTTGGACTGCGAACTGATCTGTGTGATGCGGACCATGTCCTCGCGCTTGAGGCATCCGTAACGCGTGAGGTAGTCGCGGAACGGATCGCGCGTCTTGCTGCGCCGGTCACGTGTGGAGATGATCTTGCCGTCGCGAAAGAAGATGACCGCGGCCTTGTCGTTCGCATTGACCGACAGCATGCCGGTCTTCTGCTGCACCGCAATGAGCTGGAGGATCTCTTCGAGACCGAATGAACTAAGATTGCCTTCGAGGGCCATGTGTGTTCCTGCCGGATGAGTGTGCTAGGCCATCTGCGACGCGGAGTCGTTGTTGACGTCGCCGGCGCGCTGGCGCGACGAGCCCGCGCGCGTGTTTCGAACTTCGTAGCGCTGCCGCGAAACGATTGCGATCCAGTATGCGAGTCCGATTCCGGCCGCGGGAAGAATCCATTTCCACAACGGCGTGGGCGCCGGCAGCGCGTCCCACTGCGGGAGCGGGTAGCCCCGCGTCCACAGCATGAGCGCCGAGAGTGAGAACAGCGCGGCAATCAGGAAGCCGGAGACGAGCCGGCCGAAGAATACATGGCGCAGGCCCGGCAGCCACATCGTCATCCAGCGGATCGAACGGCGCCGCCTGACGACCACCGACTGGCGGCGCTGCCGCAGCAGCGCCTCGATGACGCGGTCGGAGGTCACGCCTCCCACCACCTGGCTGCAGGCGTGACAGATCACGGAGCCGCGGTCGTCGTTGCAGCAGCCCTCGCACGTGAGTTCACCGCAGTTCGCGCACTGGAATGCCAGTCGCCCCTTCTTGACCGACTGCTGTACCACCGGTACCAGCAGCAGCGCGAGCGCGGCGATCCAGAATCCCACGCGGGCCGACTGGCCGGTGACGCTGGAGATTGCGCTGGCCAGCACGCCGGGGTTGCGCTGGCGGCCCTCGATGCCCGCCATCCGCCACAGTTCCCGGTTCGTGTAGGCGCGGGGATAGATCTGCATGCGGGTGCGCGCCGGGAGTGCGATGGCCTCGACCACGCGGTCCACGCCATTCTGCGACGCGCGCGCGAGCGCCCGCGACGATTCGCTCATCAGCAGGGTCTTGATGTACGCCTGCGCGAGGTTGTACTGGGCCACCGCGTCGCTGGTGTCGGCCTGTTCGGCCTTGCGATAGCCCTCGAGCGCCTTGTCGTACTGGCCGTTGAGGTAATACACGTTGCCCAGGTTGACGTACGCGATGACGGTGCCGGGGCGAATCGAAATGGCGCGCAGGAAGTAGGCGGCCGCGTTTTCGGTTTCGCCCGCGCGCGTCGCGAGCATGCCCAGCGCGGTCTGGCGCTCGGCCTCGAGGCCGTCGGCGCTGGTTGCTGTCAGCGCGCGCTGCAACGACTCGTCGGCGGGTGAATCGTTGGCGCGTTCGATCAGCGAAACGAGTGAGTTGGGGTCCGCCACGGTCGTGTAGTGGTCGAGGGTGGGCGTGAACCACGCCAGCAACGCGAACATTGCCATCGCGATGAACGACAGCGCGCGTTCGCGGCGGTGCATGAACGACCACGTCACCAGCATGATGATCGCGGCGCCGGTGGCATAGCCGGGGAGCAGCGCGAACGGGGCGAGCAGCAGCAGGTAAGCCGCGACCCGCGCCGCCGACGCGTTGAACCTGGCGCGCAGCGCCTCTTCCAGCGTGTGCGCGAGGAACGGGAAGTAGCGCACCGCGAGTGATATCCATACGATGCCGCTGGCGAACAAGAGCACCAGCACGAGGATCACGACACCGTTGACCGCCAGCGCGCGCTGGCTGGCGAACGCCGTCGCGGTGACGACAAAACCCTGCACGAAGTGGTAGACGGCGTCCGGGTTGAACTGCCGCGCGTAGACGCGCGCGAGTGTGAAGTGGGCGTCCGGGTACTGCGGCCGGAGCGCGAGCGCAGCCTGCAGATGCTCGGTCGCGGCCTCCAGTTTGCCGTCGGCGATGGCCGCGAGCCCGCGCTCGTACTCGATGTTGGCCGCGACCGGCAGCGTGAGTGCTCCCTGGTTGAGCATCGTCTCCTGGTAGCGGGCAAATTCTGCCGGACCGGCGCAGGCTGTGGCGGACCACAGCGCGGCCATGGCTGCGCCGGTGCAGATTGCAATGAGCGTGCGTTTGGAAC
>DASUGO010000183.1:0-34988 GCA_036273975.1 Candidatus Krumholzibacteriia bacterium
ACGATCTCGCTCAGGATCTCCTTGATGACCGCGTTGACGCGGGCGATTCTGTGGTTTGATTTCTGCATTCGAATGCCCGTCTCTCCGCTAGCGGAACTCTTCCAGCGCGTCGGCCACCTGCACGCGGGGATCACCGTCGATGAAACCGCGCACCTTCGCGCACGCGCTGTCCAGACTGCCGTGGTCCGATCCGACCAGCGCGATGGCCAGCAACGCGCGCTGCCACTTGTCCTGGTAGTCGACTTCCGCCACCGCGACGTTGAAGCGGCTGCGCAGGCGCGCCTTCAGGCTGGAGACGACGTACCGTTTTTCCTTCAGTGAAGAACAGCCGGGGATCAGCAGATCGACGGTGAGAAGTTTTACGAACATCTCGCGACGGACGCGGACGCGGCGCCTCCGCGACTAGAAAACCCGGGCCTTTTCCTCGACCACGAAGGCTTCGATGATGTCGCCCTCTTCCAGATTGTCGTACCCCAGGATCGTGATACCGCACTCGAAGTTCTGCGCCACTTCGCGCACGTCGTCCTGGAAGCGCTTCAGCGAACCGATGCGCCCGGTGAACACCGTTTCTTCGCCGCGCAATACGCGCGTCTGCGCGCCGCGCAGGATCGTGCCATCGATCACCATGCAACCGGCGATGGTGCCCTGCCGGGAGACCTTGAACAGCTTGCGCACTTCGGCGTGACCGAGCTTGCGCTCCGCAAACACAGGCTCGAGCATGCCCTTGAGCGCCTTGTCGACGTCGTCGAGCACCTCGTAGATGATCTTGTAGCTGCGAATCTCGACACCCTTGAGCTTGGCGATCTCCTTGGCCTTGGGGGAAACCTTGGTGGAGAAGGCGATGATGACGCCGCCGGTGTTGGCCGCGAGCAGCACGTCGGACTCCGACACCGACCCGACCGCCGCGTGCATCACGTGCACCTTGATGCCCTCGATCTCCTGCGCCGACAGACTCTCGCGCAGCGCCTCGATGGAGCCGTTGGTGTCGGCCTTGATCACGACGTTGAGTTCCTTGAGTTCGCCGCCCTGGATCTGCGCGTACAGGTCTTCGAGCGTCAGCGCCTTGGTGGGCTGCAGCTCGCGGACGCGGATGGCCTCCTGCCGCTTCTCGGCGATTTCGCGCGCCTCACGCTCGTCCTTCACCGCGATGAACTCGTCGCCGGCTTCCGGCATCCCGTTGGAGCCGAGCACGACCACGGGCATCGATGGACCCGCCTTGCGGACCGCGCGGCCCGCGTGGTCGAACAGCGAGCGCACCTTGCCCGACTCGTTGCCGACGACGAACACGTCGCCGACGTTGAGCGTGCCCTGCTGCACGAGGATCGTCAGCAGGATGCCGCGCCCCTCTTCCTTGCGCACCTCCACCACGACGCCCTGCGCGGGCGCGGTGGGATCGGCCTTGAGGTCGGCGAGCTCGGCCTGCAGGAGAATCATCTCGAGCAGTTTGTCGATGTTGTGCCCGGTTTTTGCGGACACGTCGACCGCGACCACCTCGCCGCCGAAATCCTCCACCAGCACGTTGTACTGCATGAGCTGCTGCTTGACCTGCGCGGGGTTCGCGGCCGGAAGATCCGACTTGTTGACCGCCACGATCATCGGCACCCTGGCCGCGAGTGTGTGGTTGATGGCCTCGATGGTCTGCGGCATCACGCCGTCGTCGGCCGCGACCACGAGCACCACGATGTCGGTGATGCGCGCGCCGCGCGCACGCATCGCGGTGAAGGCTTCGTGGCCCGGTGTGTCGATGAACGTGATCTTGCCGCCGGGCGTCTCCACCTCGTACGCGCCGACGTGCTGGGTGATGCCGCCCGCCTCGCCGGCGGCGACGCGCGCCTTGCGGATGTAGTCGAGAATCGACGTCTTGCCGTGGTCGACGTGGCCCATGACCACCACCACCGGTGCGCGGTGCACGAGCTTGGCGGGGTCGATGGTTGCCGCGTGCTTGAGCTGCATCTCGCCGTACACCGCTTCGATTTCGACCGTGCGGCCCAGCTCTTCGGCGATCAGTTCGATGTTCTCGCGCTCGAGTGCCTTGTTTGGAGACGCCTCGACGTCGAGACTGGCGAGACGCGACAGCAGTTCGTCGACGCCGAGCCCCATCGCGGCCGCGAGGCCGGCCGGGGTGACGCCTTCCTGAACCCGCACCGGCGGCAGTTCGGACGGTTCGGGCTGGACCACGCGCGTCTTGCGGCGCTTGGTCTTGCGCGTCGTCTCCATCTCCGCGATGCGGCGGCGGACGCTTTCGCGAACCTGCTCCGCTTCCTTGGCCTGGCGGCGCGGCTCCTCGATGATGCGGCCGCGCCACTCGGGTTCGTCGATGCCGAGATCCGGCTCCACCGCGATGATCGGTTCGGTGGGTTCCCCGGACAGTTCGTCCAGCGGGCTGGGCTTCGCCTTTACCTTGGGGGGCTTCTTTCCGGCTTCCTCGGTCCTGACCGCGGAGCCCGCACCCTTCTTGCCGTCCGCCTTCTCCGTTTTCTCGGACTTGCCCGCCTTTTCCGTCTTCGCGGTCCTGGCGGCCGTCTCCACGCTGGCCTCGGTTTTTTCCGCGGCCTTCGCCTTGGACAACTTCGCCTTCGGCTTGTCCGCGGCCGCTTCGGCGTTTGCCGCGGGCTTCGGTTCCTCGGCGACGGTCTTGGCCTTGCGCAGTTTTACCTTGGCTTTCGCGGCGGGCGCTGCGGCTTCGTCGGCGGCCTTCGCGGTCTTCGAGCGCGCGGTGGTCTTGCGGGCCGGCTTCTTGGTGGCCGTGTTGGCCCACGAGAAATGCCGGTCCAGCGCCGCGAGCATGTCGTAGTCGACCGCGCTCATGTGGTTGGCCACTTCGTGGCCGGAGTTCTTCAGGAGCGCGATCAGCTCTTCGCTCGTGACGTTGTATTTCTTGGCGAGCTCGTGAATCCGCATTTACTCGTCCGCGTCCTTCTTTTCCGGCTCCGCCTCGGGGGGAGCCGTCGCATCGGCCGGCGCCTCCGCCGGTGACTCGGCAGCGTCGGCCGCCGATTCCGCGGCGGTCGCGGCGGCTGCTTCGGCCTCTTCCTCCTCCTCGACCTCAGACGGGTCGCGGAAGAGCATTTCCTCGGTGAGCTTGACGGGTTCCTCCCGGGGAGTCTCCTCGCCGGCGTTGAGCAGCGCCTCGTCGAACAGCGGCTTCTCCTGCTGCTTCTCGCGCTCGCGCTCCTCGTTTTCCTTCTGGATGAGCTCCTCGAGCGCGCGCTCCAGTTCCTTCACGGTACCGGCGGCGGTCTCGAGCAGCTTCTCGACGGTCTTTTCGCCAAAGCCCGGGATTTCGCTGAGGACCGGCACCGGCGTACGAATCAGCTTCTGTACCGTGTTGATACCGGCCTCGCGCAGTTTCTCGGCCATCTTGTCGCTGACACCAACCATCTCTTCGATCGGCATGAGCAGCTGCTCCTGCAGCCGCTGGCGCTGCTCGAGCTCGCGGTTGGAGACCAGCTCGATCTGCCACCCCGCCAGACGCGAGGCCAGACGCACGTTCTGGCCCTCCTTGCCGATCGCGAGCGACAGCTGGTCCTCGTCGACGACCACCATCACGGACCGGGACTCGAGGTCGGCGCGCACCTGCGTGATCTTGGCCGGCGAGAGCGCGCGCGAGATGAACGTGGAGACGTCGTCGCTCCATGGCACGATGTCGATGCGCTCGCCGGAGAGTTCGTTGACGACGGCCTGCACGCGCGACCCCTTCATGCCCACGCAAGCGCCCACGGCGTCGACACGGTCGTCGCGCGAGTACACCGCGATCTTGGAGCGGCCGCCCGCTTCGCGCGCGATGCTCTTGATCTCGATCAGCCCCTCGTAGATTTCCGGAACTTCCTGCGTGAACAGCACCTTGAGCATCTCGGGACTGGTACGCGACAGCGTGATCATCGGCCCCTTGGCTTCCTTGTCGACCTTCATGACCACCGCGCGGATCGACGAGCCCTGGTTGTAGCGCTCGCGGCGGATCTGGTCCTTCTTGGGCATGAACGCCTCGGCGTTGCCGAGGTTGATCAGGATGCCGGTGCGGTCGATCTGCTGCACGGTACCGGAAACGATCTCACCGACGCGGTCCTTGTATTCCTCGAAGACACGGTCGCGCTCGAATTCGCGGATCTTCTGCATCAGGATCTGCTTGGTGATCTGGATCGCGTTGCGCCCGAACTCGTCGAACGGCAGGTTGATTTCGATCGCGTCGCCGGCTTCGGCGCCCTCGGCGTACTCCTGGGCGTCCGCCACCGAAATCTGCAGGCTCTCGTCCTCGACCTCGTCGACGACGTTCTTCACGAGGAAGAGCTCGATGCCGCCGTGGCCGTCTTCCTCGATGCGCACCTCGGCGGTGGGCCCGTACTTGCGGCGCACCGCGGACGCGAAGCCCTGGGTCAGTGTGTCGATCAATGTGGCACGATCCAGCCGCCGCTCGCGGATCAGCTGGTTGAATGCCTCTGCAAAGTGGATGCTCATTTAGTCTTCACCTCTGCGCCACGCCGCACGCGACGGACGCCGGTCCTTCTCTCGCTTTTTGTCGATCTTGTATTCCTGATTGATGAGGTTGGCGCGGGCCACCTCATGGAGTGCGAGCGAAATTTCTCCGCCGTCGGTGTCGAGGGTCAGGACCCCATTTATACAGGAACGAATAAGGCCTGTATATGTGATTCTCCCCTCGCCGGTTCGCTCCACGCTCACGCGCGCTTCCTTGCCGGCGAAACGCTGGTAGTGCTCCTCGGTCACCAGCGGACGGTTGCTCCCCGGCGAAGAAACCTCGAGCAGATAACGGCCCGGGAATGGATCCTGCTGTTCCAGCAGCATCGCGATGGTCTTGCTGGCCAGAGAACACTCACCCACCGTCACGCCGCCCGGTTTGTCGATGAAGATCCGCAGCACCGGACTGCGCGCGCTCCCGACCACCTC
Source organism: Candidatus Krumholzibacteriia bacterium (assembly GCA_036273975.1). Lineage (GTDB taxonomy): Bacteria > Krumholzibacteriota > Krumholzibacteriia > WVZY01 > JAKEHA01 > JAKEHA01. The sequence continues at coordinate 4,903 of DASUGO010000183.1, forward strand.
GAGTTTCACGCACTCGAACTCGAGGCGCTCCAGTTCCGGCACGATCAGTTTTTCGAGTTCCTGCTGCTGCATGGGCCGGCGCCGGGACGGGCAACAAAAAAGTGGGCAGACCACCCGCCCACTTCAGAATCGCTTCCGACACTCCGCGGCAATACTTAGCACAAAAGGGGTTACGCGCGCAAGGGGCCCGGCCGGGCGCCGCCTGGCCGGCACCTCGCGGGCACATCCCGGTGGCCGCGCGCGGCGCCTAGCGGGGCGGGTACCGGAAGTCGTAAATGACGCTCTGGAGCAGGGTTCCGACCTGTCCCAGCTGATTGCGGTCCACCTGGTCGAGGTCGTCCCCGAGGGTGTGCCAGTGCTCGAAGCCATAGCCGAAGATGTCGATGGCATCCCAGCCGGCCTGCAGGAAGGGAATGTGGTCGTCGTACATCGGCGCGCCCTCGGTGGAATCGAAGTAGTCGAGGCCCAGTTCATGGGCGCGCCCGAACAGGAAGTCCACGAGCCGCGGCGAGCGCTCGAGCGAGAAGCCTTCCTTGCGCACGCGCGTCCCTTTGCCGCCCACCATGTCGAGCAGGATCATGCACACCGGACGATAGCCCTCGGCGCGCGCCGCGAACCCTTTTGACCCCAGCAGGTAGTGATCGATATCGCCTTCTTTGCCGTAGTCCTCGCCGTCAAACAGAACGATGTCCACGCCCACCTCGGGCGGCAACCGGCTGCCGAGCACGCGCCCCAGTTCCAGCAGCACCGCCACGCTGGCCGCGCCATCCACCGCGGCCGGAATCGGCGTGTTCCACCGCGTGGTATCGGCCTCCTGGTCGGCCCAGGGCCGCGAGTCGTAGTGAGCGGCCAGCATCACGCGCCGGTTGCGATCGGGTGCGAAACTTCCCATCACGTTGATCAGGCGCAGCGAGCCGGGCCGGTACGGGTCCGCCACCTCGAACGCCTGCAGCGAAACCGCCGCGCCGTAGCGCTTCAACGTGCCGGCCAGATAGCGCGCAGCCGCGTCGCGGGCCGGGCTTCCCGGAACGCGCGGCCCCAGCGCGACCTGCCGTTCGACGTGTACCCACGCGCTGTCGGCCGCGAACGCAGGCGGCTGCGTCGCGCCACAGCCGGTGGCCGCGAGCGCCGCGGCGAAGGTCACCAGCGCCGCGCCCGCGGCGAGGGCCGCCCGCCGGAATACCCACGGTGACGCGCCCATCAGAAGTTCACCAGCGCGGTGATGCCGAGACGCACCGTGGTCGTGGTCTGCCCCAGCGCCTCGGCGTACGAACGGTTGTAATCGATGAACGCGCTGCCGTTGATGTTGCGGCTGAAGAAATAGCGGACCTGCGGCGACACATGGATGCTCGAGTTGCCCGGCGTCGGCTCGGGGACGCTCGAGCCCAGCGGCATTCGCTCGCCGGAAGACTTCATGTACGACATGGCCAGAGTGCTCTCCAGTTCGTTGGTCCACTTGACCTGTTTGCCAAAGAAGCCGAACCCGCCGCCGGCCTTGAAGTTCTTGCGCAGGTCCAGGTTCACCGCAAGGCTGCGCGTTGTGGTCTTCGAGCCGCGGGTCTCGTTGGAATTCTCCGACATCGCGAGGTTCAGTGTCGAGGTCAGTTCGTTGTTCCACAGGAATTGCAGCGCCGGACTCAACGTGAACGTCTCGGCGGAAGTGGTCGGCGCCTCGCCAAATATCCCGCTCTCCGTGTGGGTCTTGCGGTAGTCGACGGTGAACTCGCCGTCCTTGAGGATCGGCTCGAGGGGTTTGAATTCGTGGAGGTTGTCGAACTTGAGCTGCAGGTCCGGCCAGGTACGGTTGGAGGTCCGGTTGCGGCTCTCGCGAAAATTGTTGTCGCTGTTCGAATTCGCGAAACGCGCCTGCAGGTCGACCGTCTGGCCGTCCGCCTTCTCCAGGAGCCGCACGCTGCTGTTCAGGTTGTAGCTCAGTTCTTCGCGCAGATTGTCCGGCGTCGACAGGTCCTTGCCGTCCTTGACCACACCGCTCTCCGGCGTGAACCCGAGGCGGTAGCTCATGTCGGGGCGATCCGGAATCCGCGAGTAGCCCGACGCAACCGTGTGCTTGATGTTCGCGCCGATCGGCTGGAAGCGCAGGAATATCATCCCGATCCCCCTGGCCAGCGACCCCAGCCCCGGCGACGACTTCGGCGCGGCGGCGGCGGCGGTGGAGTCGACCGTGGCCCCCGGCTGCACCGTGTCCCCCTTGCCTCCCTGGGTTGGCGCCTGCGTCGTGACATCCCAGCCAAACCAGTTCAGCAACGACGCGAGGTGGCGGCTCATGTCGAAGCGCAGGCGGCCGGTATCGTTGCGCGAGGCGTTCACGTTGCGCGTGCCCCACGGGTCACCCTGCAGGCGGATGTTGGGGCTGGCGTTCTCGCTGTAGTTCGACTGGACTTCGATGCTCGGTTCCAGCAAGCGCACGATCTTCCAGCGCGGCGCGACGAACGACACCCGCAGGTTGTTGGATCGCCCAACCTCCTCTCCCACGTTGACGCCATGCCAGAGGTGTTCGAGACCGACGTCGCGATCGATCACGACACCGAAACTCGACTCCAGCGACCGGAACGGGTTGTAGCGAACCGACCCCTGGTTGCGCAACGACGCGCTGTACTGGTACGGGTCCTTGCGGAACTCGCCGTCACCACGCAGGCTCCAGCGCGTCGACGCCTGGCGCGTCGCGCTGGAGGACAGGTCGATCGAGTTCAGCCACCAGCGCATGCGGTTGCTGCCGAACAACGGGAACGTCTTGTTGCCCGCCCAGTTGAGCTGGTAGCTGACCGAACCGGCCATGTTGGTGGTGGTGTCGCGCAGTGCGGGGCTGATTCCCTTCTGGTCGCTGTAGGAGAAATTGGGCTTCAGACGGTCGAACGAGTAGCGCATGAGAAAATTCTTTGATTGCACCCGCCGGTTGAGCGACGCGGTGAAGCCGCGCGTCACGCGCTCGCTGCGCAGGCTGTCGCGCACCGCGTATTCCTGGATTTCCGTGTCGCTGTTGGGTGGAAACTTCGGCAGGGAGCGCGACTTCCCAAAACTTCCGCTGAGCGGGATTGAGAAACCCGCGAGCGGGAAGAAGTACTGCAGATCCGTGCGCGCGTTCATGCCCAGCGACGTCACATCGGAGCCGCTGCCGCGCTGCGCGCGCAGCCCGCGGTAGTCCGCGCCGCTCCGGGCCCAGTTGCCACCCAGCGACAGCGCGCCGCCCGCGATGCTGACGTTGGCGGTCAGGCGCTCGGCGTGGTCGAAGTTGCGCAGCACGTCGCCGGTGTAGATATCGTTGATCCATATCTCACCGTCCTGCGGAACCGGGTTGGAACGGTTGCGCACGCCGGCGTACAGGAAGCGCACGCCGGTGAGGTCCGGCGTGCCGCGCATCTCCACGCGGTAGACGCGAGACGGGTCGGCGAGGTCGTGGGCCATTCCGGTCACCACGCTCTGCTTGGGCTCGAACTTGAGGTTGGTCAGGTCGGCCAGACTGATTGACACCCGTGCCCAGCCGGTCTCGTTGTAGTAGTCCGCGGTGAACGGCACCTGCACCTCGTAGAAGATATTGTCATTCGATCCCAGCCGGAAGTAGTACTCCACGCCATCGCGCAACTCGTCGGTATGCACCCACAGGTTCAGGTCGCGGTACTGCGTGAGGTTCAGACCGGCACCGGTGAAGCGCTTGAGGACCCGGATCTGCGTGCCGGCCTCGAGCCCCGTGTAGCGCAGCGCCAGCGACGACTCCTTGTCCGAGATCTGGTTCACCGTGTTGGGATTGACGGGGGGATTGTAGACGCCGGGATCGGTCTTGGTGCTGATCACGCCGATCGCGAATTCGGTGGTGAGCGTATCCACCGCCATCTCGTTGAGATCGCGGATGCCATCGGCCTCCCAGCGGTTGCCCTCGACGGAAAACTCGCTGATCTGCAGGCGCCGCGTCCCCACCCCGTCCGACCGCACGGTCTGGTCCGCGTTGTCAAACCACACGCGCATATGGCGGATCTCGTCGAAGCGCGGCTGCACGCCGCTCGGCGACACGACCTGGTAGTTGGTGAGCTTGATGCGATACAGGCGCCACGAGTCGTTTTCGTGCCCGGCCTTGTTGAACCCGTTGTACCCGGGGTACTGCGCGCGGATGTCGATCTCGGCCGAGTCGGCGAGGTCGATGGTGTAGGTGAAGTACGCGTTGTCGCGCGTCAACACGCCATTGCGATCCATGTCCTCGGTGTCGTAGAGGTGGTTGTCCTCGGTGCCGTTGACCTTCAGGTAGCGCCCTTCGATCCGCCGCACGTCGAGATCATCGCCGGTGGGGTCGGCCGTGGTTCCGAATGGCGGCACCACGCTGCTCTCCTCTTCGTTGAAGATACCGTCCAGACCGGTATCGTCGGTGAGCTGCGAAAAGCCATCGCGGTTCTTGTCCTCGTCGTTGAACGTGGGACTGCCGGGGTCGTAGAAGTTCTCATCGATCACGCCCATGTCGATGTGCAGCTTGCCGCCGCGCGAGAGGCGGTCGGGCTTGAAGTCGTTCACCCACAGTTCGATGAACTGACCCTGGGTGAAATCGAGCCCGCCGCCCGGAAACCCCAGCATCACGCCGGCGTACTTCGCCGAGTCCTCGGCGGCCGGTGTCTCGTACATTTCGAGGTCCATCGACTGGACCAGCGTGTTTTCCTGCTCGTCCAGTTCCGGATTCAAATCGCGGCGGTGCACACCGCGCTCCGGCTCGATGTTGTACCAGAAGAACCTCAGGCGGGTCGAATCCTCCACCGCCTTCCCAAACGGAACGCTGGCCGGATACCAGCTGCGGCGCGCCAGCGGGATGCGATCCGAATCCTCGACGCCCTCGAAGTCGTCGATGTACGCCTCGTTGCGTGTGTTCGGGTTGGGCAGGCTGGCGGCGACTTCGCCGTCGATCTGAATCGTGCTCGGTTCGTCGGTATCCACGTACGGCAACCAGTTGGCGACGTCGGTCAGGATGCGCGACTGGTGCTGGTAACCGCCGGTGATGCCGGCCACGATCGCGCGTGTCGGCTCCTCGCCGAGACGGGGCTTGTCCGCGGACACGCTCTTCGACTCGTACAGGAACGTGGTCCCGAGACGCGCGTTCTCGCCCAGCTTGGACTGCGTGCTGAATCCCGCCAGCGTGCTGGATCCGATTCCGCCCAGCGGCTTGTACTCGTAGTCGATGTTGACGCGCGAGTCGGGGGTGAGACGGGAGAGCGCGTTCTCCTTCAGCGTCACCTCGCCGGTTTCGTAGTCGATGGTGTAGTCGACGTTGCGGGTGAGCTGCGACCCGTCCAGCGTGATCGTCTCGCTGTTCTCGACGATGTCGAGCGCGTTGATGCGGAACGTCTTGGACGTGCTGACCGCCGTCACCTTGATCACGTACTGGTGGACGTCCGTCTCGTCGGTCGTGTTCAGGTAGTCCGTATAGATGCGCTGCGCCTTGTCGTACTGCGGCGCGTAGTCACCGTCGAACTGAAACTGGCCTTCGGTCCACTCGGTCACGAGCGCCTTGTCGGGCGCGAACGAGCGCGCGACCGGGAACTGCAGCGTGCCGGTGGTCAGATTGATGAGACCGCTGGAGAGGTCGATGCGGCCATCCGGTGGCCCGGTGCCGGAGCGATCGGTCTGGTCGAGACCGAAGATGCGCAGGTACGGCACCTGCGAACTGTCCGGCACCGCGCTGTTGAGGCGCGGGTTGAGGATGTCCTCGATGGTGACTTCGAGCGAGTTGCCATCGATGTTGGTGAGCCCGAGGTTGTAGATGTTCCGGATCGCGAGTTGCCAGGCAAACGCGAACGGCCCGTACGGCTTGGGATCCGGCGCCTTGATCATCTCGAGCATCAGCGTGTCCGCGTCCGAATTCGCCGTCACCGGCTGCCCGGTCGCCGGGTCGATGATGCCGAATGACGCGTACGAACCGCCGATCGGCTGGTCGAACAGGTTGGTGTAGCGGACGGCGAGGGTCTTCTGCGCGGTGGGCTGGATGGGTTCGAACAGTTCGATGCCGACGATCGTGATCTGGTCGGACGCGCTGACGATGAAGTCGTAGTCGATCCCGCGCTCGAGCAGCTTGAACGCGTCGGCGCGGGCCTGTTTTGGGCGGCTCCCGCCGCGGACGCGGTTGGCCGCGTCGATGATGGGCTGCCCGTTCCCGATCGAGTCGACGATGGCCCAGCCCGGCAACCCCTTGGCGAGGTTGGGATCGAGCGCGAGTTCCTGCGGCGTGACCGTGCGGTAGACCTCGAACTTGACTTCGCTCGCCCCGATCAGGCTGAACGGGTCGTCGATGTAGAAGTACTTGTTCTTCACGTAATCGACGTCGCGGATGGTGCGCGTCTCCGTCTGGCCCAGCGAGCCGCCCGTCGGCGAGAACTGCGCCGACGACGCCTCTCCCTGCTGCTTGCTGGCGATCATCGTGATGTCGGTCGAACCCATCTTGGCCAGCATCTTGATGCCGAACAGGCCCTGCGCGTTGGTCGACACGCTCACCAGCTGCGAACCCGGCAGCGACAGGTTGGTGTTTCCGAGTTCGATCAGCTGGATGACCTCGTCCTCGTACCCGGTGTACGCGAGGCGCACACGGTTGGCGTCGGACCCGATCGCCTCGCTGGAGTGATCCACCTGGATCGACACCTTGTCGCCGATGGTGCCGGTGAGGTTGACGTCGAGCTTCTGTTCCATGTCCAGCGCCGGGAACAGCGACTGGTTCTGGCGGCCCTCGACGCCGATGTAGGGGTCGATCACGGTGGTCTCGCCGGCGATCGTGATTTCCTCGCGGCCGCGGATCGTGATGCTGGTTTTCTCGCCGGGACCAAAGATCGACTCCAGGCTCTTCGGCATCGGCACCGGGATCTCGAACTTGATCCCGCCGCCCGCCTGCGCGTTGGGGTCCACCTTCAGGCTGGTCACGCTGACGCGCGTGTAGTCCCGCCACAGTTGCTCGCGTGACTTCACGAGCACCTCTTCGCCCAGCTGGCCGTCCGGCGTCAGCCGGACGCTCAGTCCCGGCGCGTCGACGTCGCGCGGCACCGGCAGCGTGAGCTCCCCGACGTCGTGCGTGGACTGGTCGAAGAAAGCCGTACGCGGCACGGTGATGACCGCGCGATAGCCGGGAACCAGACTGTAGTCCACCACCTCGCGGGTCTGCGAATAGTCCGTCGGGAGAAAGTTCGGGATGCGGGCGCGCTCGTTGCCCCACGGCAGCGTCTTCCAGTTGTAGGTCACGGTGGAATCCACGATGCGCCCTGTGACGCGGTCGCGGTAGAGACTGTCGTACAGGCGCGAAACCTGGTCGAGGTCGATCGAAAAACGGGAGACGTGCTCGGGAGCCTGGGCGTGCGCCAAATCAGCCGTCAGCGCGATGACGGCCGTGAGCAGGAGTAGTGTGAGTGCCGGTGTCGCGAAGAGCGCACGGATTGCGCGCCGCCCGGTCCACCTGAAACAACAGAAGCACGGCACGTCGTTACCAATCGTTCTGGGAGATCGACCACCTTCTCGGGAGCACCACGCGTCGAGCCGAGACCCGAAGACCCGTCCTGATTCGAGGACGAATCACACCGAAAGTGTCACTTTTCGATGACACTCGAGAGCAAGCAATCAGACGCCCCCGCATCCTGGTTCAAGGACCGCCGCGGCGGCTCGTTTCCGCGCGCGGTGCCAGGGGGCGCCATCGATAAAACGTCTTGTCGGCAAACCAATTATCAGTAATTATTCAGAGGTCCGTGTAACCATCCTCCCACGAACACGGCGGCCGGCGATGATCTTCGATCGATACATCCTTCGCAACTACATCGGCCCCTTCGTTTTCTCGATCGCCGTAATAACGTTCGTGTTCATAATGGATTTCATCCTTCGCTACATCGATCTCTTCCTCGGGAAGGGCGTCAAGTTCCACATCGTATTGCAGGTGTTTGTCTTGAGCCTCGGGCACATGTTCGCATTAATCATACCAATGGCCGTATTGCCTGCAACGCTTATGACTTACGGCACTCTGGCGGGCGAAAACGAGCTCACGGCGATGCGGGCCTGCGGGTTCTCGATGTACCGGATGATCCTGCCCGGCCTGGTGGCCTCGTGCCTGCTGGGTGGCGCGCTGGTGGTCTACAACAACCACGTGCTCCCGGAGTCGAACCACCGGCTGCTGAACCTGCTGATCGACATCAACCGCAAGCAGCCCACCGTCGAGCTGCGGGCCAACCGGTTTATCGACGACCTGCAGGGCTACACCATCTACTTTGCGGAGAAGAACGACCGCACCGGCGACATCTCAGACGTCCAGATCTTCAAGCACGCGGAGCGCAACGGGCTGCCGACCACAATCATCGCCGAGACCGGGCACCTGCAGTTCATCGAGGGCCAGAACGTCCTCAGGGTCGACCTGAAGAACGGCGAGATCCACGAGCTCCCGATGGCGAAGGACCGCGAGACCTACCGCCGCACGACGTTCAAGGAGTACACGCTGAATATCCACGACGTCGACCGCTCGCTGCAGCGCTCCGAACGCGACTACCGCGGAGACCGCGAGATGAGCGTGAAGCTCATGGAGGACAAGATCCAGGAGATCCGCTCCGAGATGGAGGTGGCGCGGCAGAACATGATCCGTGAGGCGGGACAGCGTATGGACGCCACGTTCTCATTGCTCGATGCACGTGACCGCGCCCGCCTGTGGACACCCCGCGACAGCGTGAAGGCGGCCGCGGCCGCGCGCGCAACGCCGCGGATGATGGCACGCGGCGGCGAGGGTTCCGGCCAGATGCCGGTGGAGGCGCGTAGCGAGTACATCGCCCGCCAGCGCATCGAGACCGAAATCGGCAAGCGCCAGTCGTTCGTGCGCCAGATACTGCGCTACAAGGTGGAGATCCATAAGAAATACTCGATACCGTTCGCGTGCGTGATCTTCGTGCTGGTCGGCTCCCCGCTCGCGATCCGCATGGGAAGATCGGGGATGAACATGGCAATCGGCTTGAGTATTCTGTTTTTCCTGATTTACTATGTCTGTCTGATCGGTGGCGAGAAACTCGCGGACCGGGCCATCACCCCGCCGTGGTTCGCCATGTGGTCCCCGAATATCTTGTTCGGAATCGTCGCGATCGGGTTGCTGCGCAAGGCCGCCCGCGAGCAGACGGTTGCCGAGTGGACGCTCGTATCGGCCCTGCGAACCCTATTCCGCCGCCATGCTCCCGCGAATTCACGATAGATACCTTCTCTCCCGGTTTCTTCAGATTTTCGCCTACAGCGTGATGGCGTTCGTATTGATATACATCACGGTCAACGTCTTCGAGGAGATCGACAACTTCATCGACCACGAAGCGTCCGCCCGCAACGTGGTCCGCTACTACCTGTATTCGATACCATTCGTGCTCACGTATGTGATCCCGGTGTCGCTGCTGCTGGGCACCGTGTTCGCGATGGGCGTGATGGCGCGGCGCAATGAGCTCACCGCGCTGCTGGCCTCGGGCGTCAGCATCACGCGGATTGCGGCCCCCATTTTTGCGTTCGCGCTGCTGGTCGGCGTCACGTCGGTGTATTTCAACGACGCCGTCGTCCCGCGCGCCAATCGCATCAAGAGCAGCGTCAAGAGCCACGACATCGAGGGGCGTGAGCGGGTCAACCCGGACCTGAAGACCGATTTCCGCTACCTGGGCGCACACGGCTTCGTTTATCTCGCGCAGTCCTACAGCCACGCCAATCTGTCGCTGTTCGACGTGGTGGTGCAGCAATTCGATAACAACACGCTGGTGCGGCGCATCGACGCCAAGCGCGCGCGCTGGCGCGAGGACCACTGGCTGTTCTTGAACGGCTACGAGCGGACCTTCGAGGGCCGCGAGGAGCACGTGGAACGCTTCGATTCGCTGACGATTCCGGAGATCACCGAGACGCCCGATGACTTCGCCGAGGAGGAGATCGACGAGGAGGACATGACCTACCGGGAATTGTCCCACTACATCGATCGCGTGCGGCGCAGCGGCGGCACGGTGGATCAGTACCTGGTCGACCTGCACTTCAAGTTCAGCTTTCCATTTGCCGGCGCGATCTTCGTGCTGATTGGTGTCGGGCTGGCATCGGGCAAGCGCAAGCCGTCCATCGCCACCGGTTTCGGGCTCACGCTGGTGGTTGCGTTTCTCTACTACGCGGTCCTGCGTGTGGGCCAGACGCTGGGACACAACGGTGTCCTGCCGCCGTTGCTGGCGGCCCAGCTCGGGAATATCATCTTTGTGGCGATTGGCCTGTGGATGCTGAGGCGTGCCGACCGATGAAGAACACGCGCGTGATCCTCGTGGCCGCACTGGCCGCCACCACGCTGCTGGCCGCGCGCGGCGCGCACGCCGGTCCCGAGTACAAGGTGTCCACCGCGGACCTGGAACGGCTCGAGCCGCGCATGCAGCGCCAGGTGGCAGCGCTCCAGTATCTGATGAACCCGTACCAGCTGCGGCAGTTCTTCGCGCTGCCTTCCGACAGCAGCCGGCGCGCGTGGATCACGCGCTTCTGGGCGGCCAAGGATCCCACGCCGTCGACTCCCCAGAACGAGATGAAGGCGGAGCACTACCTGCGGGCCGACATCGCCGCGCTGGAGTATCACACCAACGCGTGGCCGGGCTGGGACCGGCGCGGCGAAATTCTCATCCGCTACGGCTTCCCCGACTATCGCGGCAAGATCGAGGCGGAAGTAACCGCGCGCAAGATACACGCACCCGGGGAGCTGTGGTACTACCGCCGCCACCAGATGATCGTCCAGTTTGCCGACGAGAGCCTCAACGGCAACTACAAGTTTGCCATCACGCCGTTCGGCGACGCGCAGGACATGTCGGTGGATATGGCGGAATTCCTGATCTACGACACACAGGACGCCATTCAGGAGCGGATCCCGCCGCAGTACCTGGAATTCTACCGCGACCCCGAGCTCAACGACACCGGTGTCGACTGGGGAATCCGCGAGGAGCTGCTCGGCGTGGTCGAACCGGAGCGCTACCTGCGCCCGCGCATGGCGGGCACCACCGAGCACATCGACGAGCTGGTCGACCCGGACTACGCGCGCAACCTCCCCGACAACCCGTCCGACGTCTTCCAGATGGATCGCGTGCAGAAGATGGCGTCCAACTTCCAGGCCGTGCTGGAAGACACCCCATCATCGTACCCGTTCAACTTCGCCCGCGAGACCTTCCCGTTCTACTTCGGCGTGGACCAGTTCCGCGGCGGCGACGGCGTCAACCGCGTCGAGATCAACCTGGAGTTTCCGCTTAAGCCGGCCAGCGGCAGCCCGCCGCCCGCGCGTTCCTATCGCGCCAGCGTGATCGTGATGGACGAGAACTACCACATCGTCGAGAAGCAGAAGCAGGATCTGGGCGTCCCCACCAGCCGCACCAGCCCGGACGGTGTGCGTCTGATGCCGGCGCAGATCGTATTCACGCTCCCGCGCGACTACTACCGGCTGGGTGTGTCGATGGAGGACCTGGACGACAGGACCTCCGCCGCGTACCGGACCAACGTGACCGCGCGCAACTTCGACAGCGACCTCGCCATCAGCGACGTCCTGTTTGCGCAGCGCATCGCGCCGGCCGAGTCGAGCACGCCCTTCATGCGCGGCGCGCTGGTCGTGGTGCCCCACCCGATCCGCCGCTACGCCGCCGGCTCGGCGGTGCCGGTGTACTTCGAGCTCTACAATCTGGGTATCAACCGCGACAGCGTCACCGAGTACGAGGTCGAGTACCGCGTGGCTCCACACAGCGGCAAGAAGGAAGGGCTGCTGGATCGTTTCCGCGGCGGCGACGCGGTGTTTTCGTCGAGCTTCAAGGCGTCCGGCTACAGCGCCACCGAACCCCTGCACATCACCATCAACACCGAGAACCTGAAACCGGGTCTGTACGATTTCATGGTCCGCGTCAAGGACGAGTACTGGCAGAGCACCGTGATGCGCGAAGCCTCGTTCCGGATCGTCGAACCGAGCCAGCCCGAGTAGCGCGGCACGTTCAGGCCGGGGTCGGCGTTTCCGCCGCCACCACGTCCACCTCCCACATTCCCCGCACGGAATTCACCAGCCACACGCGCGGGCTCGCCAGCAGTTCGGCCAGCGTGATGACGCGCTCGCAGACAACCCCGTCTTCGAGCAGGCGCGCGCGCTGCACACCGGGCAGCAGGCCGCACACCACCGGCGGCGTGGCGCGCACCCCGTCGACTTCCACCACGAGGTTGGCAATCGTCGTCTCCGTCACTTCTCCGCGCTCATTGTACAGCACCACGTCATCGCAACCCGGGCGGGATGCGAGCGCGGCGCGATACACGTCGCGCGCGGTCGTCTTGTGCAGCAGGAATGCGTCGGTGCTGTCCACCGGTCCGCGCGCGACCGCCACGCGCCGCGGGCGCTCCGGCGCCGCGGCCAGCGGGGCCGCCTCGCATCGCACCGCTCCGTCGGCTGCCACCGACACGCGCACCCGCTGCGGCACGGGCGCAAACGCGGCGGCCAGCGTGTCGAGCTCAGTGCGCACGCGGTCGGCATCCAGCGGGCGCCCGAAGAACGCCGCCGACTCCGCGATACGCGCGAGGTGACGTTCCCGCAGCGGGTATCCCGCCTCCGGCAGCCACAGCAGCGTCTCGATGAGGTCGAACTCGCGCGGCGGCTCGCGCAGCAGCCCCGCCTTGACGCCGCTCTCGGCGTATTCGTCGTCCACCCGCGAGTCCCACACGATTCCGCCGCCGATGCCGAACTCGGCCGCGCCGGCGGCGTGGTCGACGAGCGCGGTACGGATCGCGACGTTGAATTGCGCCCGCCGGCCCGGCGCGATGAAACCCACCGCGCCGGTATACACCTGCCGCGGCGAGGACTCCAGCGCCGCGATGATCTGCATGCTGCGCGCCTTCGGCGCGCCGGTGATGGACGCGGCGGGAAACATCGCGGCAAAGATGTCGGACAGCGGGGCGCGCGTCTCACCGCGCACGGTGGAGGTCATCTGCAGCACGGTCGGATGGCGCTCGATGGCAAACAGATGCGGGGTAACCACGGACCCGGTACGCGCGACGCGCCCCATGTCGTTGCGCACCATGTCGACGATCATCACGTTCTCGGCGCGGTCCTTTTCCGACGCGAGCAGCTCCGCGGCACGTGCGTCGTCCTCGGCGCGAAAGCGGCCCCGCGGGCGGGTGCCCTTCATCGGCCGGGACTCCAGCCGGTCGCCGTCGAGCCGGAAAAACAATTCGGGAGATGCGCCGCACACGGTCCACCCGGGGAGCGCGATGAACGCGCCGAACTCAGGGGCGCGCAACGCCATGTGACGAACGAAGAAATCCCACGCGTCTTCCGCGGCCAACGCGGCGCGCAGGCGGAACGTGTAATTGACCTGGTAGGTATCGCCGCGCGCGATCAATGCCTTGATGCGCGCGAACGCGCGATCGTACTCGTCGCGCCCGATGGCCGCAAGCCACTCGCGCGCGGCGCCCGACCCGGGCGGAAGCGGCGCGATGTCGCGCACACGGGGTGCGTCGAAGAGGCCGAACCACAACAGCGGCAACCGTCCGGCCGGGCGCACCTCAAACGCGGTATCGAACGCGGGCGCGGCTTCGTACCCGACGAACCCGGCCGCGTGGAGACCGCGGCGCTCGACCGCATCCTCCACCGCCCGGAGGGCGGGACGAACGTCGGCCACGGCGTGGGCCGCGATGATTGCACGCGGCGCCGTGAACTCGAGCCAGCGCCCGGTGGCGGCGTCGCGCAGTACGGCGTGGTTCACTGTCGTGCTCCCCGGGGACCAATCCCGGCCAGAAAAGGCAATGCGGGCCGGTCGCCGTTCGACCGCGCCCGCACGCCCGTCATACCGCCGCTCGGACGGAGCCGATCAGGTTCCGTGCTCCCAGCTGGCGAGGTAGCGCGCCTGCTGGTCGGTGAGCGTGTCGATCTTGTAGTTCATCGACGCCAGCTTCAGCCGTGCGATCTCGCGGTCGATCCGCTCCGGCACGGGCATCACTTCGTTCTTCAACGAGCCATGCTGCTTGACCATGTACTCCGCCGCCAGCGCCTGGTTGGCGAAGCTCATGTCCATCACTGACGCCGGGTGACCCTCGGCGGCCGCGAGATTGATCAGGCGGCCTTCGCCCAGGACGTTGATGCGCTTGCCGCTCTTGAGCGTGTACTGGTCCACGTCCTTGCGCACGCGCTTCTTCTTGACGGCGATCTTCTCGAGTTCCTCGATTTCGATCTCCACGTTGAAGTGCCCGGAGTTGGCGACGATGGCGCCTTCCTTCATGACCTCGAAGTGTTCGCGACGGATCACGGCGATGTTGCCGGTCAGCGTCACGAAGACGTCGCCGATGGAGGCCGCCTCCATGATGGGCATCACGCGGAACCCGTCCATCACGGCCTCGAGCGCCTTGACCGGGTCCACCTCGACGATGACCACGTTGGCGCCCATGCCGCGCGCGCGCTGCGCGAGGCCGCGCCCGCACCAGCCGTACCCGGCCACCACGAACACCGAGCCGCACAGCAGCACGTTGGTCGCGCGCAGGATGCCGTCGATGGTGCTCTGGCCGGTGCCGTAGCGATTGTCGAAGAAGTGCTTGGTGACCGCGTCGTTCACCGCGACGATCGGGAACTTGAGCACGCCTTCCTTCTGCATGCTGCGCAGACGGATGACGCCGGTGGTGGTCTCCTCGGTGCCGCCGAACACGTTCTGCAACGCGTCGTCACGGCTGGAGTGGAGCGTGGACACGAGGTCCGCGCCGTCGTCCATCGTGATCTGCGGCTTGAGATCCAGCGACTGGTTGATGTGCTTGTAGTACGTGTCGTTGTCCTCGCCGTGGATCGCGAACACGCTGATCTGGTAGTCCGCGACCAGGCTCGCCGCCACGTCGTCCTGCGTCGAGAGCGGGTTCGACGCGCACAGTGATGCCTGCGCGCCGCCGGCCTGCAGCGTGCGCATGAGGTTGGCGGTCTCGGTGGTCACGTGCAGGCACGCCGCGATGCGCACCCCCGACAGGGGTTTCTCCTTCAGGAAGCGCTCGCGGATGCTCCGCAGCACCGGCATGCGGTCGTCCGCCCACTCGATACGGTCCTTCCCCTGCGGGGCCATTCCGATGTCCTTGATGTCGTGCTTCATTCGACAGGTTCCTTTCTCGCTGTACGTTGCTCGGGCCGGGCCGTCAAACGCGTTTCCGGAGCTCGTCGACGTGGTCGGCGTGCTCCCATGTGAAGTCCTGATCTTCGCGGCCGAAGTGGCCATACGCAGCCGTCTTGCGATAGATGCCGCGGCGCAGCTTCAGGCGATCGATGATTCCTTTCGGCGTGAGGTCAAATACCTCGCGCACGATGGCGGTGAGTTTCTCGTTGGACACCTTGCCGGTGCCGAACGCATCCACCATGACCGAGACGGGCTCCTTTTCGCCGATTGCGTACGCAATCTGGATCTCGCACTCATCGGCGAGTTCCGCCGCCACGATGTTCTTGGCGATGTGCCGCGCCGCGTAGGACGCGCTGCGGTCCACCTTGCTCGGGTCCTTGCCGGAGAACGCGCCGCCACCGTGGCTGCCCATGCCGCCGTAGGTGTCGACGATGATCTTGCGCCCGGTGAGTCCGCAGTCCGCCTTGGGACCGCCCTCCACGAAGCGCCCGGTCGGGTTCACCAGCAGGCGGTAGCCGTCGCCCGCGAAGCCGTACTTGGTCAGCATCGGGCGGACGACCTTTTCGTCGACGTCCTTGCGGATGGTGGCATCCTTGACGTCGGGTGAGTGCTGCGTCGACACCACCACGGTGTCGATACGGTGCGGCTTGCCGTCTATGTACTCCACGGTGACCTGGGTCTTGCCGTCGGGCCGCAGATAATCGCACCCCTTCTCGTTGCGGCGCACCCACGCGAGGCGCTCCGACATGCGATGCGCCAGAAAGATCGGCGCCGGCATCATGGTGTCGGTCTCGCGGCACGCATAACCGAACATCATCCCCTGGTCACCCGCGCCCTCCTTGCCCACGACACCCATCGCGATGTCCGGCGACTGCTCGTCGATCGACGTCAACACCGAGCAGGTGTTGCAGTCGAAACCGAACGCCGCGTCGGTGTAGCCGATCTCACCGATGACCTTGCGCGCAAGGGTCGGGATGTCCACGTACGCGTTGGTGGTAATCTCGCCGGCGATGAACGCGAGACCGGTGGTCACGAGCGTTTCGCACGCAACCTTCGCGTTGGGGTCCTGGGACAGGATCGCGTCGAGCACCGAATCTGAAATCTGGTCCGCGATCTTGTCGGGATGTCCCTCGGTAACGGACTCCGACGTGAACAAACGCTTTTCCGACATGTTGCCTCCTTGACTCGCTGGTTCGCGATGCGACGCGCCCTATTTGAAGCTGATTTCGCTGGAATCGCCGACGTCGAACTTCTTGAAGCCCCCGCGAATGACCGCGTTGGCGCCGACCAGACTGGACTCCAGCATTGCGTCCGTGACCGAAGCGCCCTCGGAGAGCACCGAGTCGCGGACGATGGACGAGTGGATCACCACTCGTTCGGCGATGGAAACGTACGGCCCGATGATGGAGTTCACGATCTCCGCACCCGGTGAGATCGATACCGGCGGGATGATGATCGAGCCCTCGATGGGGCGCGCGCCGGGGGCATTTTTCAACAATTTCCGGTTTGTTTCAAGCATCGCTTCGGGCTTTCCACAATCAAACCACTCGTCGATTTCGAAGGGCCGGAACTCGGTTCCGGACTCGATCATCCGCTGGAGGGCATCCGTGATCTGGTACTCGTTGTTGGTGGTGATGTTGCGCTCGATGATCTCCCGCACGGCGCGAAACAGCGCCGCGCCGTCGAGGACGTAGTAGAGCCCCACCAGGGCCAGCTTCGACGGGGGGACCTCGGGTTTCTCGACCAGCCGTACGATGCGCCCGTCCCGGACCTCGCAGACCCCGAAGCGGCGCGGGTCCTCGACCTCGCGCACCCCCAGCACGCTGGTCTTCTGGGCGACGACCTGCTTGAGGTCGGTCTTGATGATCGTGTCACCGAGGACGATGAGCAGCGGCTCTCCGGTGTCGGCGGCCGCGCGGGTGAGGTCCACGGCGTGGCCGATCCCGCGCCGCTCCTCCTGGACGACGAACTCGACCGGCAGATCCGGGTAGTGCCGGCGCACGAACTCCTCGATCAACTCGCCCTTGTATCCGACGATGAGCACGATGGTGCTGGGCTTCAGCGGCACCACGTCGTCGAGGATGTGGGAGATGATCGGCTTCCCGGCCACGTACAGCAGGGCCTTGGGAAGCGTATACGTATGGGGCCGGAGCCGCGTGCCTATGCCGGCGGCCGGAATGATTGCCTTCACGCAAGCTCCTTCTTGAGACGGTCGATCTTGTTCACCGGCGTCGGATCGACGCCGTTCAGGTACGCCAGGTATACGCTGGCGAAGTCACCCAGCAGCATCATCGCGAGCATGCGCGCGAACCGTCCGCCGCCGGGCGTTTCCAGCCGTTCCGCGTCGTGCGCCAGCGGTCCCATGATCGACAGACCGACGCCCGCCTGGCGCCGCGTCATCGCGTGGTCGTCGCGGTCCTCGAGGACCAGGATCACGGCGCGTGCCATCAGCTCGGGTGACGCCTCCCATCCCACGATTTCGTTGTGGTTGAGCTCGGGGAAGAACGCGAAATGCGCGAGCGCCTTGGAATTCTCGTTGAACTGACACGCCCAGCGCCGCGCGACGCCCTCCAGCAGCGCGGGGGCGGCGTACACAAACGCGACGTTGCCATGCAGCCGGCGCGCGAGCTCGACGGCCGCGTTGGCCCCGGACTCCGGCGCGTAGGCCTCGCAGCGCTCGCGCGCAACGGCCAGCGCCTCCTGGTACTCGTCGTCGCCGAACGCGGCCACGCCACAGGCACGCAGGATCTGCAGCATCGGCAGGAGCGAGAACCCGATCGCCGAGCGCGGCGGCATGCCGCCCGGGATCACGCAGAACGGAACACCATCGCGTTCGCAGCGCTTCGCCAGTTCGCCGCCGCTGGTCACCGCGACGATGGTCGCGCCCGCGGCGCGCGCGGCGTCGTAGGCGGCCAGGGTCTCGCCGGTGTTACCGGAGTAACTCGACGCCACCACCAGCGCGCCGCGCGCGACGTTGGCGGGCAACGAATAGTCGCGGTTGCCAACCACCGGCACCGTCGCACGTTCGCCAAGGAAAGATCGCGCGAGGTCTCCGCCGATGGCGGAACCGCCCATCCCGCACACGACAACGCGCGTAAAGGGCCCGGCCGGGAGCGGCGTGCCGGCCACGAAGCGGGCGCCGATCTCCCACGCCTGCTGCATCTGCTGCGGGAACGCGAGGATGCGCCCCAGCATGTCGGTGGTGTCGTGACGGCTGCGGAGTTCCTTCATGGATGTCATGCGCGCGGCCTTTCGCTGTTGAGCATGGCGGGGACGTTCGCTTTCAGGAAAGCGGTGATCTCCGCCTCTATTTCGGCGGTCGTTCGCGAGCGGTTCGCGCGGCGCAGCAGTGCGCGGCACGAATCGAACGTCACCGAGCGGATGATGCGCTTCACTTCGGGAATCATGTTGGGGCTCACGCTGAATTCGTCGATGCCCAGACCGACCAGAATCGGAACCGCCAGCGGGTCGCCCGCCATCTCGCCGCACAGGCTGACGTGCACCTTGCGCCGGCGCGCGGCCTCGACGGTGAGACGCAGGAGGCGCAGGATGCTGGGGTGCAGGTGCTGGTACAGGTGCGCGATCTTGCTGTTCCCGCGGTCGACCGCCATCGTGTACTGGATCAGGTCGTTGGTGCCGATGGAGAAGAAGTCGACCTCGCGCGCGAAGTGGTCGGCCAGCGCGACAGCCGACGGCGTCTCCACCATCATCCCCAGCGGCACGTCATCGGCGATGGCGTAACGCTCGCGTTTGAGATCGGCGCAAACTTCTGCGCAGATCTGGCGCGTGGTGACGATCTCCTCCACCTGGGAAATCATCGGGAACATGATCCTGACCTTGCCGTAGGCGCTGGCGCGGTAGATCGCGCGCAGCTGTGTCTTGAAGATATCCCGGCGCGTCAGGCAGAAACGGATACCGCGCCAGCCGAGGAACGGGTTCAGCTCCGGGGAACGGTGCAGGTAGCCGGCGATCTTGTCGCCACCGATATCCAGCGTCCGGATGACGACCGGCCTGCCTTCCATCCGCTCCGCGACCTGCCGGTACACCTTGAACTGCTCTTCTTCGCTCGGCAGGTATTCCTGCGAGATGAAGAAATACTCGGTGCGGAACAGCCCGACGCCCTGCGCGCCGTGTTCGACCGCCGAGTCGACCTCGTCCGGCGAGTCGATGTTGGCGCTCAGCATGAACGCGTGCCCATCCAGCGTTTGCGCCGGATAGTTGGTGAGCGTAAGCAGCTGTTCTTCCAGCTGGCGGAAGCGCTCGATTTCCAGGCGGTACTGCTCGATCCGCTCCGGCGTGGGATTGACCACCACGGTGCCGGTGTTGCCGTCGACGATGAGCGTGTCCCCGGTCTCCACCAGGTCGACCAGATTCTCCAGACCCACCACCGCCGGCACCCCCTGCGAGCGCGCGATGATGGCGGTGTGCGACGTACGACCGCCGAGGTCGGTGGCGTAGGCCAGCACGGTGCGGCGGTCGAGCTGGGCGGTGTCGCTCGGGGAGAGATCGTGCGCCAGAATGACGCTGGCCTCGGCCGGCCGGCCGTCGGTGGCACGATTCCGTCCCACCAGGTGCTGGATGACGCGCTTCTTCACGTCGCGAACATCGATGGTGCGCTCCTTGAGGTATTCGTCCTCGATACCGCCAATCGAATCGATGGTGCGGTCGATCACCTTCTGGAACGCTGCCGCCGCATTGCAACGGCTGCCGCGGATCAGTGCGATGGTCTCGTCGGTCAGCATCGCGTCGTCGAGGATCAACAGATGCGCGTCGAAGATACGGGCATGGTTCTCGCCCATGCGCCGGGCGATGTCGGCCTTCAGCGCGCGCAGCTCCCGGCCGGTGTCCGCCAGCGCCCGGGCAAAGCGGGCCACCTCCGCCTCCACCGCCCCGGGTTCCACCGCGCGGCTCGGCACGGTAACGCGGCCGCCGTTACGCACGAACGCGGTACCGATCACGATGCCGGGCGACGCGGAAATACCGCGGCGTTCCAGCTCGGGCTTCGCGCCGTTCTGGCCGTTCGCGGTCCCGTTCGCGGTCCCGTTCGTCTTCTGGGCTTTACTGCGTGGCATGTTCGAGCCGTCCCCTGCACCGGCGGAGTGAATCCGGCCGACGGGCGTCCCGGAGGGCGCGTTCAGATCTAATCTTCGTAGAACTTGGCGTCGAAGAGGGCCGCGAGGGCCTTTTGCGCGGCGGTTTCGTCCGGGCCTTCGATCTCCACCCGGATTTGCGCTCCGCGGGCGGCGGCGAGGCTGGCGAGCCCGAGGATGCTCTTCCCGTTTGCATACTTGTCGTTGTGGTACACGCGGATATCGCTGTTGAACTGCGCGGCCACCTTGACGAATTCGCCGGCGGCGCGCAGATGCAGACCGATCTTGTTGCCCACCTGTTTTGTGAACTCGACCATAGCGTCACGCCTACTTCGCGATGAGGGCAATCGCCCACGACAGTGGAAACAACAACGCCGCGAGCCATGGTGCGGGCACCCTGCGGGATGCCAGGAAAACCAGAGCAGCGACACCCGCGGTGACGGCGGTCACCGTCACCCCGCCGGCGCGGGCCCGTGCGACGAGCACGCCGACCAGCACCCCACCCGCGAACGCGGCGGCGCCGCGAGCAATTCCGAGCAGGCGTTGCACGCCGTGCCCGGAAAACGACTCGATCACGCCCCAGCCCCGCGCATACCCAAAGCTGACCCCCCAGTAGCGGGACGCAATCACCACCGCATTGTACAGCAGGAGAACCGCCAGTAACCCGGGGAAAAAATTGTATATAGCAGACACGCAGGCCAAAGTCAACGCGAGGGGCTTGAGGGCGCCCACGAACAGCACATCCCCGACCGCCGCCAGGGCGCTCGCAGCCGCCTGCTTGAACCGGGAAACCGACGCCGGCGCGCCCGCGTCCCCCTCGTCCTCGATCCGCAGCACGCCCCCCACGACCAGCGGGGCGGCGTTGGGGTTGGTATTGAAGTACTCGGTGTGCCGTGCGAGGAGCCCGTTCTTTCCGGGTGACAGGCGGCCGGCGGCGGCGTCCAGCGCGTGGAGCAGGCCGACGTTCTGCATCCCGCGACGGTGCAGCGTTGCCTGGATGAACAGAAGGCGCACAAAGACGCGGGCGAGGTCGGATCGCCGCAGACGCGTACTCACAGGAGCCACACCGCCCCCAGCGCCGCCAGAATGCCCAGCGCGGCGTAGCGGCCGGCGACGCGGTTGCCAAATGCGGCCGCGATCGTCGCCAGCGCAAACGCCGGTAATGCGGCCACCCAGAGGCCGGCGCCCGTCTCCACGGCACCCAGGCGGCCGGTCAGCCAGTCCGCGAGCCCGGTGGCGACCGGCAACATCACCAGCACCGCCACCGCGTTGACCACCACGACCGCCAGTGCCGAAACACCCACGTATACGGCCAGGTTGCGCGATGCGGCCTCGGGCGTGTCGGGTATTCGGAAGCCGACCAGCCAGCGTTCGCGGTACTCCCCGGCCACCCGGGTGACCACCGCCCCCGCCTCCCCGGCCAGCAGGCCGCAGAATACACCCGCCGCCACGACGAACGACACACGCGTGTCACCGGTGGTCATGAGCACGAGACACGTGGACGCAATCCCAACCACGCCGCCGACCACGGTGTTCGGGCGGCGCGTTCCGCGCGCGGACCCGATGGACAACCACACCAGTTGCAACGCAACGCCCGCGAGCATCGCCGCGTGCATCTGGTGAGTCAGCCGCCCGATGATCAAGGCCGTGAACACCGGCTCTCCCAGCAGGCTCTGCCAGCCCGCGCGGTCGTCCAGCGCGAGGATCCCGGCGATGAACGCAATCAGCAGGATGTCGTTGATCACGCGCCTATACCACCAGTGAATTGATGACGCGGGCCGGATTGGCGGGAATGTCCTGGGCGGAGAGCGTGATGCCGCGCTTCACCAGTTCGCGCAGGGAGGACCGCTCGTCCTCGGTCAGAAAGATGAACGGGAGCAGTTCGACCGACTCCTCACGATAGTGGAGCCCGCCGACGTTGACCTCGCGCAACTCGACACCGGCATCGAGCACCGCGAGGACGTCGCGCCCCGACTCGAACAACACCAGCAGATTCTCGTGCAGGAACAGTTCGCTCCGCAGGCGGCGCGCGGTTTCCCCGGCCGAGAAGAAGGAGGTCTTGACGTCAGGCGGAACGCAGGAGGTGTAGAAGCGCCGCTCCCAGTCGCTGGATGCGACGCGGTCGTTGGCCACGACGATGCGGTCCGGTTTCACGTGCGGAACCCAGCCCAGCACCACCTGACCGTGGATCAATCGGTCGTCGATGCGTGCGAGCTTAACCGGCATGGTCAGAACTGGTCGGTGTCGATGGCGTTGATACTGTCCCGCCCGCGGGAGGCGAGTTCGGAGGGCAGTCGCTCAAAATTGATTTCGGTTCGTTTATTGAGAAAGGCGAGCAGCATGGGCAGGTTCACACCGGAGACAATACGCACGTTGCGGTGCCTCCGTTCAACCGAGAGAGTCGCGTGGCCACAACTCCCTCCGATGAAGTCCACGAATATGACGTAGGAATCGTCCGGCCCCCCGGACTCCACGATCGCTTCCAACTCCGCTGCAAGCGACTGTGGCGTTTTTCCCTCGTTGCTGACCGGATGCACACCCGGCACCGAACCGTAAATGTGCCGGGCCGTCGCGATGAATTCCCGCGCTAGGTTGCCATGAGTGACGACAATGGCCGATATCATCTTGTTAGCCGATGCGATGCGCGTCATTCAGTATCGAATCTCAGATAGTGCCTCGTCTGTTTATCGCTCTTCATCATGTCAATGAGCAACGTGTTGAAATTCTCCGCAGCATTGGTGCCATAGACCTTCAACATGTGGTTCATCGCGATCACTTCGGAGATTACCGTGATGTTCTTCCCGGAGAAAAGCGGAATTACGACCTGGGGTATCCCGACGCCCAGAATTTCGGTGGTATGCTCATCGAGACCAGCCCGGTTCCAGTCCTTTTTGGCGTCCCACTCCTCCAGCAGGACCTCCACCTCGATGCGCTTCTGCACCCGGACCGCCCGGATGCCGAAGAGATCCTGAACGTTGATGATCCCGATGCCCCGGATCTCCATGAAGTGCCGGAGATGCTGGTTTCCGCGCCCGATGAGGACGTCGTCCGCCATCTTGCGCACGTGCACCGTGTCATCCGCGACCAGGCGGTGGCCCCGCTCCACCAGATCCAGGGCGATCTCGCTCTTGCCGATGCCGCTGCGTCCGGTGAAAAGCAGGCCGACGCCATAGACGTCCACCAGCGTTCCGTGAATCTCGGTGGTGTCCGCGAAGACGGCGTCTAGGTAGCGGGTGAGTTCGTGGATGAACGGGGTTGTCAGCATCGACGTGCGCAGGAGCGGCACACCGTGCTGGCTGGCGGCCTGCAGCATTTCCCGCGGGATGTCGAGCTGGCGGGTAACGATGATGCACACCAGCGGCACCGAGAAGAGCCGCTCGACCGCCTCGCGGCGAACTTCCTCGGTACGGGTATTCAGGTAGAGGATCTCCGTCTCGCCCAGGATCTGGATGCGCTCGCTGAGGTAGTTCTGCATGAAGCCGGCCAGCGCCAGCCCCGGGCGATGGATGTCGGTGACGGTGGCCGGGATCGGTCCCGCCTCGACGCCGTTGACGGCCTCGAGCGACAGCAGCTCCCGGGTTTCCTCCAGGAGCTGCTTCACGGTCAGTGTCTTGGTGCGGTTGGTGCTCATGCCCCCTGCTGTCATTCGGTTTCGGTGATCTCGCCGGGGACCTCCCCCGTCACCTCGCCCGACAATTCGCCCGAGACTTCGCCGAGCCCCCGCACGTGCTTGCGATCCTTGAGTTTGCCATGGTGACGTTTGAGCTGTTCTTCCAGCTTGTCCACGGCCCGCTCCACCGACAGGTACATGTCCTCCGACTCCGCGCGGCCGATCATGTCCTTGCCGTTGACATGCAGCGTCACTTCGACCTGCTGCCGGTATTTTTCCAAAGAGAAGATGATGTGAACGTTCACGATGTGATCGAAGTATTTCTTGAGGTTCCTGACTTTGTCCTCCGCGTAGTCCTTCAGCGCGGGAGCCAGGTCATAGTGTCTTGCCGTCGTGGTGATATTCATGACGACCCCTTTCTACTTCGGGTAAACGCCGGCGCGGATGTATTCCGCGCCGACGAGGACGGCCCGTGCGAAACGGGCGCTGGAAACCGTGTAATACCGGGGAGGAAAAATGCGGCGGATCGCCGTAACCGGGTGTTGGGCGCAGTCGTTCGAACAGGGAACGCAGCGATGGGGATCATCTGGCATCCACACCAACAAATCTACATCCCGGCGGTGACTCCGGCAAGCCCACGCTTCCAACCACCCAATCTAGTACTGTTTACGCATCCGCGCCGGGAGTATGTTCAATTGCTCCCGGTACTTGGCCACGGTGCGGCGGGCGATGTTCAGGCCCGTTTTCTTGAGCATGTCGGCGATTTTCTGGTCGGACAGGGGTGCGCGCGCGCTCTCGCCCTCGATGATCCGGCGGATGTGGTCCTTGGCGCTCTTGGCCGATACCTCGCCGCCGTCCTGCGTGCCCAGGCTCGACGAGAAGAAGAACTTCAGCTCGAACACCCCGCGCGGCGTCTGCACGTACTTGTTGGTCGTCACACGCGACACGGTCGATTCGTGCATCCCGATCTCGCTGGCCACCTGCTGCAGGGTCAGCGGTTTCAGGAATGCGGTTCCCTTGTCGAAGAACTCGCGCTGCTTGCGCACGATGCACTCCATCACCTTGACCATGGTGCGGCGGCGCTGCTCGATGGTCTGAATGAGCCATTTGGCGCTCTTGAGGCGCGAATTGATGAACTCCCGGGCTTCGCTGTCGCCGTTGCGCACTTCGCGCATCAACTCGTCGTGGTAGTGCTGACTGACCCGCAGGCGCGGAACGTTGCGGTCGTTCAGATACACCACGTACTTGAGATCGACGATCTCGACCACCAGATCCGGGATGACGTACTTGGGGTCCTCGACCACCACCTCCAGGCCCGGCTTGGGGTCGAGCGTCGAGATCACCTTGCACTGGTCCTGGATGTCCTGCACCGACACCTTGAGCTTGCGCGCAATTTCGACGTACTTCTTCTGTTTGAATTCGTCGAAGTGGTCACGGATGATCGCGGCGGACAACGAGTCGTCCTCGCCGCGAAAGCGCAACTGCAGCAACAGACACTCGCGCAGGTTGCGCGCGCCGACGCCGGGCGGGTCGAACGACTGGATCAGCTCCAGCACGCGGTCGACGTCCTCCAGCGAAACGCTGAAGGTGTGCGCAATCTCCTCGAGGTCGCAGGTGAGGTAGCCGCTCTCGTCGAGAGAACCGATGATATAGTCGCCGATGGCCAGGGTCTGGGCGTTGTCGGTAATGATGCGCAGCTGGCCCATCAGCTGGTCGGTGAATGACTGCTTGGCAACCGGAACCTTCTCGAAGAACTCCTCGGGCTGGTCTTCCTCGCTGGCGCGCCCGAGTTCGAAGCCGTCGTTGAAGTACTCCTCCCAGTCGACCTGCTCCTCGCCCGCCTCGCCACCGTCGGGTTTGCTGTCGGGTTCCTCCGCGGAGGGTTCCTCGCCGTCGGCGTCTTTTTCTTCCTTTTCCTTGGTCTCTTCGGAGTCCTCGACGATCTCCTCGTACTCCTCGATTTCCTCGAGCAGCGGGTTTTCCATGATCTCCTGCTTGAGCATCTGCTGGAGTTCGAGCGCAGGCATCTGAAGCAGCTTCAGGGCCTGCTGCAGCTTGGGCGTCATTACCAGCTGCTGTCTCTGTCGCAGGTGCAGACCGATCTTCATGTCCATAGACGCTGACCTCTTCAGTCCCTAAAGCCGGAAAGAGTTGCCAAGATAAATTTCGCGCACCTCGGCGTCGCCAGCCAGATCATCGGCGGTGCCACTGCGCTTGATGTTGCCTTCGTACATGATGTACGCACGATCGGTAATGCTCAGCGTGTCGCGAACATTGTGGTCCGTGATGAGAATCCCCAGCCCGCGTTCCTTCAGTTTCTTCACGATGCCCTGCAGGTCCTGCACCGCGATGGGGTCGATACCCGCGAAGGGCTCGTCGAGCAGCATGAACTTGGGATTGGTGACGAGCGCGCGCGTGATTTCGACCCGGCGCCGCTCACCGCCCGACAACTGGTAACCCATGCTCTTGCGGATGTGCGTGATATCGAGTTGCTCGAGCAACTCGTCGAGGCGGCGCTTGCGTTCGGCGCGCGAGTAACGCATCGTCTCGAGCACCGCCATCAGGTTGTCCTCCACGCTCAGCCCGCGGAAGATCGATGGCTCCTGCGGCAGGTAACCGATACCCAGACGCGCGCGCTTGTACATCGGCATGTGGGTGATTTCGTGTTCGTCGAGCGTGATGCTCCCGGCGTTGGGCCGGATCATACCGACAATCATGTAGAACGTGGTCGTCTTGCCGGCGCCATTCGGCCCCAGCAGGCCCACCACCTCGCCACCGTTGACGTCGATGCTCACGCCACCCACGACCCGGCGCCGCCCGTACGTCTTTACGACGTTATCGGTGGCGAGGCGGGGCGTCTGCGCGGCTGCGGCTTCCGGCTCCATCTCGGCGAGTTTACTGGTCGAACTTTCCATCTTCCTCGATGATGACGGCCTTGACGTCCTTCTTGATGTTGACCGCATCCAGGGTGTGGTCGCATTCCAGACCGATTCCGGTCAGAACGTCCTTGCCCCGGGTCAGCTTCACGAAACTGTCGCTTACGATCTTGTCGGTTTCGTTCATGTAGCGCAGGCTGTCGGTCTCCAGCACCTCGCCCTTGAACGTCACGACCACCACGTTGCCATAGGCGAGCATGTCGTGCGACTCCAGCGAATATTCGCCCTTCTCCGACGTCAGCGTGCTCTGAAGATTGCCCATCTTGTCGTAGAACTCGATCACCGGGTCATCCATCAGAAACACGTTCTGCGCGTTGTAGCGATCCGCCCGTGGGGCCTTGAGCGTCCATTGCACACGGCCGCTGTCGGACTCCTGGGTCGCGAACTCGGACACCGTTTCGTCCGGGATTCCCGACTTGTCCGCGACCACCTTCTCCGGCTGTTTGCCGCCGCAGCCGGCGAACGTCACAATCACAAAGGCGACCGGCACCCACCGGCGCCACTCAAGCTTCCGCCGCATAAACCGCTTTCGCCCCTTCGCTGCCCGTTTCCCGCCCGCGCCAGCGGTGATGGAACCACACCCACTGTTTGGGGTCGATCCGTATCAACTGCTCGACCGCCAGCGAACACCGCTCGGTAATCTCGCGCACCGCCGTGTCGCGGTCGCCGCGTTCCCGCGTCCCGATCCGGATCGGCGGCAGGACGTGGATCACATGCCGCCCGTCCCGCCCCAGGAAGATCGCCATCGGGAGGATCGGCGCACCGGTTGCGAGCGCGATCTTCGCCACGGCGGTCGGCGTGTAGGCCGGGCGGCCGAAGAACGGCACCCAGATTCCCGCCACACGCGTGTGCTGGTCGATCAGTACGCCCAGCGCTTCATTCCTGCGCAGCGGCTCGAGCATCCGCCGCGGATTCACATCGCGGTCGATCGATTCGACGCCGATCTGGCGCCGGATCGCGATCAGCCGCTCGTTGAGCCGCGACACCTTCATTCGGCGCGCAATCACCGATACTTTATACCCGCGGCCCGAAAAATACGCGGGCATCAATTCCCAGCACCCGATGTGGCCGGTGATCGCGATGATGCCCTTCGCGTCCCGGCCGGCGTCGAGGAGGTGTTCCATTCCCTCAACCCGCGCCACGCTGGCATCCACCGACGCCGGCGACCCGCCGCTCAGGCGGAGAAATTCGTACGCGTTCCGCCCCAGGACCCGGAACATCGCGCTCGCGAGGGCCCGGCAGAACGGCGCGGGCATCTCCGGGAACGCCGCGCCGAGGTTCTCGATCGCGCGGCGGCGGTCCTTCCTGAAGCACCGCCCCGCGAACCCCCCAATACCGGAAAACAGCGCCTGTCCGAGGCGGCGCGGCAACACCC
Source organism: Candidatus Krumholzibacteriia bacterium (assembly GCA_036273975.1). Taxonomy (GTDB): domain Bacteria; phylum Krumholzibacteriota; class Krumholzibacteriia; order WVZY01; family JAKEHA01; genus JAKEHA01. Next base: position 33,012 of record DASUGO010000183.1, read on the forward strand.
GCGCGATCGCCATCAGGGACTCGACCACGGCGACTTCCGCGGCGCGCTTCAATTTCTTCCGCGTCCGCACGGGCTTCCATCCGGGGTTTGTGCTCAGAAACCGGCCGCCCACAACTGGCACGGGTGACCAAAAGCGTTCACAATGAAGTAGTTAGCACAACCCTACCGGGCTGTCAAGCAACGACTGTGCCAAAGAAGGCAACATGAGAAACATTGGGGAGTTGCGAGGAAGCGGACCGGGGCGAAGCGGGCTATTCCGACTTGAGTCCCGCGCGGAGGATGTCGTGCACGTGCAACAGGCCGATGGGCGTTCCCCCCGCGTCGACGATAAACAGCATCAGCAGCGGCCCGGGCAGGTTCAATTCCATCCGCGCGAGCGCATCCGCGGCCAGGACATCCGGATCAATCGTCCTGGGATCGCGCGTCATGACACGGCCCACCGGCACGTCGAGCGCATCCTCCTGGCGGGTAATGATGCGCTTGATGTCGCCATCGGTCACGATGCCGGTCAACTTGCCGGCGGCGTTGACCACGCCGGTGCAACCGATGCTCTTCTCCATGGTCTCGAACAGCGCGTCGCGGAGTGTCTTGTCCTCGGAGACGACCGGGAGCGCGGCGCCGGTGCGCATGACCTCGCGCACCTTGAGCGTGAGGCGTTTGCCGAGCAACCCGCCGGGGTGGGTGCGCGCAAAATCGTCGGCGGTGAAGCCGCGGCGCTCGACCAGCGCGCTCGCGAGCACGTGCCCGAGCACCAGCGACACGGTGGCGCTGGTGGTCGGCGCAAGGCCCAGACACCCCGCCTCGTGCGAGCCGTCGAACGCGAGCACGATCTGGCTGTGCTGCGCGAGATAGCTGCTGCGCGACGCGGTCATCGCGATGATCGTGACCCCGAGGTCCTGCAGCGCGGGGATGAAGCTGCGCAGTTCTTCGCCCATCCCGCTCTTGGAGATGATCAGTACGACGTCGCCGTCCTTGATCAGGCCCAGGTCGCCGTGACTGGCCTCGAATGCGTGCACGTAGAAACTGGGAGTGCCGGTGCTGGTGAGCGTGCTGGCGATCTTCTTGGCGATCTGCCCGGATTTGCCGACGCCGGACACGATGATCCGCCCGCGGCAGGCGACGATTGCGTCGACCGCGCGCGTGAGCTCCGGTCCGAGCCCGTCGCGCAACGCCGCGAGCCCCGCGATCTCGTCGTCGATCACGCGTCGCGCGCGTTCGATGAGTTCGTCGGGAGTCGATTCTGGAGTGATTCTGGGTTTCATGAGATTGGGCTCCACCTACGCCCCGGTCTCCCGTGCCGCCGCCGTGATCCGCGCGACCTGCGCGAGCACGCCCTCCAGCTGGTCGAACGGCAGCATCGACGCCGCGTCAGACAACGCCTTCGACGGATCGGGGTGGGTCTCGATGAAGAAGCCATCCACCGGCACCGCCGCGGCCGCGCGCGCCATCATCGCCGCGAGGGCGGGTTCGCCGCCCGATTTGTTGCCCAGCCCGCCGGGACGCTGCAGGCTGTGGGTCACGTCGAAGATCACCGGCGCACCCGCGGCGCGCATACGCGCGAAGCCGCGGAAGTCGACCACCAGGTCGTGATACCCGAAGGTGGTTCCGCGCTCGGTGAGCAGCACGTCGTCGGCGCCGGACGCGTTGAGCTTCTTCACCACGTTGACCATGTCTTCGGGTGCCATGAACTGGCCCTTCTTGACATTGACCGGCTTGCCGCACGCGCCGGCGGCTTCCAGCAGGCTGGTCTGCCGGCACAGAAACGCGGGGATCTGCACCACGTCCAGCACGCCCGCGGCGGCGGGAATCTCGCTGGCGGTGTGCACGTCGGACAGCACCGGCACGCCGATACGCGCGCGCACGTTCTCGAGGATGCGCAGGCCCTCATAGATACCCGGACCGCGGAAGCTGTCGCCCGCGCTGCGGTTGTCCTTGAGGTAACTCGCCTTGAATACGAACTGGAACTCGCCGATCGAC
>DASUGO010000184.1:0-2368 GCA_036273975.1 Candidatus Krumholzibacteriia bacterium
TCGTTGGGTCTCTCGGCGTGGAAGGAACAACGTTCTGGCCAGGGCGTCTCAAGTTTTCTATTCTAGCATGCTGACACATCTGCTATAAACACAAAACCTTAGGCGATTTCCTCCCGCTCCCGATGGTGCCCGATGTCGCTGCGCTCGCCCATCCTTCTGATTCTCGCGACGGCCGCGTACGCGCTCGCGCCGCTGGCCCAGCCGTGGGCGGCCGGCACGATCGGGTTCCCCGTCCTCGTGATGTTCGCAATCGTGTTCCCCGGGCTCTGCATCAACCGCATCGCCGGCCTGCACGCCGCAGATCTGCTGGTGGCGGCCGCGTACGCCGGGACCAGCGGGCTGGCCTTTCTGCTGGCGTGCACGTTCGCGTGGGCGCTCAGCGGTGTATCGCTGGACGCGTTCCGGATGGCGCTCCCGTTGATGGTGGTGACACTCGCGCTGCTCACCCCCCCGGCTGACCGGACGCGGCCGCGAATCGACGCGGTGCGGATACCGCGCCGGCGCAAGTGGCTGCTCGCGGCACTCGCGCTCGTCATCGTCGTCCCCGCCATCGGGATTACGCTCGCCGGGCCACCGCTCGACATCAACAACGATACGTTCGACCACGCCGGGTACGTGGGCGAAATCGTGCGCACGGGACAGGCGTTCCCGAACAGCGCCGTGTACCTGAACCCCGGCCAGGACGGCAACGACTTCCGCAAGGCGCTCTTGCACGACGTCTACGGCCTGACCGCGCGCCACCTGGGCATGTCGCCCATCGACGTCTTCGCGGCGTACGGCGGACTGCTGTTCGCCATGATGGCGCTGGTGGTATACGCCGCCGGGCACATGATGCTGCGCAACCAGCTGGCCGCAGTGGTGGCCACCGTCCTGTTCATCGCCGGCAGCGACTGGAGCGTGGCCGGACCCACCATCCGCGCGTCGTTCTACCCCAACCGGGTCTGTCTCGCGTTCATCCTGCTGTTCATCGCGAGCGCGATGGACTACATGCACAAGGGTCCGTCGCGCGTGCTGCGCTGGTGCACGCTGTACGCGTTCGCCGCGAGCGCGGTGCACATCCAGAGCGTGGTGCTGATTCCGGCCGCGGTGGGCGTGATTCTCCTGTGGCGCGCGTGCTCTCCGGCGGAGACTCTGGGAGAACACGTCTACCGTTCCATCGGCGTCGGCGTCGCAGGCGCGGCCGGCATCCTGCCCTTCGGCATCTACCGCTTCATCACCGCGTACCGCACCAACCCGCTGCACGAACAGGTGCAGGGCGCGGTGTTCGTCACCGACCACTGGTTCATGGCCAACCCGACCCGTCTCTTCGCGGTGCTGGGGCTCGTGGGTGTCGCGGCGGTGCTGTGCATCCCGGCGCTGTGGCGGGTGCGGCGCACGAACCCCGGCGCGGGGTACGCGATTGCATCGCTGGTCACGATACTGACCGTGCAGCTGGTGCCGTTCATTCTCACGCCGGCGTACGGCCTCTTGAAGTACATCGTGTTCCGTCTCGACGCGATCACGCCGTACTGCTTCCTGCCCGCGCTCGTGATCGCGACCTGGCCGCGGCGCGCGTTGCTCGCCAAGACGGCCTCGCTCGCCGCGCTGGCGGCGGCGGTGATTCCGCTTTGTCACGGGACCGCGTTTTCACCGTCGGCGCTGGCGGCGGAGCGCCGGCGCAGCCCGGATCGCTGGGCGCGCGGGCTCTACCAGCTGGCCAATTCGCTGCCGGCCGGTTCCGTGGTCGCAAGCGATCCGGTGACGTCGTACCTGATGTCGGCCTTCACGCCTTGCTATGTGGTGTGCACGCTCGACCAGCACGCGCCACCCAACGATCTGGACGTCGAACAACGCATGGACGACGCGCGTGACATCATCAGCCCGTACACCAGCGCGAGAGAGAAGGACCTCCTCATCCGCGAGCGTCACGTCACCCACGTGGTCATCAATGGTGCGCTGCCGCCGGGGTTGATTCTCAACTACTGGACGCTGGAACCATCCGCCGCGCAGGAAGCCGAGGAGATGTTCCGCTCGCTGCGCTATGAGTTCGAACCGCGCGCGCTGGACGACGGGCTGACGGTGTTCCGCTGGCGCCACGACGAACGCCTCAGCACGCTGCCGCGCCCGGCCCCGCGGCCGGTCGTGTGGTCGCTGCCGGGCGACGCCCTCCCCATCGGCACCGTGGCCGGCGAAGCCATGCTCGAGGGGGCGGCGCTCCGCGGCTCCGGCATTCTCTCCGCGGGCGGCAATCTGCTGGTGGACATGTACTGGTCGCGGGTGGGCACGCCGCCGCCGGGGACGTACATGGTGACGGTGCGCTTCGATCGCAAGACGCTCGACCTCCCCCTGGGCGGCAAGCCGTTCCCCAAACTCACGCGCAAGCTGATCG
>DASUGO010000185.1:0-9720 GCA_036273975.1 Candidatus Krumholzibacteriia bacterium
CCCGGCCCGCACCAGCTTCTCGTTCTCGAGCCAGGTCAACATGGCCGTGTTCTCGTCGTCGGGGTGAGCCGCCACGTAGAGCACCGAGCCGACGACGGTGAGCTTCTCCATGGCGAGGTGCAGCGCTGCGGCGTCCTGCACCACGGGGGCACCATCGGAAGCGGCCGACGGGGTGGCGCCAGCAGCCACGAACAACATGAGCACGGCCGGCCAGAATGTGACGCGCAAGATGATCTCCTCCCGAGAGAAATTTGCTTCGAACTGCGGAGCCCCGAGCGAGATTATTCACGAGGCTCCCAGAGATGTCCAGATCGCAACTTGGCGAGTGCCCGTTGCGAATCATCGGCAAGCAGTTCTCAATTTCTGTTAGCATGCATCGCAACTATTCCAGGAGGCGATCGTGACCAGTCCACGTCCTGCAGGTGCAATCCCGTATTTCCTGTTTGTGTTGATGGCTTTCGCGGTTGGATGCGGGGACGACACAGTCAACGGTGAGCCCCCGACCCTGACGCCGACCCTCCTTTATATGGAGACGGCACCCGGCGGGAAGGGGAGGGTCACCGCCCGGAATCTCGACGGCACGGGACGTGATGTCCTCACGTCGGGCGACAATGCGTGGGCGCCGGGAGACGTGACTCCGGACGGCAAGGTGATTCTCTTCTTCGGACCCACGGGACCCGGAACGGACCAGGAGATTCTGACCATGAACTACGCCGGTTCGGGAATCAAGCAAGTGACGGACGATCCATGGCAGGATGGTAGCGCGTCGTTCCTCCCCGATGGGAGAATCATCTATGCCAGCAGTCACGGCAGCCAGTCCGACATTTACCGAATGGACGCCGATGGTTCGAACGTGACGCAGCTCACCACTGACATCGGTACGGAACCGGACCCGAGCCTCAGCCCGGATGGAACGAAGATCGTTTTCTCTCGCGCGATCAAGGACATCTGGGTCATGAACGCCGACGGCACAGGCGCAACGAATCTTACGACCTTCGGGGCGGGCGAGCGGGGTGTTTCCCCACGATTCAGTCCCGACGGATCGAAGATCGTCTTTCTGTACACTTTGAACAGCGATGGGGATCTGATGATCATGGACGCCAGTGGCGCAAACCGAACCAACCTGACTTCATCGGACCCGCTCTTCTACTACGGGTCGGCGTGTTTCAGCCTCGACGGCCAGCATATCTACGCCACCGCCAGCACAGCTAACAACGGCCAGAGAGACATTTACCGGTTTGATGCCAACGGCGCCAACCGCATCCAGATCACAGACACCGAGGCGGACGAAGCCTTCCTCAGGGTCGTCAACCTTCTGCGCTAGATTGGAGAGCGACGCGGTGGTCGGCGCCGACAAGCGGTTCACGCGCATGACCTTCCATCAAACCATTCCTTCGCGGCGTCGCAAAGGCCTTGTTCTCTTTCCGGCATCTCTAAAGGTACGGCTCCTGATCCGTAGAGGATCAGGAGCCGTGCCAGCGAACTCGTCAATCGTGGCTCACCTCATCGGAGGACGAGGTGACGTCTCGGCTCATCTCACGACAAGTCGATACGCGATCAGCGCGGAGGCGGGAAACAAATGAAGCAGCCGCCGTAGGTGACGTACTTCGTCTTCATGCCCCACGCGACCGGATTGTTGCAGCAGTCGTATCCAAACTGCCCGACAATCTGGGTGTGAGCCGGATTGCTATAATACGTGGCGTTGGACACCGCGAACGCATCGGTCGGATGGTGCGCGGTCACGCCGAACAGCAGCCCGACTAGAAACAACGTGGCGACCAGAAGGATGCGACTACCTTTTGACTTGAACATTGAATCCTCCCACTTTCTTGGACAGATTGCGGCGCGACCTACGCACCGCTTGTGGTGCAACGTAGCACGGATACAGGCGTATGTTAACCCCAATGCGCTGATGTCTCTCAATTTCCAGTTCGGGTGTCTACGGCCAGGCGAAGATGCGGCACGGCGCGTTCTCGTGTTTAGGTGATACGATGGGGATAACCAAGACTCGGCTTGGCGGTCGGGAGCCGTCGGGCGACTTCGGCCACCCTGGGAATGCACTTTCCACATGAGTTTCACTCGCAAATGTCGCGTGCGTGCCCGCCTTGACATATGCTTACCCCCTTAGTATGTTGGGATCGATATGAAACTCCCCAACGATGTTCGAGAGCGGTTTCGCGCCTATGGCCGCGATGGCGGCCGCGCGCGGGCTCGGCGCATGAGCCCGGAAGCGCGCCGGACCGTTGCGCGCCACGCCGCCATCCGGCGCTGGATTCGCGACCGCTTCGGTGCGGCCGGTTTTGCGGCGCTCGGGCTTCCCGGTGGCGAAGTCATCGACGCGGGGCTGGCCGCTCTCGCCGCCGGCGAGGAGTCGGTTGAGAGCCTGCTGGTGTCACTGGCGGCGCCTCGTCTCAAGCGGGAGGGCGTGCCGCTTCCCCTCGGTGTGATTGCGGACGCGGACGTGCGCCTGTATCGGCTGCTCGAGGCGAAGAACGGCGAGCTGGCCCACGCACGTTACCTTGCCTGCCTGCGCCAGGTCGCATCGTTCGCGGATGCCTGCCGCGACGCCCGCGTGACCGGAGGCAAGCGTGCGTGAGGAACTGACACGGGAGCGCCTGGTCCTGTTGATGAAGGAACTGGCGCGGGGGGCGCCGCGGCGCGGCGCTTTCCAGGTTTATCTGGTCGGGGGAGGAACCGCGGTCTACCTCGGATGGCGACGCTCGTCCATCGATGTGGCTCTCTTCTCCGCACAGCAGCGCGTGTTCCGTGATATTCAAGAGATCAAGGAACGGCTCAACATGAACATCGAGTTCGCGCGGCCGGAAGACTTCGTCCCGCCTTTAAAGGGGAGCGCGGATCGGCACGTGTTTATCGACAAGATGGGGTCGATCACATTCTATCACTATGATCCCTATGCGCAGCTCCTTTCCAAGGTTGTGCGCGGTTTCCAGCGCGACCTCGACGACGCCCGCGAATTCCTGCGTAGCGCCATGGTGGATGCCGGGAGATTTCGATCCCTGGTGAAGGCAATCCCGGACGCCGCGTACGCCGGATACCCCAGTCTGTCGCGGGCCGCCGTCGAAAGCGCGGTGGAGGACTTTCTCCGGGAGCTGGCGTCCCGCGGCAACATCCAGTAAGAAGACAATGCCGGCCTGCGGGGGTGAAACGGCGGCTGCATCACAAAATCTGCTATGATTGTTGGTGGCGTGGGCGGGTGCCCACGGCGCACTTGATCAGCATCCCACAATGCCATTCACCCAGGGAGCCGCCTCGATGATTGCGAAAGCTTCTCGACGCCTTTTTGCGTTCTTGCTGACCTCCGTCGTGGCGACGGGTGCGGCCAGCGCGGAGAACTCCGACATCGGGCCGGTGATCAATCCCGGCAACGGTCATTCCTATTTCGTAACCGAAGCCCAGATGACCTGGGCGGATGCGGAGGTGTGGGCAGTCTCGCTGGGCGGGCACCTGGTGGCGATCAATGACGCCGCGGAGGATGCCTGGATGCAGGGCAACCTCGGGCTGTCGAACGGATACTACTGGCTGGGCGCGCACGACGACGCGAACACCATCGATGCCGTCTTCGATTGGGTCACGGGAGAACCCTTCAATTATCAGAACTTCCTTGGCGGGGAGCCCGACGACGACGCCGGGTTCGGTGGGAACGGCGATTACCTGGCCCTGTCCGTGGCCGGCTGGGGGTGGCTCGACACGAACGGCATCTTCGTCGGGCTTGTGACCGGGGCGATCGCCGAAGTCCCGGCTCCGGTGGGCGTCCGTCCGACTCCGGCTCCTCGCGCAGGTGTTCGCTTCGAAACGCGGCCCACGGTGACCAGCGATTTTACGCAACTGGGTTTCGACCTTACGGGTGCGGCCTCCGTTCGCTGCCGCGTGTTCGACGTGCGCGGCCGATTCGTGCGCGAGGTCGCCGCGGGTTCATTCGGGGCGGGCCCCCACGAACTGATCTGGGACACACGGGACGATGGCGGACGCCGCGTGCGCAGCGGCGTGTACCTGGTCCAACTCCAGGTCGACGGAGCCAGCAGCACGCGCAAGGTAGTCGTCACACGCTGACACGTTTCCGCATGTTGAGAGGATAGAAGGATGATCTACGACAACATTCTCCAGGTCGTTGGTAATACGCCCACGGTGCGGCTCAACCGGATCGGCAAAGAAACAGGGGTCGAGATATTCGCCAAGTGCGAGTTCCTCAATCCCGGTGGCTCGGTGAAGGATCGCATTGCGGTGCGAATGATCGAAGAGCTGGAGAAGAGCGGCCGGATCGGCCCGGGGACCACGCTGATCGAAGCCACCAGCGGCAACACGGGCACCGGCATGTCCATGGTGGCGGCCGTGAAGGGCTATCGAATGATCATCACGATGCCCGAGAAGATGAGCCGGGAGAAGCAGGTGGTCATGGAGGCGCTGGGCGCCGAAATCATCCGCACGCCCACCGAGGCGCCGCACGATTCACCGGAAAGCCTGATCGGGGTGGCGGCGCGGCTGAACAAGGAGATTCCGAATTCGGTCATCCCCGACCAGTACGGGAATCCCGACAACCCCGATTCGCACTATCATGGAACCGGCGCCGAAATCTGGGACGACTTTGGCGACACGCTGGACATGTGCGTGCTGACCGCCGGGACCGGCGGCACCATCGCCGGCGTGGCAAAGTACCTCAAGGAGAAGAATCCGAAGATCAAGATCATCGGTATCGATCCCGAGGGCTCGATCCTCGGTGGACGCGACGAGGTGAAGACGTATCAGGTCGAAGGGATCGGCTACGACTTCGTCCCCGAGGTCATGTCATATGACCACATCGACGACTGGATATACTGCAACGATCGCGACAGTTTCCAGATGGCGCGGCGCCTGATCCGCGAAGAAGGCCTGCTCGTGGGCGGCAGCTCCGGGTCGGCGGTGTGGGGAATGCTGGAGGCGCTCAAGCGCTACCCGGAAACGAAGCGCGCGCTCACCATTCTCCCCGACTCGATCCGCAACTACCTGTCAAAGTTCGCGAGCCGCCAATGGATGGCCGAACACGGATTCGAGTAGACGGAGCCCAGCGTGAAATAGCGGAGGCGAATGTCATGGTCGATGAACGGCAGCGCGAGGCGGACGCCCAGGATTCTGATCTCGGGCTGGGGACGGTGGCGCCGAGCCAGATCCGGCGCCGCATTCTCGAAAAGAACGGTGAGTTCAACGTCATCCGCAACGGACTCAGCTTCTGGACCTCGGCGAGCGTTTATCATCATCTTCTGAACATGAAGTGGCCGGCGTTCCTCGCCTGGGCCTCGCTCGGATACCTCGCATTGAATCTGGTGTTTGCGGGAATCTACACGGTCCTCGATGTGCACGTCGGCGCGCTCGTGGGTGGCGATTCCGTCGAAGGATTTCACCGCTTCCTGCGCGCGTTCTACTTCTCGGTCGAGACCTCATCGACCATCGGCTATGGGAATATCATCCCGCGCGGCGACTTCGCGAACATGGTGGTGACCGCGGAGTCCTTTATCGGGCTGCTCGGTGTGGCGCTGATGACCGGACTCGTGTTCGCGCGCTTCTCGCGGCCATCCGCCAATATTCTTTTCAGCGAGCACGCGCTGATCGCACCGTACGGAGACGGTGGCCGGGGCTTCATGTTCCGCATCGTGAACGGCCGGCGCAGTCAGCTTATCGAATTGCAGGTTCAGGTTATTCTCTCGTTGCTCGATGAGGGTGGCGAGACCCACACCCGACGCTTCCACATGCTCCCACTCGAGCGCGAACGCGTGCCTTTCTTCTCGTTGAACTGGCCGATCGTCCACCCCATCGACGAGCGAAGCCCGCTGCGCGGTATCGATGTCGACACGTTGCAACGGCGTCAGGCGGAGGTCACGGTGCTCATCACCGGGATGGACGAGACTTTCTCGCAGATCGTGCACGCGCGCTCGTCGTACGGCGCGGACGAGATCGTCCAGGGCGCGCGCTTCGTGCGCATGTTCCAGTTGTCCGAGGACGGCCGCACCGAGATCGACATCCGCCGCCTCGACGACCACGAGCCCGCCGACCTGCCCTGATTCCTCAAAATCCCGCTTGATATACCTAGAGCTACAATGTATAGTAGCGCTAGGTAACTTTATGATCATCGACAAGGACCTCGTTGCCGCATCGGCCACCCCATTGGTGCTCGCCATTCTAAGTGAAGGCGACAGCTATGGTTACGCCATCATCAAGCGGGTAGCGGAGCTGTCGGGTGGGGACCTGGAGTGGACCGAGGGCATGCTCTACCCGCTCCTGCACCGCCTCGAGCGGCGGGGTTTTGTGGAGGCGGTCTGGGGCCAGTCCGAGAATGGACGGCGGCGCAAGTACTACCGCCTGACTCAGGCGGGCGTTGAAGACCTGGATCGTCAACGGCGGCAGTGGCAGGTGGTCGATCAGGCGATGCGCGGTGTCTGGCGCATGGACACGACGCCGTCAATTCAACCCGCCTGAACGCTAAAAAGGGAGCGATCGCACCATGAGCGAGGGACAGTTGGAAGCGCGTATCGGGGAATGGCGGCAGCACTTTCTCAAGCGCCAGGCGATCCGCGCCGCGGACGTCGACGAACTCGAAGACCATCTCCGGAGCCAGGTCGACGCGTTGCGCGACGCCGGGCTCGACGAGGACGAAGCGTTCCTTGTTGCGGTCAAGCGCCTGGGTGATCTGGACTCGGTGTCGCGTGAGTTCGCGAACGAGTACACCGAGCGTCTCTGGAAGCAACTCGTGGTTTCGCCCGGCTCCGGTGACGCATCGCCCGCCGCGCAGCGAGACACCTGGCTGGCCGTGGGGTTTGCGATAGCCGCGGCGGTGGCGATCAAGGTCCCCGAACTGTTCGGGCTGCACATGCACGGTCCCGACGCCGCCGAGGCGTTCTACGTGCGGAATATCGGTCTCCTTGTCCTGCCGTTTCTCGCCGCATTCTTCGCGTTGAAGCGCTGCCTGCCGCGGGCGGGGTGGTCCTGGCTGGTGCTTCCGTTTGCGGCCGCGGGTGTGATCGTAAACCTCCTGCCCTTCACGCCCAACGGTGACACGTTCCTGTTGTCGTCGATCCACGTGCCCATTGCGCTGTGGCTGACCGTCGGGTTCGCCTACGCCGGTGGCCGTTGGCGCAGCCATGATCAGCGCATGAACTTTGTGCGCTTTTCGGGCGAGTGGTTCATTTACTACGCACTCATCGCGCTCGGTGGCGCGGTGCTCATGCTGTTCACCGCCTTCGTGTTCGAAGCAATCGGCCTGAGCGCCGAGCCCGCGATCGAGCGCTGGATTCTCCCGTGTGGCGCCGCCGGAGCGGTGCTCATTGCGGCGTGGCTGGTGGAAGCCAAGCAGGGCGTCATCGAGAGCATGGCGCCGGTGCTGACCATGCTGTTCACGCCGCTGTTCGCGGTGCTGCTGCTCGTATTCATCGTGACGATGATCGCGACGGGCAGTGCGATTGACGTCGGGCGGGAAGTGCTGATCGGATTCGACCTGCTGCTGGTGCTCGTGCTCGGCCTGCTGCTGTACGCGTTCTCCGCCCGCGACACTCAGGCTGCGCCGGGCAAGTTCGACACGCTCCGGCTGCTGCTCGTGCTGTGCGCACTGGTGGTCGATGGCCTCGCGCTGTGGTCGATGGTGGCGCGCACGTCCGAGTTTGGATTCAGTCCCAACAAGACGGCAGCGCTGGGATTGAACGTATTGCTGCTCGTGAATCTGGGCGGGTCCGCGCTGCTCTACACACGCTTTCTGACCGGACGCGCCGCGTTTGCGCGGCTGGTGCACTGGCAGACGACGTACCTGCCGCTGTTCGCGGCCTGGGCGTGGATTGTCGCGGCGCTGTTTCCGATCATCTTCAAGTACCAGTAGGCGCGCCCGCTGTGGCGCACTCGAACGGGCGGGGCGCAGTGTTCCGGCCGGCAATAGAATCGTATCAATCCAATAATTGACAGAATCCAGAATTGACGCTAGGGTGGGTCCATGTCGCGGGAAATGGATCAACTGCTTCGCCAGCACGGTTTGCAGGTGACGGCCCAGAGACTGGCCGTCATGCGGGCCGTTGCGTCCCATCCCCATGCGACAGCCGACGAGCTGACCGAGGACGTCCGGGCGGTCATCGGGTCCATCTCCCGTCAGGCCGTGTACGACACGCTCGGCATGCTGGTGGACAAGAACCTCGTTCGCCGCATTCAGCCGTCGGGATCTGCGGCCCGGTACGAAGATCGCGTGGATGACAACCACCACCATCTGATCTGCCGGCGCTGTGGCAAGATGGTCGACATCGACTGCGCGGTCGGTACGAAGCCGTGTCTTACCGCGAGCGAGGACCACGGGTTCGATATCGACGAGGCCGAAGTCATCTACTGGGGCCGCTGTCCAGAGTGTCAAACGTAGCGCGTATCACCATTCACACACGCAATCATTGTTCATTATAGACAGAGGAGCAGCCATGACTGACCGAAAAGCAAGCCGTTGCCCGATGTCGGGCGCCAACACGACGATGGGTTCCCGCTCGAATCAGGACTGGTGGCCGAACCAGTTGAACCTGAAGCTTCTGCACCAGAACCCGCCCACAGGTAATCCGATGGGCGAAGCCTTCGACTATGCGAAGGAGTTCAAGTCGCTCGACCTCAAGGCCGTGAAGAAGGATCTCGAAAAACTCATGACCGACTCGCAGGACTGGTGGCCGGCGGACTTCGGTCACTACGGCGGCCTGTTCATCCGCATGGCGTGGCACAGCGCGGGCACGTACCGCATCGCCGACGGCCGCGGGGGAGCGGGCAAGGGGCTGCAGCGGTTTGCGCCGCTCAACAGCTGGCCCGACAACGTGAACCTCGACAAGGCGCGCCGCCTGCTGTGGCCGATCAAGCAGAAGTACGGACGCAAGATTTCGTGGGCCGACCTGATGATCCTCACCGGTAACGTCGCGCTGGAGTCGATGGGTTTCAAGACGTTCGGTTTTGGCGGCGGGCGCGAGGATGTCTGGGAGCCGGAAGACATCAACTGGGGTGCGGAGGCCACGTGGCTGGGTGACGAGCGCTACAGCGGCGACCGCGACCTCGCAAATCCACTGGCCGCCGTGCAGATGGGACTCATCTACGTGAATCCGGAAGGCCCCAACGGCAATCCCGATCCCATCGCCGCCGCGAAGGACATTCGCGAAACGTTCGCGCGCATGGCGATGAACGACGAGGAGACGGTGGCGCTGATTGCCGGCGGCCACTCGTTCGGCAAGACGCACGGCGCGGGGCCCGCTACGAATGTGGGCATCGAGCCCGAAGCCGCACCCGTCGAAGCGCAGGGCCTGGGCTGGGCGAGCAGCTACAAGTCTGGCAAGGGTGGCGATTGCATCACGAGCGGGCTCGAGGTCGCCTGGACCCGAACGCCGACGAAGTGGAGCAACGGTTTTTTCGAAATCCTGTTCGGGTTCGAGTGGGAGCTCACGAAGAGCCCGGCCGGCGCGCACCAGTGGGTTGCAAAGGGTGCCCCGAACGCGATCCCGGACGCGTTCGACCCGCAGAAACGCCACGCGCCCACCATGCTGACCACCGACCTCTCGCTGCGCTTCGACCCGGCCTACGAAAAGATCTCGCGCCGCTTCTTCGCGAACCCGGATGAGTTTGCCGATGCGTTTGCGCGGGCCTGGTTCAAGCTGACACACCGCGACATGGGACCGATCACGCGCTATCTCGGCCCCGAAGTTCCGCAAGAGCATCTGATCTGGCAGGACC
>DASUGO010000186.1:0-5427 GCA_036273975.1 Candidatus Krumholzibacteriia bacterium
CGTGGCGAGCGTGCTGGGTGCGCCGCGGGAGGCAGTCGAAGACGGATCGTGGCGGATGGACGGATTCATCGTGGGATGGTGCGGAGAGCGGGAGCAGGTCTCCTTTGCGCAGGCCCTTCACCGGGCGGCGGCAAGGATGGTACGAGCGCGGACGAGCGCGGTGGTTGACGGCGACGGGATTGCCGTCGGGGCCGCCGCGAGCGAAACCGGTCCGGAAGACGGACAGTAAGAGGAGTCAGTCATGGAAGGCTTGCGCGTGCTGCTCGTCGACGACGAGCAAGACATTGTCGAAACCGTGAAGTACAGCCTGGAAATGCGCGGGTTTGAGGTCGACGTCGCCTACGACGGAACCACAGCCCTGTCGATGGCCCGTTCGGGCGCATACGCGTTGCTGGTGCTCGACGTCATGCTGCCGGGGAAAAACGGCTACGAAGTATCCCGTCTGTTGAAGGACGAGATGGCGCGCGGCGAAATGCCGCCGCTGAAGATCCTGCTGATCACCGCGCGCAAACTCGACAACGAACTGCGCGAAGATTTCGTTTCCACGTGGTCGAAGGCCGACGATTGTCTCTACAAGCCTTTTGACCTCGAGGGCCTGATGGAGCGTGTCAACGCGTTGCTCGCGCCCGTCGAGGGCTGAACGGATGCTTCGCGGGGCTGCGGGGGACACCTCCCGGCTGCGGCCGGCCAGGCGCCCCCGCCGTCCCCGCCGCGAAATCTCCACCACCACCCGTCACAACACCGCCCGCCGTTGCGTTGCGCTGCGCCGCGCGCGTTTCATTTGAGTGCGTAGTTTTCCTGATGTTTTTCCGCGGGCTCTCTCCATATCGGGATATCGGGCGGTTTTCGGATATCAAATTCCGATTTATTCTTGACACCCCGGCGCAAAACTGGAATAACTCAATCGTCCGTCAGCCGCCGCGGATGGAGTAACAGGGCCGCAATCAATGAAACGCATACAGCTTCCGAAATCGCTATACAACACGCTCAGCATCATCGGGGCGGGGATCACACTGGTCGCCGGCGTCACGCTGGCGTTTTTTCTTGTCCTGATCGCCACCGTCGGCGAGGCGAACCCGTACATCGGTGTGTTTGTCTACCTGGTGCTGCCGCCGGTTCTCGCGTTTGGCGTGATCCTCATTCCGATCGGGGTGATTCGCAAGCGCCGGCGCATCCGCCGTCATCTGGAGGACGCGGCCGTTCGCTGGCCGGCATTCGATCTCAACCGCAGCACGCATCGTAACGCCTTTTTCCTCTTTGTGTTCGGGATGGGCCTGCTCACGATGATCAGTGTTGTGGGGGGCTATCAGGCTTACCATTACACGGAGTCCGTCGAGTTCTGCGGCACCACCTGCCACGCGGTGATGGAGCCCGAGTACACCGCATACGCCAATTCGCCGCATGCGCGCGTCTCGTGCGCATCCTGCCACGTTGGCGCCGGGGCGGGCTGGTACGCCAAGTCGAAACTCTCCGGCGCCTACCAGGTGTACGCGGCGGCGTTCAACAAGTACCCGCGCCCCATTCCGACGCCGGTGCGGAACCTGCGTCCGGCGCAGGAGACGTGCGAGCAGTGCCACTGGCCCGAGAAGTTCTTCGGCGCGCAGCAGCGCCAGTTCAATCACTACATGTATGACGAGGCCAACACGCACGTGCCGATCAACATGCTGGTCAAGGTGGGCGGGGGCGACCCGAAGACCGGCCAGACCGCCGGTATCCACTGGCACATGAATATCGGCGTCGCCGTGAAGTACATCGCGCGCGACGAACGCCGGCAGGATATCCCCTGGATCCAGATCACGGACCGGCTGACCGGGCGCGTGACGACGTATCAGGATGAGGACAACCCGCTGTCCGAGGAAGAACTCGCCACCGCTGACAAGCGCACGATGGATTGCATGGACTGCCACAACCGGCCCAGCCACAAGTACAACTCGCCCGACCACGCGGTCGACCAGGCCATTTTGACCGGCGCGATCGACCAGACGCTTCCTGAAGTCAAGCGCGCGGCGGTGGAAGCCATGCAGACTGTCTACGAGACCAAGGAAGCCGCGTTCGAGGCCATCGCGGCCAAGATCCCGGATTTCTATCGCGAGAATTATCCCGACGTTTTCAAGACGCGGATGACCGACATCGACGAGGCCGTGCTGGCGACACAGTACGCATTTTCCCAGAACATCTTTCCGTACATGAAAGTGCGCTGGGAGGACTATCCCGACAATATCGGCCATTTCATCTTCCCGGGCTGCATGCGTTGCCACGATGGCAAGAAGGTGAGCGCCGAGGGATGGAAGATCACGCGCGACTGCACGGCCTGCCACTCGATCCTCCGCCAGGGCGCGGGAGAGAACATGCAGGTCGCCGTGACCGAAGAGGGCCTGGAGTTCAGTCATCCCGACGGTAGCGACGACTGGCGCGACACGAACTGCAATGAGTGCCATTCCGGGACACAGCCGTAACCTCGTCGGCACCGGGCGAAACCTCGTGTCGGGCTTCGCCCGATATTTCCTACTTGCACCTGTATTTGTCGCGATCACCCTGGCCGGTCCGGCCCGGGCTGCGAATCCGGCCAACGACACCTGTTTCGACTGTCACGCGGACCAGAGTGACCCCGACATTCCGTTTGTCGACGGGAAGGTACTCGGAACAACCGTCCACAAGAACCTGGCGTGCACCCAGTGCCACGCCGATGTCAACCCGGATGACCTGCCGCACAACGAAAAGCTGCAGCCGGTCTACTGCGGCACCTGCCACGACGACCAGCAACTCGATTTCGATGCCAGCATCCACGGTCAGGCGCTGAACCGCAAGGAACCCTACGCGCCGTCGTGCAAGACCTGCCACGGCATCCACGACATCTACGCGCCCGACGACCCGCGCGCGACGGCCTTCAAGATGAAGGTGCCGTACCTGTGCGGGCAGTGTCACCGCGAGGGCGCCCCGGTGGCGAACACATACAAGATCTCCGAGCACAACATCCTCGAGAACTACAGCGAGAGCATCCATGGCGAGGGGCTGTTCAAGAAGGGTCTGATGGTGACGGCGGCCTGCGCCGACTGCCATAACGCCCACCTGATCCTGCCGCACACCGAGCCGCGCGCGTCCATTTCGCCGCGCAACATCACGAAGACGTGCATGAAGTGCCACTCGCGAATCGAGGAAGTGCACACCAAGGTGATTCGCGGCGAGTTGTGGGAGAAGGAGCCGGGCGCCATTCCGGCCTGCATCGACTGCCACGTGCCACACAAGGTGCGGCGTGAGTCCATGACGGTGACCATCTCCGACCGCGAGTGCATGAAGTGCCACTCGAACCACGACAGCGTCAAGATTGCTGCGGGCGACACGCTGTCGATGTGGGTGGACAAGGAGCAGTTGGACGGGTCGGCGCACACCAACATCCCCTGCGTCAAATGTCACGCCGACGTCGATCCCCGCCGCAAGCGCCCGTGCGAACCGTCGGGGAAGGTGGACTGCTCCAACTGCCACGCCAGGATCTCCGAAGAGTACACGGAGAGCGGCCATGGCCAGGCGCATGCGAAGGGAATTGCCGAGGCGCCATACTGCACGGACTGCCATGGTGGGCACGGCGCGCTGCCGCACCGGGATGAGGACTCACCGACGTACCGCGCGTCGGTTCCGGCGTTGTGCGGCAATTGCCACCGCGACGACGGCCAGGCCTCGAAGGTGGCGGAACTGTCCGAGGTGTCCGCGTTCGCGGACTACTCGAAGAGCGTCCATGGCCGCGGCCTGACCGAGAAGGGACTCCTGCCGAGTGCGATCTGTATCGACTGTCATTCGTCGCACATGGTGCTCAAGCACACCGACGAGCGCTCGACGGTGTCGCGCAAGAACCTGCCGGCGACGTGCGCCACCTGTCACCGCGGGATCTACAAGGACTACATCAAGAGCATCCATTTTGCCGGGGAGGGCAAGGACGCCGAGAAGCTGCCGACGTGCGCGACCTGTCACTCGTCGCACACGATCGGCGAGGTGAGCGGGGACGCGTTCATGCAGCAGGTGACGCAGCAGTGCGGATCGTGCCACGACAAGCTGTCCGAGACCTACCTCGAGACGATGCACGGCAAGGCTTACCGCCTTGGTTTCCTCGGCGCCGCCAAGTGTTCCGACTGCCATGGCGCCCACCACATCCTGTCGGTGAACGACCCGAATTCGAGCGTCGGCCACAAGAATATCGTTGGGACGTGTCAGAAGTGCCACGAGGATGCCAACGCGCGCTTCACCGGGTACCTGACCCACGCGACGCACCACGACCCGGACAAGTACCCGTTCCTGTACTACTCGTATTGGGCGATGACGTTTCTCCTGATCGGCGTATTCAGCTTCTTTGGCCTGCACACTCTCCTCTGGCTTCCGCGCTCGTTCCGCGCGATGCTGCAGCACAAGAAGGAGCTACCCTACGGTGAGGTGCGTTATTATATCCGGCGCTTCTCGCTGGCCCAGCGCATCACCCATCTGTTCGTGATCGCGAGTTTCCTGTCGCTCGCGTTGACCGGGATGATGCTCAAGTTTTCGGCGATGCCATGGGCGGCGCACATCGCCAACGCACTCGGCGGCGTGGAGGGGGCGGGCGTGATCCACCGCATCGCGGCAGTGACCACGTTCGGGTATTTCGTGTTCCACATTTCGTCGCTGATCCGTTACAAACGCCAGCGCCGCCTGAAACTGCTCCAGTTGATCTTCGGCCCCGATTCGCTGATGTTCAACCGCAAGGATCTGTCCGACTTCATCGGCACGCTCAAGTGGTTCTTCAACGCCGGACCGCGTCCGCCGTACGGGCGCTGGACGTACTGGGAGAAGTTCGACTACCTCGCCGTGTTCTGGGGGGTGGCGATCATCGGCCTGTCCGGCCTGATGCTGTGGCTGCCGGTGCTGTTCACGCGCTTCCTGCCGGGCGCCGTCATCAACGTGGCGACGATCATCCACAGCGACGAAGCGCTCTTGGCGGTGGGATTCATCTTCACCATTCACTTCTTCAACACCCATCTGCGCCCCGAGGCGTTCCCGATGGACACCGTCGTTTTCACCGGGCTGGTTCCGCTGGAAACCTACATGCGCGAGCGCCCCGACGAATACGAGCACATGAAACGTACCGGCGAATTGCGCAAACGTCTGGTCAAGAAGGCGCTGTCGCGCCGTTACGAGATCGGCGTGCGGATCGTGGGCGGTACCGCGCTTGGTATCGGACTGATCCTCATCACACTGATCATCTACTCGATGCTCTGGGGCTACAAGTAGGTTGTGGCCGGAAGATTGTCCCTGCGGGGGGCGAACAGATAGTCCCGGAAGAAGTTCCCGTCCCCTAGAACGCGTACTTGAGCTGGTGGGTTCGATTGGTGGCCAGCGGAGTCGTCCGAACTTCCCGCCGATAGTAACGTTGCCAGCACGAGGACATCGGCGTCTTCGCGAAGA
>DASUGO010000187.1:0-5255 GCA_036273975.1 Candidatus Krumholzibacteriia bacterium
TGTTAGCGCTCCTCCCGCGCTGGTTCGCTGTCGATGTCATCGCACAGGAGGTTGCGCCATGCCCACGTCTCTTCGATCCCTTTCTGACTCTGCCATTCTCGCGCGTGTGCGCGAACTCACGTCGCGCGAGCGGTCAGTAACAATCCAGATTCTGTTGCATCTCAATGAAGTCGAACGGCGCAGGTTGCATCTTGCGCAGGGCTACGCGTCGATGTTTGCGTATTGCACCGCCGGGCTGGGATACTCGGAGTCCTCGGCGAACCTTCGTATTCGTACGGCGCGATGCCTCGCCCGTTTTCCCGAAGTCCACGATTTGCTGAAGGCGGGCAAGGTGAATCCGAGCACGATCGCGCGGGTCTCGAGAATCCTCACGCCTGCCAACAAGGACCGCGTCCTCGCGCGGATCCGAAACAAGTCGCAGCGCGAAGTGGAATCGATTGTCGCGGAGTACGACACCCGATCGGCGGTTCCACGCGATCGTGTGCACACCGTGGTAATGAGGGTGCCGATGCCGGAATCTGGCGTGTGCGTGGCGACGAATTCGAGACACGCGGATTTCCAGCCGTTGTTTTCCGGGCAGTCTGCCGGGTGTATGAACCCGACGCCGGCGATGCACGCCAACGTTGCTACCACCCTGGCCGCACACCCCAACATGGATTCGGCGCCAGCGACAGCTCCGCGCAATACAACCGGTGCCGGGTGGCAGGAAAACCACCGCCGTAACAGCGGTGATTCTGCGGAGTCTGCGGCTGTGGCCGCGGCGGAGGTGGATGCCGGGCCGGCGCGGTGTGGCGCGCCACCCGAAGCCCGTACCGTGTTCAAGTTTGCGGCCAGCGAGGCGTTCGAAAAGAAATTTCACCAGATCCGACTGCTGGCGTCACACCGGCTTCCGGTCAACCCGTCGTTCGAGCAGATCTTCGCGCTGGCAATGGACTGCTTCCTGGAGAAGCACGACCCCTCCGTGCGGCAAGAGCGGCGGGAACGGCGCCGGCAGCGGAAGGCGCTGCGCCCGACACCAGCGGAAACGGTGGCGACGGATGAACCGGCGCGAAAAGAAAGAGCAGAGACAGCGCCCAGGTCCCGGGAGAGACACGCGCACAAGGTTACCGCTGACCGGCGGCGGTACATTCCGGCGCATATTCGCGATCACGTCGTCACGCGGGACAACGGACGGTGCACGTTCGTCGGTCCGGACGGGCATCGCTGTGGGTCCGCCTATGTCCTGCAGGTGGATCACATCACGCCCGTCGCGCGCGGCGGCGCGAGCACGCCGGACAATCTCCGGTTGCTGTGCGCGTATCACAATCGCCTCGAGGCGGAACGAATAATGGGTTCGCCGCGCGCGCGGCCCTGTGCGAGGGGAGACTCGTGCGAAGGCGCGGTCGACGGGGACTGCCCGGGTGGTCAACGGAGAGCGCGACAGGCCCTTCGCGGCGAGTTCCACAGCGCGACCTGAACTCGCCCCGCGGTGGCCAGAAATTCACCGCTGTTACAGCGGTGACGGCGAACATACCGATTTCGCGCGGGTGGCGATCGGCGGGCGCCCCCATGCGAGGGGAGACTCGTGCGAAGGCGCGGTCGACGGGACTGCCCGGGTGGTCAACGGAGCGCGCGACAGGCCCTTCGCGGCGAGTTCCGCAGCGCGACCTGAACTCGCCCCGCGGTGACCAGAAATTCACCGCTGTTACAGCGGTGACGGCGAATATACAGGACCCGCGCGACCAAACAAAAAGGCCGTCACCGTATTCGCACCGTGACGGCCTTCTTGCTTTTTCGGGGAGTGACTGGGGCGCGACCAGGGTAACGGTCCTACGCGGCCCGCTCCTCCAGCTTCGGGCACAGCGACTCCACCTTGTCCATATACGTGTCCAGCGTGACGCCGAAGGTCGACGTGAACATCGATGTGTCACACACATTGTCCTCGAGCAGCATGTACAGTTCTTCCAGCGTGAGCGGGAACGAGCGGAAGCGCTGCGCAAACTTCACCATGGGTTTGGCCAACATGCCCGACACCGAGATCGTGTTCGGCCACACGCCGTACACCCGCGCCACCTTGTACATGATGTCGACGAACGTCACGCGCTCCGGTCCGCCAAGCTCGTAAATGCTGCCCTGCGTCTCCGGCATCGTGACGGTCCGCGCCAGCGGCCCGACCACGTTGGCCAGCGACACCGGCTGCATCAGCGTCTTGCCGCCGTTGATCAGCGGGACCACCGAGCGGTGGACCAGATCGGCCACCAGCGGGTGGAACTCATCGCCGATCCCGAATACCACCGAGGGCCGGAAGATCGTCCAGCGCATCCCGGTCTTCTTGAGGATCTCCTCCGACTCGAACTTCGTGCGGTGATAGCCCGCCTGCGCATCCGGGCGCGCACCCAGCGCGCTCAGGTACACCGCGCGCTGCACGTGCGCGCGCCGCGCGGCGTCAAAGATGGTGTAGGCCGCTTCGGTGTGCATTGCCTCGTAGGTGAGGCCGTCGTCGGGATGCTCGCGGCGGATGCCCACCAGGTGGATCACCGCGTCGATGCCGTCCACCGCGCGCAGACAGGCGTGCGAATCCAGCACGTCCCCCGTGATGATTTCGAATCCTTCGCGCGGATCCACCTTGCCCACGCTCTGCGCACGCACCAGGAGCCGCACGTCGTGGCCCTGACTCTTGAGTTCGCGCCGCAGCGCGGTTCCAACAAACCCGGTTCCCCCGGTGACCAGAATCTTCATGACTGCTCTGACTCCTTCCCGCAGATCGGGCATTCGCGCACGTCGCGGGGATAAAAAACGCGGCAATCTTCGCAATGCGTCATTTCATCGCCGGCCTCGCCACCCTCGAGGGCCATCCAGACCTCGTCCTTCTCGACGATGGGGACGTAGACCTCCATCATGCCCTCGTCGTTTTCCACCGCGAGCGACTGCAGCCCCTGGTCGTCGAGGAGAAAACGAACGCCCTCCACCGGGCCCGCCGATTGATACAGCGCGACGAGTTCCCACTCGCCCTCGTCGTCGAGCCCCTCGTGGTTGGAGCAGATCATCGAACTGAAGATCGGCGTGTAGCACTCGCTGCACACCGGATCCCCGCACACCGCGCAGGTACCCGCCATCGTCCCGTCTGAATGATCACATTTCATCGTCTGCTCCTCACGATCGGTACATGCGAATGTCGTACTGGGCGCCGAGATCCTTCGCGAACGTCCGGCACGGGTCCGGGTCGAACCCGGGTGCCGCGACGAATTCGCACACGGTGTCGATGCCGGCCGCCACGGAACAGCGCACAAAGTCGCGCATCGATTCCCACTCCTCCGCGCTGACCGCGGGGAAGGCGAGCCGGTTGTGGGACTCGGCGGTAGGGCCAAACAGCACCAGCACGATCTCGTCCACATGGCCGGCGAGCTCCGGGGTCACGTCGCGCCCGGCGGCGTGGTTGGCCAGGCCGCCCACGTTCACGCTGACCTGCCAGCCCAGTTCCCGGGCGCGCGCGGCCAATGCAAGCGCGTGGTCCATGCGGTCGAGCGGATCGTCGATTCCGGTGAGCACCGCCTCCCCCACGCTGTCGGGCGGGACGGTGTCGAGGTCGGCCAACTCGGCCGACGCGGCCTGAATATAAACCGCCTCGTCGATCCTGTAAACGGGCCGCGGGAGCGCGGCGGCGTCCAGCCCCATCGCGGCCAGGTAGTTTTCCGTGGTGACGCGGGCGACCTCGGCCAGCGAGATTCCACGGACGCGGGCGATGGTCCGCGCCACGTGGGACACGAACGACGGCTCGTTGCGTTTGCCCCGCCACGGGTGCGGCGTCAGGTACGGGGAATCCGTCTCGAGGACGATCTTCTCCAGCGGAATCGTCGCGACGGTCTCGGACAATCGCGCGTTGCGGTACGTGATCACGCCGCCAATGCCGACATGGAACCCGAGGTCAAAGATCTTCCGCGCCTCTTCCGGTGTACCTGAGAACGCGTGAAAGATACCGCGGTACGACGTTCCCTCGGCGGCGAGCGCCTCCAATACCTCGTTGAAAGCGTCGCGGCAGTGAATCACGATGGGTTTGTTCTTCTCGCGCGCGACGGCGATCATCCGGCGGAATACGCTTTGCTGCACGTCGGCCGGCGCGAGGTTGCGATAGAAGTCGAGGCCGATCTCGCCCACCGCGACCACGCGCGGGTGGTCCAGCGCGTTGCGGATCTCCACCTCGAATGCATCATCCAGCGTGGTGGCGTCGTGCGGGTGGCACCCGGCCGCCCCGAAGATGAACGGATACTCCTCGATCAGCGCCATCGTCTCGCGCAACGACTGGCGGTCGAATCCGATGTTCATCAACGCGATCACGCCGTCGGAGACCGCGCGCTCCAGTGCGCCCTCGCGGTCGTCTTCGAAGTGCCGGGAGTTGAGATGACAGTGTGAATCAATCATGAGTAACGGCCTGTCGTTTGGGACGTCGTCCTTGGCTGCGCTCAATGCGCAGGCGCTTCCAATCTCGGGAAGAGAACCACCGGTTCACCGATGCGCTCCCAGCCCGCGTCTCCCGCGCGGCCGGCTTCGTCCAGCGTAATCGCCGCGAAGTCCGACGGCAACGCGAGCTGTGCGCGCATCTCCGCCGCCTTCGCGGGCATGAACGGCTGACACAGAATCGACGCCATCCGCAACACTTCGAGCAGCGCCCGCAGCGTGGCCCCGAGCGCGGCGGTGTCGCCGGCCTTCGCCTGCGCCCACGGTTTGCGCTCTTCGACAAAACGGTTTGCTTCCTGCACCGAACGCCACAGCGCGGCGAGTCCCTGGTCGAACGCCAGACGGTCCATGTGGCGACGGTAGTCGGCCACGACCCCGCCGGTGATGCGGGTGAACTCGCGCTCGGACTCGGGCGTCCACGTGGGAACCGCGCCCTGGAAGTAGCGCTGCGTCATCGACAGCGTGCGCGAGAACAGATTGCCAAGTTCGTTGGCCAGTTCCGCGTTGTAGCGCGTGACGAACAGCTCCACCGTGAAGTCACCGTCGCGGTCGAATGCAATCTCGCGCAGCAGCAGGTAGCGCAGCGCGTCGGCGCCGAAGAAGCCGGCCAGATCCACCGGGTCGACGATGTTGCCGATGGTCTTGCTCATCTTCTCGCCCCGGTTGTACACGAAGCCGTGCCCGAACACGCTCGCCGGCAGCTCGACGTTGCCCGCCATCAGCATCGCGGGCCAGATCAGGCAATGGAACCGCGTGATGTCCTTGCCGATGATGTGCACGTCGGCGGGCCAGTAGCGGGCAAACTTTTCCGCGTCAGGGCC
>DASUGO010000188.1:0-16796 GCA_036273975.1 Candidatus Krumholzibacteriia bacterium
ACGAAGCCGGCGGCGCGATTGTCGCATGGCGCGACGTGCGCGGCGGCACCTCCGACGTGTTCGCCCAACACATCGATACCGCCGGTTCACTGCTGTGGACGGCCAACGGCGTCACGGTGTGCGCGGCCGCGCTCGACCAGATGCATCCGGTGATCACCTGCGACGCCGCGGGCGGCGCGATCGTCGCGTGGGATGACCTACGCGGCGGGGTAACCACCGATGTCTACGCGCAGCGCATCAACGCGAGCGGCGCGCCGCAATGGACCGCCAACGGCGCCGCGATCTGCACCGCCACCGGCGGACAGACACGGCCGGCAATTACACCGGACGGTGTGTCGGGGGCCATCCTCGCGTGGGAGGACCGGCGCGGCGGAGCCAGCGCGGACATCTACGCGCAGCGTCTGGACGGCGCCGGCGTGGCGCAGTGGACGATCGACGGGGTCGCGGTTTGCGTGTCGTCGGAGGATCAGTTGGCACCACGGTCGGCCGGCGACGGCGCCGGCGGCGCCGTGCTGGCGTGGAAGGATTCCCGCGCCGGCAACGTCGACGTGTACACCTACCGCATCGGCGCGGCGGGCGGCACCCCCACCGGTGTCCGCGGACCGGACGCGGGTCCGGCGCTCGCCGTCACGCAGGCGTTTCCCAATCCGTTCACGCGATCGGTCCGGTTCGACTTCGGCGCCACTATTCACGGCCCGGTGGGCATGGAGGTCTTTGACGCGCGGGGCCGGCGCGTTGCGCACGGCGAGGTTCGGGGCGGGAGCCTGTGGTTCGACGGGCGGGACGCGGCCGGCCGCGAGCTTCCCAGCGGCGTCTACCTGTTTCGTTTCACGGCGGACGGTACCACCGCCACGCGCAAGGCGGTCATCGTGCGCTGAGCGTCATTCGTCGGGGATCGTCGAGATGACCAGCGCAACCTTGCCGGTACGCCGGCGTTCGAGTTCGGCGACGCGTTCGTATTCGATCGCGAGGCCGTCGCCGAGCTTCTCGCGCAACAGCGCCGTCACCGGCGCGAGCCGTTCCGGCGTGAACGGCGATTTCGTCACCAGCCGCACCAGCATACGGTCCTTCGTGTTCTGCACCACCTGATAGCCGTCGATCCAGTCGTCGAACTGCCGCATCGTGTACGTCACGTACAGCGCGCTCAATGGGCCGCGGGGCGTGTGCACGACGTCCTGCAATCGCCCGTCCACCGAAGC
Organism: Candidatus Krumholzibacteriia bacterium; assembly: GCA_036273975.1. Taxonomy (GTDB): domain Bacteria; phylum Krumholzibacteriota; class Krumholzibacteriia; order WVZY01; family JAKEHA01; genus JAKEHA01. Next base: position 1,200 of record DASUGO010000188.1, read on the forward strand.
CAGCACCGGGAACGGACGGCCACACGGGCACGGTTCGTCCGGTGCCATCACGCCGATGTCCCCGATCTCGTAGCGGATGAACGGAGTCGCGGCGTTGTGCAGATCGGTGATGACGATTCTTCCCTCTTCGCCGGGCGGCAGTGGAACACCGCGCGCGTCCACCACCTCCACGACCAGGTTGTCGCTGTGCACGTGGTAACCCGTGTGACAGGCGCACTCCATTCCGATGCTCATGAACTCCCGGCTGCCGTACGCAAGAAAGACCTGGTCGACCAGATTGGCCTGCAACAACTCGCGCTGCCCGGGCTGCAAGCCTTCGGCCGCGCTCACCATCGTCTTCGGCTTCCACGTGAGCACACCCGGGTGGTCGCGCACGAAGCGCGCGATGTCGACCACCTGGCCGGTGTAACCCACGAGCGCGTGGGGACGAGTGCGGTTGATCATCTGCACGCACGCCATCCGCTCCTCGTCGGAGAACTGCTGGAACGCATCAAAGTAGACCCGCCGCTGGAGCGCGAGGTGGACGCTGCGCTTGATGCGTTGCGGCAACGGCGGAACCGCGTGGTCCGCGGCCCAGATGTGCAGACTCTTGCGGCCTTCCTCCGCCTCGCCCCACGCGTAGGCACGGTCGGTGACGGCCGAACGCCATTCGTAGCTGTCGCGCGTGACGTGAAAACGAACCGGAAGCGACGTCGAGCCGCTGGTCTGGTGACGGTAGTGCGAATCATTCGGCGTGTCCTGCTGTTCGAAGAACGCACGCTGGTCGGCCCGCGTCCACACCGGAAGTTCCTCCGGCCGCACCGTCTTGCCGGGCTTGGGAAGCGAGCCGCGGTGCGCCTGGACGCGTTCGGCGTAGAACGGAAACCGGATGATGGCCTGCTGAACGCAGCGCTGAAACGATTCGGCGGAAATGCGCGCGAGCTTCTCGCGCGGCATGCGCTCGTTGGCGGCAACGGCATAGCGGATGGTGAGCCGCCGGTATCCGCGCACCTGGCCGTAAAGCGAACTGAGGAATGTCAGTGGATGCACGGCGGTACGCTAACACGCCGCCGGGCATCCGCCACGCGAAAAACCGGGGCGAACCCCATGTGCCTTGACGGAGGGCCCGGAAACGGGTTCAATACCGGTTTCCGCGCCATCCCGGCCGCGGCCCCGACCCTTCCATCTGAAAGGAGAGCGCGCGATGCCACTCGCCCGCCGCACTGCATTCCTGGTTCTGGCCGTGCTCCTTGCCACCCCGGTGGCATTTGTTCACGCGCAGATACCGGACAAGTTCACCAACCTGAAGGTTCTCCCGCAGGACATTCAGAAGCCGCAGCTGGTCGCGACGATGCGCGGGTTCTCGATGGCCCTGGGCGTGCGCTGCGACCATTGCCACGTTGAGAACGAGGCCACGCACGAGCACGACTGGGCCTCCGACGCCAAGGACACCAAGAAGATCGCGCGCGAGATGATGAAACTCTCGGGCGAGGTCAACGCGAGCCTCAAGACCCGCGTCGGCTCGATGCGCCCCGATCTGATCCAGGTGCGCTGCGTGACCTGCCACCACGGCCTGCCGAAACCGCAGACGCTCGAGCAGGTCCTGGACGCGTCGCTGGCCATCAGCGGAACCGACTCGACGGTAGCCAAGTACCACCGTCTGCGCGACGAGTATTATGGAGCGGCCGCCTACGACTTCAGCGAGTGGTCGCTGATCTCCATTGCGGAGAACATGGCCAAGGCGGATCCAGCCAAGGCCGACGCGGCACTCGCGCTGCTGAATACCAACCTGCAGTATTTCCCTGAGTCGGCCGGAACCTATGCCCGCATCGCCGAGACCTATCTGGTCAAGGGCGACAAGGCGACGGCGATTCAGAATTTTGACAAGGCCGTCGCGCTGGCGCCGGAAGATCCGTGGCTGAAACGCCGGGTCGAGAGCGTAAAGTCCGGTCAGTAGACGCGCCTCGCGGGCTTATCCACAGTAAAGCGGGCCACGGCGGCAAATGACCTTGACACGCCGTGGCCCGCCGTCTTTAAATTCCGTACATTCAGAATCGTTTGTAATCACTTATCTTTCCAACGAGATACATGACCGTACGCCAATCATCCACGCGCGATATCTTCATCGAGGGATGGGGGCGCCTGGGCACCGCCTGGGGAATCAGCAAGATGATGGCGGAGATCTACGCGGCGCTCTACGTGAGTCCTTCCCCGCTGACGCTCGAGGAGATGTCGCGCCAGCTCGAGACCAGCCGCAGCAACATCAGCACCAATGTCCGCGGCCTCGTCGACCTGGGCGTCGTGCACAAGGTGATCATCCGCGGCGAACGCAAAGACTACTACACGGCCGAGGACGACATTACCAAGGTCGCCAAACTGCTCGCGCTCGCCAAGAAACGCAAGGAACTCGACCCCGCCATGGAGATCGTCGACAAGGCGCTGGCCGCGGCCGAGACGTCCGGTGACCTCGATATCGCGCACAAGCTCGAAGAGCTCAAGCGCCACATGGACTTCGTCAACGCGATCTTTCACGCCTTCGCGGGCGGCGAGCCGGACCCCAAGGGGCTCGCCGGCGTCATCCGCATCAAGGACGCCCTTTCCTAGGAAGCCACAACCATGATCCATGCGCTCAAGAAATACGATGTGCTCCGCGACATTGTGGACCGTTGCAATGCACTCGTGGTCGACCGGATTCGCGACAACCAGCTCCGCGAGGCCAATATCGCGCTGGAGAGTTTCAACAACGGCGGCAAGCGGCTGCGCCCGATCCTCGTGGTGCTGTCGGCCAAGGCCCCGGACGGCACCGACCTCGACCAGATCGACGACACGCTGATCAAGCTGGCGGGCGCGGTGGAACTGGTGCACCTGGCCACGCTGTTCCACGACGACGTGATCGATCAGGTCGACACGCGCCGCAGCAAGCTGTCGGCGCGCATCAAGTATGGCAACTACGCATCGGTGCTGACGGGCGACTTTGCCCTCGCCGAGGCGCTGGACATGGTGCAGAAGAGCGGCACGCCGGAAGCAATGCCGGAGTTCATCCGCACGTTGCGCGTGCTGGTTCGTGGCGAGAGTCTGGAGACCACGCACAAGCACGACTACGCGCTGAACGAGGCCCAGTACTACGAGATCATCTCGGAGAAGAGCGCATCGCTGTTTGCGCTGGCGTGCAAGGCGGGTGCGATCTCGGCCGGCTCAGGCTTCGCCGACTCGCTGGGACACTTCGGCTGGAATCTCGGCATGGCCTTCCAGATGATCGACGATCTCGACGACATGCTCGACAGCCCGCAGAAGTCGTTCGACTGCGACCTGCGTAACGGCTACATCGCGCTGCCGATGATCCGCGTGCTCAATTCGCTCGTCGACGGCCATCGCGACCGGCTGGTGAAGATCATCGAAACGGCGGACTTCAGCCCCGAGAACGAGCGCTTCATCGTGGACCTGTGCCACGAGCACGGCGCCATCGCACAGACGCGCCAGGCCATCGAGCGTCACCTGGTACGCGCCGAGGACACGCTGTCACGCTTCGCGGCATCGCCCGCCCGCGACCTGCTGGCCGGCATCGTCACCGACCTGCGCGCGTACACCGGCCACCAGGTGGACAACTTCGCCGCGTTCTCGCGCAACGGCGACCACTAGCACGCTTTTTGCATTGGGACGTTATACCCGGCCGTCGCCGGGAACCCGGGTACCCGCCCGGTGTTTACAACGGGTCTTATGTCACCTTCGCGCCGCATTCGCTCTGCCATATTCGTTTTCCTCGCGCTGGGCCTCGTATTCCCGCCGAGCTGGGTTCTGTGCGTGGAGCCCACCGGTGAGGTGCACGTCGAAGCGCCCGGAACACCGTGTTGCGCCACCATCGGGAATCCGGGCGGCGGCACGACACTGGTCCCGGGCGGCGACGACGGTTGCGACGGCTGTCAGGACATCGCGCCGGCCAACCAGGCCCTCCGCTCCACGCGCTCGGTCATGACCGCCGTGAGCGCCCCGGCCCCGGTCGCGCACGTCGCCCACGCACTGCTGGCCGCTACCACGCGGACCTCGTTCCGCGCCACCACGACTCCGCGCGACCCCGGACTCGCGCTGCTCTCCACCACCATCATTCTGCGCTGACCTCCCGGCCTCCGGCCTTCCACTCGTGTTTCATCCGGGCTCCAATGGCCCGCCATTCGGACCTTCAGTCTGGGAGGACTGCATTCATGTTCTTCGAAACCATCCCGTGCGCGTTGTTGCTGGCGGCCGCACTGACAACGGCGCCCCCGTTATCTGCGGATGCGCCGCCGGCCGGACACGCCGCGCCGGCTGCGGCACGCACCGACACCCTCACGTTCGACGAAGCGCTCGCGCGCGCCACCGCGTACGACCCGGTGCTGCGCGCCGGCCCGTTGCGGACCGACGCGGCCCGCGCGGCGGTCGCACAGGCCAACGCCCGTCCCAATCCCGGCCTCGCGCTGGAGGCCGAAAACGTCGGCGGGAGTTACCACGCGTTCGAGCGGTCGGAGCTTTCGATCTACATCACCCAGGAACTCGAACTCGGAGGCCGGCGGGGTGCGCGGCGTGCCGCCGCCGCGCATTCCCAGCGTCTCGTCGAGTTCGACGCACGAGCCGACACCCTCGGCCTCTATGCGGAAACCCGGCGTCGCTACACCGCGGCGGTCCACGCCGAGATGCGTTGCCGGATCGCGCGCGAGGCGGTCGCGATTGTCGACGAACTGGTGGCGGCCGCCGACGCCGGGGTGACGGCGGGCGCAACACCGGTCTCCGACCGCGCGCTCGCGACTGCGGCGCGCGCGAGTGCGCGGCTCGCGGTCGAGCGGGCCGACAGCGAACGCCGGGGCGCGCGCCAGGCCCTCGCGTCACTCTGGGGAGAATCCACGTTCGACGCACCCGTCGCGGCTGCCCTCGACGGCCCATCGGAGGTGCCATCGGCGCAATGGGTCTTCGACCACGTCGACGACAGCCCGGCGGTGGTGCGCGCCCGCATCGGAGCGGAGTCGTTGCGTGCCGACACGGGCGTCGAGCGGAGCCTGCGCGTCCCCCCGCTCAGCGTCACCGTTGGCGCGCGCCGGATCGAAGCCGACGACGCCGGCACCTTCATCGTGGGGCTCGCGATGCCGCTGCCGTTGTGGGACCGGCGCGGCGAAGCCGTCCACGCGGCGGACGCGCGCGCACGCGCCGCGGACCTGACCACCGCGCGCATTCGCACGGACGTCGCGGGCGCACTGGCGGTCCACGTGGAAACGCTTGCGCGCCTGACCGCGCACGTCCGGCACGTGGACGCGCAGGTCATTCCCGAGTTGCGAGCGGCGGCGGATGGCCTTCGCGCCGCGTACCGGATGGGACGTTCGTCCTATCCCGACCTGCTGGAGGTCGAGCGCACGCTGATAACCATCGAACAGGAACAAAACGACGCCCGGCGCGCGATCGCGGAGGAAGTCATCGCGATCGAAGAGCTCACCGGCGTCACCACCAGGGAGTGGAATCATGAATAACCGCCCGTTCAGAACGCGCCGGTGGCATGGCGCCGTCTGCGCCTTCGCACTGTCGCTGGCGTTGCCGATGTGGGCATGCACTCCGGAAGCGGACCACGCGGACTCGCACGCAACCGCCGGCGGCCACGCACATGACACCGAGGATGCACACGCCGGCCATCACGACGACCACCGCGCCCCCGCAATCGTGTTGAGCGAACCTGCGCTGGCCGCCAACGGCGTGGTCGTCGACACCGCGGCCGCCGGGAAGATACGCACCGAGATCGACCTGCCGGGGGAAATCGTCCTCAACGCCGACCGCGTGGCGCACATCGTCCCGCGCTTTCCGGGTGTCGTCCAGCGCGTCAACAAGCGGCTGGGCGATCCGGTGCGCGCCGGCGACGTGCTCGCCGTGATCCAGAGCAACGCCAGCGTGGCGGCGTACGATCTGACATCGATGATCGACGGCACCGTGATCGAGAAGCACCTCACGCTGGGCGAATACGTTCGTGACGACGCCGACGTGTTCGTGGTCGCGGATCTCTCCACGGTCTGGGTCAACATCAACGTCTACGCGCGCTTTCTGGCCGGCGTCCACCCGGGCCAGGCGGTGCGCATCACGTCGCCGGGACTCGACGACGTCGCACATGGAACCATCGACTACGTCGGTCCGCTGGTTGGCGAGAGCACGCGCACCGGTATCGCGCGCATGGTCCTCCCCAATCGCGGTGGAAGCTGGCAGCCGGGGCTGTTTGTCACCGCCCATATCGTCGTCACGGAGTCGCCCAGCATGGTCACGGTGCCGGACGAGGCGGTGCAGACCGTCGATGGCGCTCCGGTCGTCTTCGTGCGTGACGGCGCGGGCTTCGTGCCACGAACGGTGGTGCTGGGCCAGCGGGGCGGCGGCATGATCGGCGTCACGTTTGGCCTCGCACCCGGCGAAGTGTACGTCGCGCGCGGGAGTTTCATCTTCAAAGCGGAACTCGGCAAGTCGCAGGCCGAGCACTCGCACTAGGAGCATCGGCATGCTGGAACGAATCATCCGGGAGTCCGTGCGCTACCGCGGCGCCGTCGTCCTGCTCACGATTGCGCTCGCCGCTCTCGGTATCTACAACTTCGGGCGTCTTCCGATTGACGCGGTGCCCGACATCACCAATGTGCAGGTGCAGATCAACACCAGTGCGCCGGGCATGTCGCCACTCGAAGTGGAGAAACAGGTGACGACGCGCGTCGAACTGGCGATGGGCGGCATCCCGGGCATGGACCACATGCGTTCGCTGTCGCGCTACGGCCTGTCGCAGCTGACGCTCGTGTTCCACGACGACGTCGACATCTACTTTGCCCGCCAGCTGGTGAGCGAGCGGCTGCGCGAGGCATCGGAAGGGCTTCCGCCCGGCGTCGAGCCGCCGGGCATGGGGCCCGTCGCGACCGGACTCGGCGAAATTTACATGTGGACCGTCGAGTCGCAGGCCGGAGCAAAGCGCGCCGACGGGAAAGCGTACACGCCCACCGACCTGCGCGAGGTGCAGGACTGGATCGTGAAACCGCAGTTGCGGACGGTCGCGGGGGTGACGGAGGTCAACTCGCTGGGTGGTTACGTGAAGCAGTACCACGTGACGCCTGACCCGGGGAAACTGGTCGCGCATGGCCTCACGTTCCGCGACGTCCTCGATGCCATCGCGGCCAACAACGTGAACGCGGGCGCGGGCTACATCGAACACATCGGGGAGCAGTATCTGGTGCGCATTCCCGGCGTCGTCACCGACCTCGCGGAGGTCGAGCGCATCCTGGTCGGCGTCGAAGACGGCACGCCGGTGCGCATCGGGGACCTGGCGACGGTCGCGCCCGGCGACGAACTCCGCACCGGCGCGGCCACGGAAAACGGCGAGGAAGTCGTAATCGGCACCGTGTTCATGCTGATGGGCGAAAACAGCCGCGCGGTGGCCACGCGCGTCGCCAGCCGTCTGGACGAGATTCAAAAGACGCTCCCGCCCGGCGTCGAGCTCCGCACCGTATATGACCGCACGCGGCTCGTGGACGCCACGCTGCACACCGTGCGCGAAAATCTCATGTACGGCGCGATCCTCGTGATCGCCGTGCTCTTTCTGCTGTTGGGGAACGCGCGCGCCGCGTTCCTGGTGGCGCTCACGATACCGCTCGCGATGCTGTTCGCGGTCACCGGAATGGTCGGCAATCGCATCAGCGGCAATCTGATGAGCCTGGGCGCCATCGACTTCGGAATCATCGTCGATGGCGCGGTGGTCATGACCGAGAACATCGTACGGCGTTTCGCCACGCGCCAGCGCGAGGTGGGACGGGTGTTGACGCGCGACGAGCGCCTGGCGGAGGCCTTCGACAGCGCGCGCGAGGTCGCGCGGCCCACGCTGTTCGGCGTCGGGATCATCATGATCGTCTACCTGCCGATCCTCACCCTCGGTGGTATCGAGGGCAAGATGTTCAAGCCGATGGCACTCACCGTGCTGCTCGCGCTCTCCGCCGCGCTGATCCTGACCTTCACGTTCGTCCCGGCTGGCGCGGCCCTGCTCCTGCGGGGACGCGTGGGCGAAGGCGAGAATCGCGTGATCCGCGCCGCCAAGCGCGTCTACGCGCCGGCGCTCGCGCGTTCCTTGCGCTATCGCTGGCCGGTCGTCGCCGTCGCCGCGGTGCTCGTGGTCGCCAGCGTGCTGGTGGGATCGCGCTTGGGAAGCGAATTCGTGCCGTCGCTCGACGAGGGCGACATCGCGCTCCACGCGTTGCGCATCCCGTCCACGAGTCTGTCGCAGGCCGTCGCGATGCAGCACGAACTCGAGGAGGCCATCGGGTCCGTCCCGGAGGTGGAACGGGTATTTGCCAAGATCGGTACCGCCGAGATCGCCACCGATCCCATGCCCCCGGCGGTGGCCGATGTCTTCCTGATCATGAAGCCGCGTCCGCAGTGGCCGGATCCGCGCAAGCCGCGCGACCGGCTCGTGCGCGAAATCGAGGCGGTGGCCGCCACGGTTCCCGGCAACAACTACGAATTCACGCAGCCCATCGAAATGCGCTTCAACGAGCTGATCGCCGGCGTTCGCAGCGACCTCGCGGTCAAGGTGTTCGGCGACGATCTCGACGTATTGCTCGACCACGCAGAGCGTATCGAGGCGATACTGCGCGAAGTCCCGGGTGCCGCGGACGTCCGCACCGAACAGGTGACCGGCTTGCCGTTGCTCACGGTGGAAATCGACCGCGGCGCCATCGCGCGCTACGGACTCGATATCGCCGACGTGCAGGACGTCATCGAGATCGCGATCGGCGGCAAGTCGGCGGGGCACGTGTGGGAAGGCGACCGCCGTTTCGACCTGGTGGTCCGCATGCCCGAATCGGCGCGCCTCGACCTGCACGCGATCGAGTTCCTCCCCATCCCGCTCCCGCGCGACGGTTCCCGCCCCCCGGCGCGGGCCGCATCGTTCGGGGGGCGCCGGCACGTGGAGGCCGGCTACCTGCCGCTGAGTGCGGTGGCCAGCGTGCGAATCGCCGAGGGGCCCAACCAGATCAGCCGTGAAAACGGCAAGCGGCGCATCGTCGTGCAGGCCAACGTCCGCGACCGCGACCTCGGCAGCTTCGTCGCGGACGCGCAGGCACGCGTGGCGGAGGTCGCGTTGCCCCCCGGTTACTGGCTCACGTGGGGCGGTCAGTTCGAAAATCTGATCGCCGCGCGCAAGCGGCTCGCGGTGGTCGTCCCCCTGTCACTCGCGCTCATCTTCGGTTTGCTGTACACCAACTTCAAGTCCGTGCGCCGGTCGCTGGTCGTATTCTCCGGCGTGCCGCTGGCGCTCACCGGCGGCGTGATCGCACTCGCGTTGCGCGGGATTCCATTTTCGATCTCGGCCGGTATTGGATTCATCGCGCTGTCCGGAATCGCGGTGCTGAATGGCCTCGTCATGGTCACCTTCATCGAGTCGTTGCGCGCGCAGGGGCAGGCGATCGACGCCGCGATCACCGACGGCGCGCTGACCCGCCTGCGGCCGGTCCTGATGACTGCGCTGGTCGCATCGCTCGGGTTCATCCCGATGGCGATTGCCACCGGCAGCGGCGCCGAAGTGCAGCGGCCGCTGGCGACGGTGGTGGTGGGTGGCATCGTGTCGTCCACGCTGCTGACCCTGCTGGTGCTCCCGGCGCTCTACCGGATACTCCACCGCGACACGCGGCGGCGCGACGCGTAGCGGTCACGGCCATCCGGGGGGCGTGCGGGTTGCGCGGCGCGCCCCCGGAGGCCGCGGCCGTGAAGCGCGACGCCGAATGGCACCTCGATGTCGACTTTCACGACGGCCGCCGCGGCCTGGTGTTGAGCCACAATCTCTAGCGCCAGCAGCGCCGAATCAGCGATTCCACGCCACCGCCGGGGTTTGACACCGGCGCCCCCGGCGCGCTACTCTTGCGCAGGCCGTACACCCATCCCATCCGAGAAGGATTCATCCCATGGCAATCGACCAACATTCGAAGGGCGTCCAGACGCCCGGCGCCGTTCGTGACCTCGAGTCCGCGTTCCAGTTGCAGTCGGAGAACTTCGCGCACTGGGAAAAGATCAAGGATTGTGTCGATCAGTACATCGACCTGATGCTCAATTACCGCCAGAGCGGTCACCCCGGGGGCTCGCGCTCCAAGGTGCATGCGATGATCTCGATGCTGCTTTCCGGCGCGATGCGCTGGGACATTCGTCACCCCGAAAAGCCGTTCGGCGACCGCTTCGCGCTGGTGGCCGGCCACACCGCCCCGCTGGTCTACGCAACACTCCCCGTTCTCGCCGAACCGTTCCGGCTCATGTACGAGCGGACGAAGGACAAACGCTACTTCATCCCCGAAGACCGCATGGTGTGGTGGGAGGATCTGATTGGATTCCGTCACAACAAGGGACTCCCCGGCCACGCCGAAATGGAGGGCAAGACGCTCTTCTTCAAGGCCAACACCGGACCGTCGGGTCACGGCTCGCCGGCCGCGGCCGGTCAGGCGGTCGCGCTCAAACGCGCGGGCGCAGACGGCGTGCGCGTGTTCGCCTTCGAAGGTGAGGGCGGCCTCACCCCGGGCGCGACCCACGAGACGCTCAACTCGGCCTACGGGCTGGGTCTCACCAACTTCCACTATGTGATCGACTGGAACGACTTCGGCATCGACGACAATGCATTCTCGTCGTTTGTCTACGGGAGCCCGCGCGACTGGTTCGGATCGCACGGCTGGCGCGTCGTGGAGGCGAAGAACGGCAGCGACTGGGCGGACGTCACACGCGCAATGCTCGAGATGGCCTATGGCGCCAACCCCGACCAGCGCCCGAGCATGATGTTCATGCGCACGCGCAAGGGCCGCGAGTACCTCAAGTACGACAACAAATCGCACGGCAGCCCGCACGCGATGAACAGCGAACTGTTCTGGAACACGAAGCAGCCGTTCATGGAGAAGTACGGGGTGAGGTTCCAGGGCTTCGGCGAAGCGGCGCCCAAAGACGCGGCGGCGCTCAAGGAACAGGCACGCGCGAACCTCAAGATCGTGGCCGACGTGATCCGCGGCGACAACGCGCTGGTCGAGTACGTCACCGAGCGCCTGCTGGAGATCGGCGACTCGGTGCCCGAATCGATTCCGTCGTTCCGCTTCGACGTCGCGAAGAATCCGGCCCACGACCCGGCGCTCACCGAAGCCCGCAACTACCCCGCCGAGATGTGGGCCAAGCCCGGTGAAAAGCAGCCCAACCGCGCGGCACTCGCCCGCTGGGGCGCGTGGGTCAACACGTGGTGCCGCGAGAACTACGGGCGGCCGCTGTTCCTCGCGATGAGCGCCGACCTCGCGGACTCCACCAACATCTCCGGCTTCGCGAAGGACTTCGGCGACAAGAAGGGCTGGGGCTGGTTCAACCGTGACAGCAACCCCGAGGGCGCGTTGCTCCCGCAGGGCATCACCGAGTTCTCCAATGCGGGCATCTCGTGCGGCCTCGCGTCGGTGAACTTCTCAAAGACACCGCTGGAAGAGTTCAACGGTTTCTACGGCACGTGTTCGACGTACGGCTCGTTCATCTACCTGAAGTACGGCCCGATGCGTCTGTTCAGCCAGATGGCGCAGGACTCGCAGCTCAAGGTGGGCAAGGTGCTGTGGGTGGCGGGTCACAGCGGCCCGGAGACGGCCGAAGATTCGCGCACGCATTTCGGCGTGTTTGCCCCCGGTGTCACGCAGCTATTCCCCGAGGGCCACGTGATCGACGTGCACCCGTGGGAATTCAACGAGGTGCCGGTGGTGATCGCGGCCGCGCTCAAGACCAACGCGGCCATCATCGCGCTGCACCTGACGCGCCCGGCGGTCGAAATTCCCGACCGCGAGAAGCTGGGCATGGCATCGCACTTCGACGCCGCGCGCGGCGCGTACGTAATCCGGCCCTACCAGAAGGGGGCGCCGAAGATGGGTGTCGTGGTGGTGCAGGGCACGTCGACCACCAACAACCTGCTCAAAGTATTGCCCAGGCTCGACGAGGAAGGCCTCAATGTGAAAATCGTCGCAGCCATCAGCCCGCAGCTCTTCAAGCTGCAGGACGCGGCCTACCGCGACGCGGTGTTGCCCGCGCACGAGCGCATGGACGCGATGGCCATCACCAACCGCGCGCGCCGTCTCATGATGGACTGGGCGGATGTCGGGGTCACCGGCGAGTACTGGATGGGCAGCGACTTCGACAACCGCTGGCGGACGGGCGGTTCGGTGGATGAGGTGCTCGAGGAAGCGCACCTGACGCCGCAGTGGATTCTGGAAGGCATCCGCCGCTTCGCGAAGGAACGGGACCAGCGGCTCAAGAAGACCCGGGACCTGCTCGGCAAGCTGGACGCGTAGCAAATCGATGATCGGTCGCCGCCTCGCGCATTACGAGATCGTCGAGAAGCTGGGCCAGGGTGGCATGGGGGCGGTTTATCGCGCTCGTGACACCCGGCTCGGCCGCGATGTCGCAATCAAGGTCCTCCCCGGCGACACCGCACACGACCCCGAGCGGCGCGCGCGCTTCGAACGCGAGGCGCGCGCTGTGGCAGCGCTCAAGCACCCCAACATCGTCACCATCTATTCTGTTGAAGAGGCCGACGGGGTTCCGTTTCTGACGCTGGAGCTGGTAGAGGGCCGCGCACTCTCGGAACTGATCCCGCCCGGCGGCATGGAACTCGGTCGCTTTTTCGAGTTCGCTGTTCCACTGGCGGACGCCATGGGCTGGGCGCACGACCGCGGCATTACGCACCGCGACCTCAAACCGGGCAATGTCATGGTGGACAGGGACGGACGCCTGAAGGTGCTCGACTTCGGTCTCGCCAAGGTTCTGTCCGCGTTCGACAATCTGGAAGGCGCAGAAACCGTGGTGCGCACGCACGACACCGCCGCAGGGCGCATCCTCGGCACGCCGTCGTACATGTCGCCCGAGCAGGCCGAGGGCAAGCCCATCGATCATCGCTCGGATATCTTCTCGCTGGGGATCGTGCTCTACGAGATGGCCACCGGCACACGTCCCTTCGAGGGAGACACGCCCATCTCGACGATCAGTTCGATCCTGAAAGACACCCCTAAGTCGGTGTCGGAACTGAAGCCCGCCAACCCGCGCGAACTTGGCCGCGTGATCGCGCACTGCATGGAAAAGGATCCCGAGCGGCGCTTCCAGACCGCGAAGGATATCCGCAACGAACTGGAAGCGCTGCGGCGCGAGATCGATTCGGGAGAGATTGTCCCGCCTCACGCGAAACCCGCGCGCGCGGGTGCCCCCTGGAAAACGCTCGCGGCGATCGGGGCCGCGGTGTTCGTCGTGGTGGCCGCGGCGTGGGTGATCCTCGACAAACGCGGTGACGGTGTGAAGCCCCCATGGCCGCAGATGCCGGAATCCGTGTCCAGCGGTACACCCGCACAACCAGCGGAGCGGCAGATGGCCGTCGTGTTGCCGTTCGAGAACCTCGGGCCGGCGGAAGATGCCTACTTTGCCGCTGGCGTCACCGAAGAGATCACGAGCCGCCTCACCGCCGTAAGCGGACTGGGTGTGATCTCGCGCACCAGCGCCGAGAACTACGCCACCAGCGGCAAGACGCTCAAGCAGATCGGCGCCGACCTCGGCGTGGACTATGTGCTCGAGGGCAGTGTGCGCTGGGCAAAATCCGAGGGCAGCAAGGGGCGCGTGCGCATAACACCGCAGCTGGTGCGTGTTGCCGACGACATGTCGGTGTGGTCGGAAACCTACGACCGTGAGGTCACCGATATTTTCGACGTGCAGACCGACATTGCGACCCACGTGGTGGAGGCGCTGGGCGTGACGTTGCAGGGCAACGAGCGGGAGCGGCTGGGCGAGCGCCCCACCTCGAGCGTGGAGGCGTACGAGCTCTACACGCAGGCCATTACCACCCGGTGTGACTGGGTCATGGGTAATTGTGCCGAACAGATGGTCGCCAAACTGGAGAAGGCGGTCGCCCTGGACCCGAACTTCATCGCCGCATGGTACGTGCTGTCGCGAACCCACAGCCTCCTGTACCACCTGAATTTCGACCGCACCGAGACCCGCATTGCGCGGGCCAAAGCGGCACTCGACCGCGCCGATGCCATCGACCCCAACCACCCGTTCACGCGCCTCGCGCGCGGTTTTTATTACTACTATGCGTTCCGCGACTACGACCGCGCGCTCACCGAGTTCGTGGCCGCCGCCCATGAGAGGCCGAACGACGCCGAAATCCACTGGTCGATCGCACTGATCTACCGTCGCCAGGGCAAATTCGATGAGAGTGTGAAGGAATTCCAGCGCGCCATCGAACTGGACCCACATAACTACGCATATATCAGCGACCTGGCGGATACGTACGACGCAATGCGGCTTCCGGACCAGTCCATGGAGCTCTACGAGCGCTCGCTCGCGATCACCTTAGATGTGAGCAACCTCAACGACATGATCTTCACGAGCCTTCGTTTCTACGGAAACCTGGCGGAGGCGCGCCGGCTGCTGGTCCGTTCCGATGACCCGGGAATGTCGCGCGGACGTTTCTACGTCGCCTGGTACGCGCGTGACTTTGCCGCCGCGTCGGAAGCAGCTCGCTCGGGTCTCGCCGAGAGTACCCCCGCAGTCCAGGCAATCAAGCAGACCATGTCGAGCATCGCGGACCTGCGCCGTCTCGGCCCCGACGCCGCTCGCCCCGAACTCGAAAAAACCATCGGCATACTGGAGGACGTCCTGCGGGAATCGCCCGGAAACTACGACATGCACATGCAGCTCGCGTGGGTTTACGCCAACAGCGGCCGCGCCGATGACGCTGTCCGCGAGGCCAAGCTGGCTGCGGACTTGTCCGCGAAGGACGAGCTTTCGGGACCGATGGCGCTCCAGATGCTGGCCATGGTGTACGCTCAGACCGGGCAACCGGAACTTGCGCTCGAGCTGGTGGAGCGGCTGCTGGCGACTCGCTATGACGACCCGCTGACGATTCCACAGCTCAAACTCGACCCGAACTGGGACGCGCTGCGGGGGAATCCGAAGTTCGAGGAATTGCTGAGGCAATCGGAACAGCGCCGCGGGCGCGCCCTCTCCGCCCAGGCTCCAGGATGAACGCTCGCATCAAAGACTATGTTTCCCAGATCCTCGCGCGGCTCCCCGCCCGTCCCCCCGCGGTGCGTGCGGCGACCGAAGACCCGTCCGCCGTGGCTGATGAAATATTCTCGATCCTCACCGGCCGCGAGTTCTGTTATCTGAGCCGCGGCCGCACCGCCCCCTACCGGGAAACCACCACCGCGCTGCTGAAACGGGACATCGAGCGCGGTGAACCGGTGCGCTTCTACTACGACATCGGCGCGGGCTATCACGCCAGCATCCACCCGGGGGAATCCGGCCTCGTGTTCAACGTGGGGTTTTCCGAACTGTGCGTGCTCGCGCAGATTGCGTCGTTCTGCAACCGCGTCGCGGGCATCTATCGCGCCGGCGCGCGCTTCGTGCTCGTGATCGACAACCTGTGCGGCCTCGTCACCAACGCCATCCCGGTGGACGATACACTCGGCTACTGCAGCGAGCTGCGCACACTGATCGAGCAGACGGGTATGCATGACCGCGTCGAGGTGCTGGTCGAGTCGGAACAGTTTGACGCCGCCGGTTACGCGATCGACCACGGGCGGCTGGCGGCGGACGCCGCGGCCA
>DASUGO010000189.1:0-15261 GCA_036273975.1 Candidatus Krumholzibacteriia bacterium
GCGGTCGCGCTGTGGGCGACCATGCAGCACCTGCCGCTGGAGCGCGGCGGCGAGTTTGCGCGCGGCCTCGAGGCGGGGCGTGACGCCGCGCTGGCGCTATACGCCGCGCTCGACGGCGACGCGCGCTTCGTCCCGCTGCTCGAACCGGAGCTCGACATCGTGGTGTTCGCGCTGCGCGCCGCCACGGCGGGCGCGTCGTCGCGGATGGCGCGTGCGGTGTTCGATGCCGCGGCCGCCCGCGACCTCCACCTCGCGCTCGCGACGCTGCCGCGTACGATCGCAGAACCGGCCGCGCCGGTGGGGACGTGGGATCGTGACGATATCGTGTGTCTGCGCGCCTGCGTGATGAAGCCGTCGCACCGTGAGTGGATGCCGGAGATCGTGAAGCGTCTGTGCGAGGCCGCCGCTTCAGCGCGCGCGGAGTGACCGTCCCGCGAGTGCGAGTCCGACCCCGCCGAGGATCAGGAGCGCGGACAGCGCGAGGCGCGCCGTCACCGTTTCCGACAGGAAGAGGATCCCGCCCAGCGCGGCGAGCACCGGCACCGACAGCTGCACCGTGGCCGCGCGTGTGGTACTCAGACCGCGCAACGCCGCGTACCAGATCACATAGCCGACCCCGGACGCAATCGCGCCCGACGCGACGGCCAGCAGCGCGCCGCGTGGCGTAATGGCGCGCTGCGCGAGTGCGATCAGGCTGAGGACGATTGCGAACGGGACCGCGCGCGCGAAGTTGCGCGCGGTGGAGCGCAGCGGGTCGCCGCCGCCGCGCCCGCGCAATGTGTAGACGCCCCACGCGACTCCGGCCGCGCCCATCAGCAGCGATCCCACCGGCGACGGCGCGGAAAGTCCCGGGGCGGTCAGCAGTACGAGTCCGCCCAGCGCGATCACGAGGCCGGCCCATTGCAGCGGACCCGGGCGTTCACCGGCGCGGATTGCGCCGGCAATCATCGTCGCCTGCACGCACCCGAACAGAAGCAACGCGCCGGTGCCCGCGGAGAGCGTGACGTATGCAAACGAGAACGTGGCCGCGTACGCGAACAGAAACGCGCCCGAGCGCCAGCCGCCACCCGCGTGTGCGGCCGTGCCGCCGCGGCGCGTGACCCGCACCATCAGCGCGAGCGTCAGCGCACCCGCCGCGACGCGCAACGTGGTGAACGTGGCGGGGTCGATCATGCCGGGCCCGAGCGCGAGCCGGCACAGGATGGAGTTGGACGCGAACGCGGCCAGCGCGAACAGCGTGAACGCGAGGGTCCGCAGTGGTGTCATACCTCGCGGAAGCGCGCGGTGAAGTGGCGCAAGGACGGCGGCTCGTCGACGATCTCGAGTCCGCGCAACTGGTCGCGGTTCCGGTAGACCTCGGTGAGCGCCTCGATCACATAGTCGATGTGACTCTGCGTGTACACGCGCCGCGGAATCGCGAGCCGCACGAGCTCCATCGGCGGACGGCCCCCTTTTCCGAACATCACGCTGCCGATCTCGCACGCGCGGATACCCGCCTCGCGATACATTGCCACCGCCAGCGCCTGCCCGGGGAAGCGCTGCGCGGGGATCTGCGGCGCGAACGCGGCCGCGTCGATGTAGATCGCGTGACCGCCCGGCGGTTCGACGATCTGCATGCCGGCGGCAAGCAGGCGCTCGCCGAGGTACTCGGTGCTGCGGATGCGGTAGTGCAGGTAGTCCTCGTCGACCACCTCGCGGAATCCCTGCGCCATGGCCTCGAGGTCGCGGCCGGACAGTCCGCCGTAGGTGAGAAAGCCTTCGGTGAGGATCAGCAGCTCGTCGGCGCGCTGCACGAGTTCCGCGTCGCGCAGGAGCAGCAGCCCGCCCATGTTGACCAGGCCGTCCTTCTTGGCCGATATGGTCGCTCCATCGCACAGGCCGAACACTTCGCGGACGATGTCGGCGACCCGCCGGTCCTGCTGGCCGGGCTCGCGCTGTTTGATGAACCAGGCGTTCTCGGCAAAGCGGCACGCGTCGAGGAAGAGCGGCAGGTGGTGGCGGTCGCACACCGCGCGCGCGGCGCGGATGTTCTCGAGACTCACCGGCTGGCCGCCGCCGGAGTTGTTGGTGATGGTGATCATCACCAGCGGCACGTGTTCGGCACCCACGTCGGCGATCAGCGCCTCGAGCGCCGCGATGTCGATGTTGCCCTTGAACGGGTGGCGCGAGCGCGGGTCGCGCCCCTCCGCGATCACGAGGTCGACGGCGCGCGCACCCGAGTGCTCGATGTTCGCGCGCGTGGTATCGAAGTGATTGTTGTTCGGCACCACCTTGCCCGGGCCGCCCACCAGTTCGAACAGGATGCGCTCGCTCGCGCGTCCCTGGTGGGTGGGGAGGATGTGGTCGAAGCCGGTGAGGGTACGCACCGAGTCCTCGAGCTCGTACCAGCTCTTCGCGCCGGCATACGACTCGTCGCCGCGCATCACGCCCGCCCACTGCAGGCTGCTCATCGCGCCGGTGCCGCTGTCGGTCAACAGGTCGATGAGGACGTCGTCGGCGTGGAGACGGAACAGGTTGAAGGCCGCGTCGGCCAGCAGGCGCTCGCGCTCGTCGCGCGTCGTCATGCGGATCGGCTCGACCACCTTGATGCGGAACGGTTCGATGATTGTCTTCATCCCGGCCCCGTCAGTCCTTGAGTACGCGTGTGCCACTCACGGGCTCGAAGCGCGCCTGGAAGAAACGCAGGTGCTTCGGTTCGTGCGTGAAACGCAGGCCGACCACGTTGTCACGGTTCTCGTACAGCGCGATCACCGACTCCGCGGTCACGTCCATGTGCGCCTGGGTGTAGACGCGGCGCGGAATGGTCAGCCGCACCAGTTCCAGCGACGGGTAGAGGTTCTTGCCGGTGTCGTGGTCGCGCCCGGCCGACACCGCGCCGCGCTCCATCGCGCGCACGCCCGAGTCGACGTAGAGCGCCGCGGCCAGCGCCTGGGAGGGGAATTGTTCGCGCGGGATGTGCGGGAGCATGCGCGCGGCGTTGAGGAAGATGCCGTGGCCGCCCACCGGCCGTACGATCGGGATTCCCGCTTCCATCAGCTTCTCGCCGAGATACTCCACCTGGCCGATGCGCGCGTGCATGTGGTCGAGGTGCACGGACTCTTCAATGCCGATCGCCATCGCCTCCATGTCGCGCCCGGCAAGCCCGCCGTAGGTGTGCAGGCCCTCGTAGATGACGACCATGTTGCGCGCCTCTTCGGCGAGGCTGTCATCGTTGACCGCGAGGAAGCCGCCGATGTTGACCAGGGCGTCCTTCTTGGCCGACATCGTGCAGCCGTCGGTCTGGTCGCAGATCTCGTGGAGGATCTCAGCCAGCGAGCGGTCGGCGTAGCCCGGCTCGCGCATCCTGATGAAGTAGGCGTTCTCCACCGCGCGTGTCGCGTCGAGGAACACCGGGATGCCATGGTCGTGGCACAGCGCGCAGGTTTCCTTGATGTTGGCCATGCTGCACGGCTGCCCGCCCGCCATGTTGACGTTGGTCTCGAGCGACAGGTACGCGACGTTCTTCGCGCCCACGCTGTCGATCAGTCTGCGCAGCTTGCCGATGTCGACGTTGCCCTTGAAGGGGAACTCGCTGTCGGGGTCGTGCGCCTCGTCCACGATCACGTCCGCGAAGCGTCCGCCGGCGAGTTCCTGATGGACCTTGGTGGTGGTGAAGTACATGTTGCCCGGCACCACCTGTCCGGGCTTGATGCACAACTGCGAGAGGATGTGCTCGGCGCCGCGCCCCTGGTGCGTGGGGATCAGGTGCTTGTAGCCGTAGAATTTCCGCACCGCGGACTCGAGGTGATAGAAATTCATCGAGCCGGCGTAGGCTTCGTCGCCCTTGAGCAGGCCCGCCCACTGCGTGTCGCTCATTGCGGAGGTTCCGGAGTCGGTGAGGAGGTCGATGTAAACGAATTCGGAGGGGAGCAGGAATGTGTTGAAGCCGGCCTCGGCGATGGCGCGTTCGCGATCTTCGCGCGTCGTCATCCGGAGGTGCTCGACCATCTTGACCTTCCAGGGCTCGGCCCAGGAACGCTTCTGCAGCATGATATTAACCTTCCTGATGGATATGGATGGTGCGGCCACCCCCGGCAGTTTCGCATGGAAGCCTCTATACACGCAACAGGCGGGAGCATTATGGTGGGACGATGCGGCGTCTTAATGTCATCTTCGCGTCCTTTGTGTACACGGGCTTTTTCCCCTTCGCGCCGGCCACGTTTGCGACCGCGGTGTTTCTGGCCCTCTACTGGCTCGTGCCGGGCGGCGCCTGGATGGCGCACTGGGCGGTGCTGGTGGTGACGGCGGTACTCTCGGTGCCCGCGGCGACCGCGATGGAGCGGCGCTACGGCAACGACCCGCACTGCGTTGTGATCGACGAGGTGGTCGGCATCCAGATCGCGCTGGTGGGCGCGGCGCCGACGCTTCCGGGCGTGCTGGCGGCGTTCGTATTGTTCCGCGTCTTCGACGTGTGGAAGCCGTTTCCGATCTTCCGCCTGCAATCGCTGCCGGGCGGGTGGGGTGTGGTGGCCGACGACGCGCTGGCGGGCGTGTACACGCGCGTGGTGCTGATCCTCGCGGCGACGTACCTGCCCGCGATCGGGCAATTCATTCCGCATTTCTAACTGGAGAACGACATGCGCAACGACGTTGAAGTCATCCTCGTCGGCGACGAACTGCTGCGCGGCGAACGCAGCGACGCCCATCTCGCGTTCATTGCCAGCGCCGCGCGCCGGGTGGGCGCGCGGACCGCGGCCGCGCACGTGGCCGGGGACCACCCGACGCGCATTGCCGCGCTCGTGAACGAACGGCTCCCGCACGCGCGGGTGCTGGTGCTCACTGGTGGCCTCGGCCCCACCGACGACGACGTCACGCGCGAAGGCGTGGCCGAGGCGCTGGGCGCGGCGCTGGAATTCCGCGAAGACGAGTGGCAGACGATCGTGCAGTTCATGGAATCGCGCGGCCGCCCCGCCACCGCGGCCAACCGGCGCCAGGCGTACTTCCCGCACGGCGCGACCGTGCTTGCGAACCCGGTCGGCACCGCGGCCGGCTTCTTTGCCGAGGCCGGCGAGACCGCGGTGTTCGTGCTGCCCGGACCGCCGATGGAACTGCAGCCGATGATGGAGTCGCTTGTGCTGCCGCGGCTCGCTGAGATCTTTGGCCGCCCGCCGGTGCGGGTGGAACGTTTCCGCACCACCGGCATTGCGGAGTCGCAGTTGTTCGAGCAGCTCGCGCCCGACACCACGCAGCTCTCCGCCTACACGGTGTCGTGGTTGCCGTCGATCGGAGGCGTCGACGTGGTGCTGACGCAGCGCACGGGTGCCGATGCCGGGGTGCTCGACGCGGAAGCGATGCGCATCCACGGGCGTCTCGACGAACTGCTGGGGAGCAAGTACTACACGCGCGGCGACCGGGCGCTCGCGGAGGTCGCCGGCGACATGCTGGTGGCGCGCGGCGAGACCGTCGCGGTGGCGGAGTCGTTGACGGGTGGTGGCATCGCGCGGTTGTTCACCGACCATGCGGGTGCGAGCGCGTACTTCCTCGCGGGCGCGGTCACGTACTCGAACGAGAGCAAGACTGAGCTGCTGGGTGTGCGCGCGGAGACGATCGCGGAGTTCGGCGCGGTCAGCGAGGAGACCTGCACCGAGATGGCGCACGGAATCCGCCGGCGCGCGCATGCCACATGGGGCGTCGCCACCACCGGCATCGCGGGGCCCGGTGGGGGCACGTCGCACAAACCGGTCGGGCTCACGTTCATCGGAGTGGCATGGGACGGCGGCGTACAGGTCCGGCGCGCGATATTCCCCGGCGGGCGTGGCGTGGTGCGCGCGCGTGCCGCGCACACCGCGCTGTGGTTGCTGTACGACCAGCTGCGCCGGCGCGGTTGACGCATGCGTCTGTTCGTTGCGGTCAACTTGGATGCGGCGACCCGCGCCGCGATCCAGCGCGCGATCGACACCTTTCCGCTCCCCGACCCGCCGTGGCGCTGGTCCGGCCCCTCCACCTGGCACATCACGCTCAAGTTCATCGGCGAGACGCCGCCGGGTGATCGCGAACGCATCATCGCCGCGCTGGCACCGGTCGCCCGCGGCCACGCTGCGTTTGATCTTGCGCTGGGAGCGTTGGGCGGCTTTCCCAGCCTGCGCGCGCCGCGCGTGCTGTTCTACTCGGTCGCGTCCGGCGCCGGGGCGTGCAGCACGCTCGCGCACGACATCGACGCCGCGCTCGGCGACGCCCTCGCGGTGGAACGCGAAGCGCGCCACTTTCACGCGCACGCCACCGTCGCGCGCATCCAGCACCGCGTGACGGCGGATGTCACCGCGGCACTCACGCGCGTGCCCGCGATCGCGGTTCCGGCGCTGCGCGTGACCGGCTTTGAGCTGATGGAGAGCCGGCTCGGGCGCGGCGGCGCGGTCTACTCCGTGGTGGCGCGCTTTCCGCTCGCCTGAGCGTCCCGGCGCACGGCGCCGGTTCCGTCAACCTCGTTCACGATGCCGTCCACGCCGGTGACGGTTTGTGCCCGCGGCGCGCGGCGTTTGTGGCGTACGGACGCCACGTTCCTCGCGGTCAAAGGGTTTGCCATCTTCCGCCGCCCGGTGCTAGTATTCGCCCGCACGTTATTTGAATCGTAAAGACGCCCCGTGAGCGGCCGGACGCGGGGGCGGTGGTGCAGATGGGAAGGGCCGGCTACTCGTTTCATATGAAGGGGGACGCAATGTCCAGCAAACCCACGACTCAGCCCGCGACTCAGGCCAAGGGTGAAGAGAAGGGCAAGGCCATCGAGCTTGCCGTCCAGCAGATCGAGAAGCAGTTCGGCCAGGGGTCGATCATGCGGCTCGGTGAGGGTCCGATCGTTCCGGTGGAGATCATTCCCACCGGCAGTCTCGCGCTCGATATCGCGCTCGGTGTCGGCGGCGTTCCGCGCGGCCGCATCATCGAGGTGTTCGGACCCGAGGGCTCCGGCAAGACCACGCTCACCAGTTCCATCATCGCCAACGCGCAGCGCCGCGGCGGACTGGCGGCGTTCGTCGACGCCGAACACGCGTTCGACGTCGGCTACGCGCGCAAGATCGGCGTGGATGTCGACAACCTCCTGATCTCGCAGCCCGACACCGGCGAGCAGGCGCTGGAAATCACCGAGGTGCTGATTCGCAGCGGCGCGCTCGACGTGATCGTGATCGACTCGGTCGCAGCACTGGTGCCGCAGGCGGAAATCAACGGCGAGATGGGCGATTCGCACGTGGGGCTGCAGGCGCGGCTCATGTCGCAGGCGCTGCGCAAGCTCACCGGCACCGTCAACCGCACCAAGACCAGCCTGATCTTCACCAACCAGATCCGCATGAAGATCGGCGTGATGTTCGGAAGCCCGGAAACCACGTCGGGCGGCAACGCGCTGAAGTTCTACTCCAGCGTGCGCATGGACATCCGCCGCATCGCCGCCATCAAGGAAGGCGAGACGGTCACCGGCAGCCGCACCAAGGTCAAGGTGGTCAAGAACAAGGTCGCGGCACCGTTCCGCACCTGTGAGTTCGACATTATCTACGGCGAAGGCATCAGCTACGAAGGCGACATCATCGACATCGGGTCGAGCGTCGACATCGTGCGCAAGAGCGGCACGTGGTTCGGATATGGCGACGAACGGCTGGGCCAGGGCAAGGAGCAGGCACGCCGCTTCCTGAAGGACCACCCGGAGATGGCCGATGAAATTGCGGCCAAGATCCGCGCGCACTTCGATGTCGGCGTCAGGGCGGTGCCCGAAGCCGGGGCGGCGAGCACCGACGCCGCGGTTGCCACGGAGGGAACGGACGACGGCGCGGACGGCGCGGCGCTGGCGACGAATCCCAGGAAGAAGGCCGGCACGGCGCGCGCCCGTCAGTAGATGTCCGAGCACATCGTTGAACGAAAACCGCGCCCCGGCGACCGGGTCTTGATCCGGCTTTCCGGGGGGCGGTTTTTTGCGCTTCCCGAAGAGGCTGCCGCCCCGTTCGCCGTCGGGGCGGAGATATCCGACGAGGACGTCGAACGCCTGGACCGGATCGACCAGTACCTGCGTGGGCGGGACAAGGCGTTGCGCATGCTCGCGCTGCGCGGGCGTTCGCGGCGCGAGATCGACACCGCGTTGCGCGGCATCGGCGTCGGTGACGCGGTGCGCGGTGGTATCCTTGGCGAACTGGAAGAAACGGGGCTCGTGGACGACGCGCGGTTCGCGCGCGAATTCGTTTCCGTGAAGAAGGACGTCCGTCGCCTGGGGCCGCACCGCCTGCGGGCGGATCTGCAGAAGCTCGGCGTCGGCCGCAACGTGGTCGACGGCGCGCTGGCCACCTACGGGGCCGACGACCAGCTGCAGCTCGCGCGCGGGCTGGCCGAAAAGGCGGTCCGGCAGGCCCCGGTGGACGAGAAGGCGGTGCGCCGGGTGGCGTCGATGCTGCAGCGCAAGGGGTTCGACTACAGCGTGGTCAATCGCGTGGCGTCGGAACTCGCGGCGCGCATCCAGCGCGGATCCGGCGATGCCGAGTGGATTGGCCCCGTCGACGAGTAGAGCACGACCATCATGAGCAATGATTCCCAGAATCGTTTCGCCGTCAACCGGCTGGTGCAGGACTACCTGGCCTACTTCGAGGCGCGGGGTCACACGGTGGTGCCCAGCGCGCCGCTGTTGCCGGAAGATCCCACGCTGCTGTTCACCGCGGCCGGCATGGTTCCGTTCAAGGCCTACTACAGCCGTCCGCAGAGCGCGCCGTACCCGCGCGCGGCCAGCGTGCAGAAGTGCCTGCGCGCGGGCGGCAAGCAGAGCGACCTCGAAAACGTGGGGCGTACGCTGCGTCACCACACGTTCTTCGAGATGCTGGGAAATTTTTCCTTCGGCGACTATTTCAAGAAGGAAGCCATCGAGTGGGCGTGGGAGCTCTCGGTCGACGTGTGGCAACTCGACAAGTCGCGTATCTGGGTGACGATCTACGACGACGACGACGAAGCGCACGACCTGTGGGCGAAGCATATCGGGTTCCCGGCGGAGCGTATCAAGCGGCTCGGCAAGAAGGACAACTTCTGGGGCCCGGTCGGCGATACCGGCGTGTGCGGTCCGTCGTCGGAGCTGCACATCGATACCGGACGCGAGGGGCCCGACGGTGGTCCCGGCCAGGATGACAGCGACCGCTACATCGAGTACTGGAATCTCGTGTTCCCGCAGTTCTTCTACACGGAGAAGGGTGAGTACGATCCGCTGCCGCGGCCAGGAATCGACACCGGCATGGGGCTCGAGCGCCTCGCGTTCCTGTTGCAGGGCGCGGAGGACAACTTTCACACCGACGAGTTCCTGCCCATCCGCAACGCCATCGCCGCCGCGCTCCCGAAGGACGCCGACGCGGGCAAGGCGGCGCTGGCCGTGAACGCGGCGGCCGACCACGTGCGCGCGCTGACCTTCGCGCTGGCCGAGGGCATCATGCCCTCCAACGAGGGCCGCGGTTACGTGCTGCGGCGCCTCCTGCGGCGCGCGCTCACCAAGATGCAGCCGTTCGGGGTGCGCGAGCCGTTCCTCGCCGCCGGCGTCGACGCGGTGGTGACGGCGATGGGCACGCGCTACCCGGAATTGCGCAACCAGGCCGCGACCGTGAAGAGCATGATCACCGCGGAGGAAACACGCTTCCTCGATACGCTGGAGCAGGGAATGGGCCGGCTGGAAACGCTGTTCGATGACGCGCGCCAGAAGAAGCGCACGACCATCGCGGGTGCCGACGTGTTCCAGCTGTACGACACGTTTGGCTTCCCACCCGAACTGACGCGCGAGATGGCGCAGGATCGCGGGCTCGACGCCGACATGGCCGGCTTCGAGAAGGCGATGGAGGAACAGAAGGAGCGCGCGCGCCGGAGTGGGAAGTTCGTTCAGGGTGCCGAGCAGGTATCGGTGGTGGCGTCAGGAACCCTCATCGTTGGACGAGATCTCCGCGCCGACGTGAAGAAGACTGAGTTCCTCGGCTACGATGAACTGGCGTGCGATGCCTCCGTGGTGTCCGTTGGCAATCCCCGCCCGGAGCGCGTCGCGAAGCAGGGCGCGGGGACGTTTCTGGAGGTCACGACCGACCGCACCGTGTTCTATCCCGAAGGTGGCGGCCAGGTGGGCGACGCCGGGTCGGCCGCATTCGGCAGCGCGCCGCTGAAGGTCGTGGATACCTACCGCGCCGGCGATCGTATCGCGCACCTCGTGCGCGTGCCGGACGAAATCGCCGCGCGCGCGGTGGACATGGTGGCGGAGCATCCGGACGCGAGCCTCAAGGTCGACCGCGAGCGCCGCTACGCGACCATGCGCAACCACACCGCGACGCACCTGCTGCACGCGGCGTTGCGCAGCGTGCTCGGCGAGCACGTCACCCAGGCGGGTTCGCTGGTGGCCCCCGACCGGCTGCGCTTCGACTTTCACCACTTCCAGGCCGTCACGCCGGAGGAGGTGGCGCGGATCGAACGCATCGTCAACGGCGCGGTGCTGGAGAACTTCGGCGTCAAGGCGTCGCTGGTGCCGTACAAGGTGGCCATCGCGTCGGGCGCGATGGCGCTCTTCGGTGAGAAGTACGGCGAGACCGTGCGCGTGGTCGCCATCGACGAGTTCTCGCGCGAGTTGTGCGGCGGGACACACCTGCGCCGCACCGGTGAGATCGGGGCGTTCTTCATCCGCCAGGAGTCGGCGGTCGCGTCGGGCGTGCGCCGGGTGGAGGCGGTTACGGGAAGCGGCGCGCTCGCGCTGGCGCGCGCGGCGCTGGACGACTGGAACCAGGTCGCGTCGCTGTTGCGCGTGACCCCGGCCGACGTGGAACGGCGCGTGCGCGCGCTCATCGAGGAAAACGAGGCCATGGCGCAGCGCCAGAAGCGCGAAGAAGCCCGGCGCGCGCAGAGCGAGGCGGCCGATGCGCTGGCCGGCGCGGTGGATATCGGCGGCGTGCAGTACGTCGCGCTGCAGGTGGACGTGCCGGACCTCAACGCGCTGCGCAGCTACGGCGATGCGCTGCGGGGCCGTATCGGCGTCGGCGTCGGGCTGGTGTGCCCGCAGGCGTCCGACAAGCCGGTGTGTTTGGTGGTTGTCAGCGATTCTGCTATAAAGGAGCGGGGTCTGCGGGCCGACGAACTCACCCGGAAGGTCGCCGCCGAACTCGGCTACCGGGGTGGGGGCAAACCGCACCTCGCGCAGTTTGGAATTCCGGATACCCGCGAGTTCGGACGCGTGCGCGATTTTCTGCGCGGCGTGCTCGCAACGGCCTGACCTGTCACTTGAACGAGGGTGCCATGTTTCTCAAAGTCACCGCGTCGGTCATGATACTCGTCATGGGGGTCACCACGGTCGCCCCCGCGCAGATCTTCACCAGCAATCGGCGGAGTTACCCGCGGACGCTCACCACGATTCCCAGCACGGCCCCGGCGGATTCGACCGCGGGGTTGCCCGCGCTCCCGCCGCGTGGCCTCGACGAGCCGATCGATCCCGATACCTACGTGATCGGTCCCGGCGATCAGTTCGTGGTGTTCCTGCGCCCCATGGCCACCGAGTTTCCGCTGACCGTCCTCCCCGAGGGCGCCGCGCTGGTTCCCAACGCGGGCCTCGTACCGGCGGCGGGTCTCACGATCACCGAATTCCGCGCGCGGCTGCAGTCGGCGCTGAACTCGTTCTACCGTGGCTCCGAGGTGTTCTGCCAGTTGACGATGCCGCGCACGTTCGTCGTCTACGTGCTGGGCGAAGTCAAGAACCCGGGTGCCATCGAGGTCACCGCGCCGTTTCGCGTCGACACCGTCGTGCAGGCCGCCGGTGGTGTGCTGGACCGCGGGTCGCGGCGCGAGATCGAGATTCGCGAAGACGGCGCCGCGGTCGCCAAGGTGGACCTGGTGCGCCTCGAACGCCTGGGCGACCGGACGAGCAACGTGATGCTGCACGAGGGACAGACGGTGTTCGTCCCCGCGCGGGGCCCGGTGTGCCAGGTGGCCGGCGAGGTGTGGCGTTCGGGCAGTTACGAACTCGTGCCGGGTGAAACCGCGGCGGACATCGTCGCGATCGCGGGCGGGTTCACGAGCAACGCCGCGGTCGACGACATGGTGCTCGAACGGTTGTCGGAGGACGGCGAGATCTCCATCGACCCGCTGCGGGAAGCCGACCTCGCCACCACGCTGCTGCGGGACCGTGACGTGATCGTCGTGTCCGACAAACGCAGTTTTCCGGGGATCGATTTCATCCGCGTCCAGGGCGGCGGCGGACGCGATGGCCGCATCTACCTGGCGGAAGGCGAGACGCTGGATTCGTTCCGGCCGCGCTTCATTCGTCTGCGTAACGACTACGACCTGTCGAATTCGAAGATCGAGCGCAAGCAGAGCGACGGCTCGATCGAGTTCATCCCGGTGGATCTGTCGCAGCTGGTGCGGGGTGACACGTCGCTGGACGTCGCGCTGCAACCCGGCGACGTGATCAATATTCCGCGTCTCGAGGACGTGGTGTTCGTGTCGGGCGAGGTGGTCGTGCCCGGGCAGGTGGACTTCCAGCGCGGATTGCCGGCGGGGCGCTACATCGCGATGGTCGGCGGGCCCACCGACGTGGGCAGCGTCGACAAGCTCGAGATCTATGACGACAGGGGGAATCGTCGCGATGGTGACCGCGACAGCGTCGTGTACCGCGGCGAGACGATCCTGGTCAAGCGGCGCACCGCCGTCGTGCTGGGCAACGTATTCATCGGCTTCGTGAGTCTCACGAGTCTGTTCCTGAGTGCGTACGCGGTGATCAACAGCAACAACAATTGACGCAGCCCCGTGCGGGGAAAGGCGGCGATCGGCCATCAAAGCACTCATTCTGGCGGGAGGACGGGGGACGCGTCTGCGGCCCATCACCCACACCAGCGCCAAGCAGCTCGTTCCCGTCGCCAACAAGCCCATACTGTTCTACGGCATCGAGGCCATCCGCGACGCCGGCATCCAGGACATCGCGATCATCGTCGGTGACACCGCCGAGGAAGTGATGCAGGCGGTGGGGGACGGATCGCGTTTCGGCGCCCGCATCCACTACATCCGCCAGGAGGCGCCGCTGGGGCTCGCGCACGCCGTCAAGATCTCGCAGGACTTCATGCAGGACGACCCCTTCGTGATGTACCTGGGCGACAACCTGCTGTCGGGCGGCATCCGCGGTTTCGTCGACGAGTTCACGCGCGGGAAGTACGACGCGCAGATCCTGCTTACCCGCGTCAAGAACCCCAGTGACTTCGGTGTCGCGGAACTCACCGGCGATCGTGTGGTTGGACTGGAGGAAAAGCCGAAGCAACCCAAGAGCGATTTCGCGCTGGTGGGGGTGTACATGTTCACGCCCACCATCTTCGAGGCCACGGCGCGCATCAAGCCAAGCTGGCGCAACGAGCTGGAAATCACCGACGCGATCCAGTATCTGATCGAGAACGGATTTCATGTTCAGTCGCACATCGTCGAGGGCTGGTGGAAGGACACCGGCAAGCTGGAGGACATGCTGGACGCGAACCGCATGGTGCTCACCGGAATGGCGACGCGCGTCGAGAGCAAGCAGCTCGAGGATTCCGAATTCCACGGCCACGTTCATCTGGACGATGACGTCGAGGTGAAGAACAGCATCCTGCGCGGACCCTGCATCATCGGCAAGGGGTCGCGCATCGTCGATTCCTACATCGGCCCGTTCACCAGCATCGGGCCCGGCACGCGCGTGGAGAAGAGCGAGGTGGAGAACAGCATCATCCTCGAGAACTGCACCATCCGCGACATCGGCAGCCGGTTGAGCGACAGCCTGATCGGGAAGAACGTGATCGTCCAGCGCGGAACGCGCCCGCCGCGCGCCTACCGCCTGATGGTGGGCGACAACAGCGAGATTACGGTGCTGTGATGAAGGTCCCGGGCGTCGAGGATATCCGCGCGCAGTTCCACACGCGTGCGCGCCTGATGGACGCCGCCGAAGCCGTCGCGCCCGCGGTGGCGGCGGCGGCGCGGGAGTTGATCCGCTGCCTCGAGGCGGGCGGCACGGTGTTCGCGTGTGGCAACGGTGGCAGCGCCACCCAGTCCACCCACTTCGTCGCGGAACTGGTGGGCCGGTTCAAGCGCGAGCGCAACCCGTTCCGCGCGTATTCGCTCAACGAAAACACTGCCACGCTCACCGCAGTTCCCAATGACTACGAATTCGCCGATGTGTTCGCGCGTCAGGTGCGCGGCCTCGCGCGCGCCGGCGACGTACTGCTGGCAATTTCCACCAGCGGCAAGTCGATCAACGTGGCGCGTGCGTGCAACGTTGCGCGCGAACAGGGCGCGCGCGTGATCGCGCTCACCGGCGCCGCCGGCGGGCCGGTGGCCGAGGCCGCGGATGTCGCGGTGTGCGTTCCCGACGGTGACACGCCGTGCGTGCAGGAAGTGCACCTGGTCGTCATCCACCTGCTGTGCGGGATCGTCGAAGACGCAATGGCCGGCGATCCCGGCGGCCGGACCCCCTGATGCACGGAGGCGCCGTGCGCGTCCTTTTTCTTACCCGTTATTCCGCCACCGGTCCCAGCAGCCGGTACCGTGTGGTGCAGTTCCTGCCCTTTCTCGACGCGGCCGGCATCGCGTACGAAGTGCATCCCCTGCTCGACGACCGTTATCTCTCGCGCCGTTTTGCGGGGCGGCGGGTGTCGCCGGGCTACCTCGCGGCGCGCGCGCTGGAGCGGGTGCTGACCTTGCTGCGCTCGCGACGCTTCGATGTGATCTTCGTCCAGAAGGAACTCTTCCCGTCGGTGCCAGCGCTGGCGGAGTGGCTGCTCGCGCGCGGCCGCACGCCCGTCGTTCTGGACCTCGACGACGCCATCCATCTGCCGTATCGCGGCCGGCGGCTCCTGGCCGACAAGATTCCGCGCGCGATCGCGGCGGCCGACGGCGTGCTGGCGGGCAACGCGTGGCTCGCGGAGTACGCGCGCGCGTTCAATCCCAACACGCGCATGTTTCCGACCGTCGTGGACGCGGCGCGCTTCACGCCCGCCTCGCAACCGGCGGGGCGCGCGGTGCCGGTGCTGGGCTGGATGGGGAGCCCGGAGACGACGCGCTACCTGGCCGACGTTGCGCCGGCGCTGCGGTCGCTCGCCGCCCGCCGCGCGTTCGAACTGCGCGTTGTGGGCGGTGGCGCGGCGCGGATGGAGGGCGTGAACGTGTCCGCGCGGCCGTGGACGTTCGACAGCGAGGCTCAGGAATTGCGCGGCTTCGACGTCGGCATCATGCCGCTGCCCGACGACGAGTGGGCGCGTGGAAAGTGCTCGCTGAAACTGCTGCAGTACATGA
>DASUGO010000190.1:0-3581 GCA_036273975.1 Candidatus Krumholzibacteriia bacterium
CGAGCGTCTCTGCGGAGAGACGATCGAAAAAGGATCCGTGGTGCGGGTGGAGAGCGAGCACAGCGCCATGGGGGTCTGTATCGGCGGTTCGCTCTCCGGCGCGCGTTCTTTCACCGCGTCGTCGTCCAACGGTCTGGCCTACATGGCCGAGAACGTGTTCGCGGCGGGATTTTTCCGGCTGCCCATCGTGATGATGGCGGTCAACCGCACGCTGGGCCCGCCGTGGAACATCTGGGTGGACCACGGTGACACGCTGATGCTGCGCGACGCGGGCTGGATTCAGCTCTACTGCGAAGACAACCAGGAAGTGTTCGACACCACGCTGCTCGCCTTCCGTCTCGCCGAGGACCCGCGCGTGTCGCTCCCGGTCATGGTGTGCCAGGACGCGTTCGTGCTGTCGCACACGATGATGATGACCGACATTCCCGACCAGGAAAAAGTAGACCGGTTCCTCCCCGTGCTCGATCTGCCGTTCCGGGTAACGCTCGAGCCGCGGGTGGTGGGCGGACTCGACTTTCCCCACCAGACCGAAATGCATCGCAAGCAACATATCGAAGCCATGAACCAGGTACCCGACGTCTATGCGGACGTCCAGGATGAGTTCGAGCGTGAGTTCGGGCGGCGGCCTCCCGACATGATCGTTCCCTACCGGATGGAAGACGCCGATCTCGTCATCGTCAGCATGGGTACCACCGCGAGCACCGTCCGTGCGGCTGTGGATACCGCGCGCGCGCGTGGCATCAAGGCGGGAGGGCTGCGCGTGCGCATGCTCCGCCCGCTACCGGAAGCGGCACTGCGCACCGCCCTCGGCGGTCGCAAACGCGTCGCTGTAATTGACCGCAACGTTTCCCCCGGGCTGGGTGGCGTGGTGTGGGCAGAGAGTCGCTCCCTCGTGGACCCTCACACCATCGTTCAGAACTATCTCGTGGGACTCGGAGGCGGAGACATTCGGCCCGAACACATCGAGAGAATCATCGAGGATGTCTCCTCGCGCGAGGCCGCCGGTGCTCCGGTATTCATGGAGGCGGGAGAATAATGAACACCGAACCCGTTCTCAGCGGTATGGCCCAGACCGAAGCGGATCGCTGCGAACCGCTGCTGCGGGCCGGCAACACCAACTGCGGTGGGTGCGGGATGTCGATCGCGCTGAACATGATCAGCCGGGCCATCGCCGACCGCCCGGTGCAGATCGTCATCCCGGCCTGCTGCGGGATCGTCACGGCGGGCGCGTTCCCGTCCAGCGCGTACGGCGCGCCGGTGGTGGCGTCCACGTTTGCGGGCGCGGCCGCGGTCGCGACCGGGCTCGCGCGCGTCGCCGAGGCCAACGGTGAAAAGACGCGTGTGCTGTGCTTCGCCGGCGACGGCGGCACTTACGACATCGGCATGGCCACCGTGAGCGCGGCCGCCGAGCGCGACGAGGACATTCTCTACATCTGCTACGACAACGAGATCTACGGCAACACGGGCGGGCAACGCTCGTCGGCGACACCGGTGGGCGCCTCCACCACCACGACACCCACGGGCAAGCACCACGCCAAGAAGGACATCCTCGGCATCATGGCGGCGCACCGCATCCCCTACGCGGCGTCGGTTTCGCTTGCGCACCCCGAGGACATGCTGCGCAAGTTCCGGCACGCGCTCGACGCGCGCGGCTTCCGCTTTCTGCACATCCTCTCGCCGTGCCCGACGGGCTGGAAGTCCGAGCCGGCCGACGGTATCGAGCTGATCCGCCAGGCGGTCGAATCCGGGCTGTATCCGGTGATCGAGATCATCGACGGCACCGAGTACGCGATCAGCGTGGAGCCTTCCTTCTCGGTGGAGGCGCTGCGCGCGTTCATCGCGGGCCAGGGCCGCTTCGTGAAGTCGAAGCTCGCGGTCGAGGATGTCGAAGTCGGCATCCGGCGGACGTGGGAGATCCTGCGGCGCCAGGTTCGCGTCCAGGGCGTGTCGTCCTGGGACCGCTCGGGCGAATTCGAAGACTGATTACCCGCGGCAGACACCTGGGGTAGAATGGCGCCCGTCGCGCCATGCCGACCCGTTCCGGAATAACCTCCTTTCTCGCGCTCAAACGCAGCACCGTCGGTGTGCTCGCGATGGTGGTGCTCGTCGGCATGGGCGAGCACATGGCCGAGCGCTTCCTCCCCATCTACATCATCGCGCTCGGCGGCAGCGCACTCGCCATCGGCCTGTTGCAGGCGATGGACAACCTGCTCTCCGCGCTGTACTCGTTTCCGGGCGGATACCTCTCCGACCGGCTGGGCACGCGCGCCGCGCTCCTGATCTTCAACCTCATCGCGATGGCGGGATTCGCGCTGGTGATCCTGATCCCGGCGTGGCAGGCCGTGCTGGCGGGCGCGGTGCTGTTCATCTCGTGGTCGGCCATCTCGCTGCCGGCCACGATCAGCCTCCTTTACAAGGTACTTCCCGCCCACAAGCGTACGATGGGTGTGAGCATGCACTCGCTGGTGCGTCGCATCCCGATGGCGCTCGGTCCGCTGCTGGGCGGCTTTTTCATCGCGGCGTGGGGCGAGACGACGGGCGTGCGCTACGCGTTTGTCGCCGCGCTCCTCATGGCGGGCGTCGCGCTCGTGTTGCAGCGCTGGTTGATCGAGGACGACGCGCCCACCGCCACGGCACCGGCTGCCGAGCGCGATCCGCGCAAACTGCTACGGCTCATGAACCCGGCCATGCAGCGGTTGCTCGTCACCGACATCCTGATTCGCTTCTGCGAGCAGATTCCCTACGCGTTCGTGGTGGTGTGGTGCATGAAGACCATCGCCGCGCCGGTCACGGCGGTACAGTTTGGCGTCCTCACCACCATCGAGATGGCGACGGCGGCGCTGGTCTACATCCCCGTGGCGCGGCTCGCAGACCGGGGCCACAAGAAGCCGTACGTGCTGATCACGTTTGGATTCTTCACGCTGTTCCCGCTCGCGCTCCTGTACTGCCGCTCGTTTCCGTGGCTGGTGGCCGCGTTCGTGCTGCGCGGGCTCAAGGAGTTCGGCGAGCCGACGCGCAAGTCGCTGATCATGGATCTCGCGCCGGAGCCACACAAGGCGGGGATGTTCGGGCTCTACTACCTGCTTCGCGACGTCGTCGTCTCGGTGGCCGCCCTGGGCGGCGCATTCCTGTGGCAGATGAGCCCGGAAGCGAACCTGCTCACCGCGTTCGGCTTCGGCCTGATCGGCACCGTCGGCTTCGCCATCTTCGGGCAGGACCTGTCCCGGAACCAGGCGGGAGCATGACGCAGCAAAGCGATCTTGACACTATGGCGATGTGGCCATAATATCATGGTATGGCGACCCGGACCGCATCCTCCCGCGACAGGTTCCGCGCGCAGGCCCGCGTGCTGAAGGCACTGGCCAACGAATCGCGCCTGATGATCGTTGACCGGTTGAGTCAGGGCGAGTGCAGTGCCGGTGAGCTTACGCGCCTGGTAGGAAGCGACCAGACCACCGTGTCCAAGCACCTCGCGGTACTGCGCGCGCACGGGATCGTCGAGGACCGCCGCGAGGGCAGCACCGTCATCTACCGCCTTCTCACCCCGTGCGTGACCAACTTCTTCGCCTGCACCACCCAGG
>DASUGO010000191.1:0-11704 GCA_036273975.1 Candidatus Krumholzibacteriia bacterium
AACCAACTGCCAGCGGAAACCGAGTGTCACCAGCAACGCCACCGCCGTGACTGCATCCAGCAGCCATTGGACGGGCGGGATCAGCACCAGCCCGAAGCCCAGCGCGTCCGAAACCGCCGCAATCATCAGCGCCAGACGCCAGCGGGGGTGCCTCCACGCGCACGACACGTGGTCGACCAGCGTCTGAATGCGATAGCCGGATCTGCTCATTGTATTCCTGGGCGCCTCAGGCGAGTTCTTTGTAGAAGAACACCGCGCCGTGCGGTGTTTTGCCGTCGGGGTCGAATGCGTAGCGCGGGATCGCGCCCAGCGCGGTCCAGCCGAGGTCGCGGTACAGGTGTTCGGCGGCCACGCCCTGCTTGGCGTCGAGCGTGAGGAGCGTGAAACCGGCGGCGCGGGCGGCGGCCTCGATGGCGTGCATCAGTTGCTTGCCCACACCACGGCGGCGGCAGCGCTCGTGCACCAGCAGCTTCACAACCTCGGCGCGGTGTGGCTGGTTGGGAGCCCACGCGGGCTGCAGCTGCACGGTGCCGGCGATGCCGTCGGCGTCGCGCGCAACCAGCACAACGACGCGAGGATCGGCGAGCGTCGTTCGCCACCATGTCTGGGCTTCTTCGTGGGTGAGTGTGGAGAGGAAACTGACCGCGGCGCCAGCGCGCACGGTGCCGACCAGCAGGTCCGCGAGTGCCCCGATGTCGGCGGCACTCGCGGGTGCGGTCACGCGTTGGATGGCGTATTCAGATAGCGACATAGTCTCCCCGCCTTGGGCGATTGGCCCGCAGGGTAGCATACGTTCTGCGCATGGCCGTCGTCCATTGCCGGCGGACGACGTGGCTACGCGTGCGGGAGCCGCCAGGGGGTTCGCATGATCGCTGGAGGGCGCCACGGCGAACCGGCCCCGACGGCTCCACGCCGCCTGCAGGAAGGGTTAGTCGTCCAGATCCTGTCCTTTCGTGATGGTGAAGTACAACCTCACCTTGCTGCCCGCCGAGTCCGTGGCGTCCACGTAGGTCTCGCCGGTGGGCATCGTCTTGGCCGGGTACTTGAACTCACGGAAGAACGGAAGCTTGTCGCTCGCCGTGGCCGTGTCCCAGTCCCGCATCTCCCCCCACACGCGCACGTAGTCACCCCGGCCGTCGTAGTGGATTTGCACGTCGGTCGAGTTGCTCGGGAGCACCAGCGTCTCCCCCTCCTTGAGGGCCGCCGCGTAGGGATGCAGAACGGTGGCGCTGTAGTTGAGCGGTGTCACCACGCCATCCCGGGTGGTCTCCACGTGGATCGTGTACTGCAATTCGATCTGGAAGCACTCGGTGTAGTAGTTCCACGGCGCGCAGACGTCGATCAGGCTCAACTCGATCACCTTCGCCTTGGTGAAGCGGATGTTGTAGTTGGAACCCGTTATCACCGAAGCAGCCGGCGAACAGGTCTTCAGGTTGTAGTCGGTGGTCTCGCTCACGCTGGCGATCGAGTTGTCACCCAGGTTGCGGACCGTATAGGAGATGGGACGCGCCGTCGTGAGCGGAGAATCCTCGGCAAAGTAGGCCCCGAGGTCGTTGGCGCGGATCAAGGCCAGCGCGCTCGACGCATCCCCGCCCACCGTGACCACCTGGATTTCGGCGCTGTCGAGCACCGACTTCAGCTCCGTGGACAGGTTTCCGCCGAATTCGCCGCCGTTGTACAGCGCTTCGAGGGTGGCCTTGATATCCGCGATCGATGCGGTCGACGTGAACGAGAACATCAGGATGCGTCCGTATGAAACGCTCGATACGAAGACGGGCAGGTTGTCCTCCCCGATGCGGCCGCGGTCGATCTGTTCCTGCAGCTTGTCGGTGGTAAACGCGCTGCTGAAAACCTCGCCGGGCGTTTGCGGAAGCACCATGGAAACGCTGAACATGCGCTGCACGAAGTACGCGGTCACGGTGCGGGTCTCGTCCGAGATGTTGGAGGAGAGCGAGGCCTTGATGCTGGCGCCCATGTAGCTGGCCGAAATTCCCATGTCCAGCGCGGCCTGCACCATCGAATGCGTCGTCTCCTGGGTGAAGAAGATGTTGC
The DNA here is from genome assembly GCA_036273975.1 of Candidatus Krumholzibacteriia bacterium. GTDB lineage: Bacteria > Krumholzibacteriota > Krumholzibacteriia > WVZY01 > JAKEHA01 > JAKEHA01. Next base: position 2,053 of record DASUGO010000191.1, read on the forward strand.
TGCCCGCGGTGTGGCCCGCGTCCTGCGCGGCCTGGATCAGCGCTCCAACCGCCGAGTTGACGCTCGCCACCGTGGGGTTGTTGACGACCTCGGTGTTGTTTCCCGTGAGCAGGTCGATCGAGAGTGTGATCGGCGCGCGCTGGCGGATCGGCAGCTCCGCCAGGGAACCGATGCCCCCCAGGTGCCCCTTGCCCTGCAGCAGCGATCCCGTATACAGAATCTCCACGTCGGGGTTGAGCGTCACGACACGATCGGGCGTGCGGGTGATCGAGTACGGGGTCGTCGTACAGTTATAGTCTTCGCCGCCGATCGTCTCGACATCCGCGCTCGCGGGCCCGGTGGGCACGTCCGCATCCGCCATCGGTGGCGAGAACTGATCCCACGTTGGCAGCGTGGCCAGGTAGGCGTTCACGTCCGCCGGCGGCGCGCCCGTTCCGGGGTCGGACGGGCTGTCCTTGCCGCACGCGCCGAACGCGAGCGCAACCAGAAGTAGTGTGAGGCCTGAGAAGAAGCGAAGTATCTGAATTCGGGTTTTCATGGCGCCCTCCATGGGTCAGTTGCCGTGGAAGCCACTCGATTGCGGCTACCTCCTGCCTGCCATGCGTAAACGGGCGCCAAAACGTGCACGGCCCGGGTCAGCAATCGCTGCCCCGAGCCGTTATAGTCTGTAACAGCAATCAGTTACGATATCGTCCGCGGCTCGCGCGGCGCAGAGAGTCGTCAGGGAACGCGGAGAACGACCGGCGCGTCATCGTCGTCGTCGAGATAGCACATTCCCTGCGGGTCCGTCGTTCCGTGAACCATGACGCGATAATGGGACATCGATTCGTGCATGTACTCAAAGTGAAACTGGCCGTGGGCATCGGTCACCATGTGCTCGAAACCGTCCCATTCTCCGCCCATCATCATCGCGCCATGGTGGCGCTGGAAGTCGACCGTGACGCCCGCGACGGGATCGCCGGACTGGCCGGAGACAACTGTCCCCGAGATCGTCGCGGTCTGCGCCGAGGTCGATGGGGACTGGGGACTCGAATCGTTGCAAGCCACAACCGCAAGCACCGCGCAAAGCGCCAGCGCTGTGCGCCACCCTGTGATTACCATTTCCAACTCCGTTCTGCGCACTCCCGAACGTCGCGCCATGTTGGCACGACGGGGGGCGCCCTGCAGGAGAGTATACCCCGTATTTCGGATGTTATCATCCTCTATCTGCTGCGACCGCAATAGAGGCGTAGCGCGGGATTGCGCCCAGCGCGGTCCAACCCAACTGACGATACAGGTGCTAGACCGCCGCGCCCTGCTTCGCGTCGAGCGTGAGGAGCGTGAAGCCGACCTCACGGGCGGCGCCCTCGATGGCGTGCATCAATTGTTTCCCAGGCCGCGCCGCCGGCAGCGCTCGTGCACCAACAGCTTCACGATCTCGGCGCGGTGTGGCTGGTTGGGCGCCCATGCGGGCTGCAGCTGCACCGTGCCGGCCAGCAGGTCGCACGTATCGGGGTGCCGACTTAATGTGCACCGAGTGGGGCAGCCAGCTTGCCATACCGCAGAACGAGTCCGTCCATACTAACCCCAAACATGTCGGTTGACACCCCCCACATGTCGTTGAGGAAGCCAATGTGCCGCACCTGAGTAACCTGCCCGGCATACAACTGGTGAACGCCAGCAGTGTGCGAGGCAAAAATGTGTCCGAAAGGGTCGCCCCAAGCACTGTCGAAGTCCCAACCAGGATAGACGAGCTTTTTCCACTCGCTGCCATTGTAGTGCAACACCTCCACGCCAAAAGCGGTGACGTCGGAACTGGAATAACCCCAGACCGTCTGGAGGTCGGCTAGCGTGCCAGTTTCCATTCTGGTCCAATCGGTACCATCAAACCTCGCAGCGAATCCCTGTGGCCCCACCGCAAACAAACTCCCCGGCGCATCGCCCCACAGACCGCTGATCGCCGATCCCGCAGAGGCCTGTTGCTTCCAGGCCATTCCGTCGTAAAGAAAAAGCCCTCCGCTCCAGGACATCGCGAACACCGGACCACCCACAAAACCAAAGATGCGGGACAGACCTTCGGTGGTACTCGATTGCATTCTTGTCCAGGCCGAGCCATCGTAGTGAACCACGACGCCACCGGAGCCCACGGCAAAGACGTCATCCGGACCAGATCCCCACACGTCCAGAAGCGCCGCTCCGGTTCCGCTCGTCATACCCCGCCAGGCGCTACCGTCATAGTGGACAATTCTCCCGCCCTCACCGACCGCAAATATGTCTTCCGGCGAGCTCGCCCACACGCCCCACAAGACTCCCGCGGCAAGGCCGCCCCATACGCGCGACCACACATTCCCATCGTAGTGATGGATCGCCCCGGTTTGTCCGAGGGCATACATGTCGGTGTCACTTCGAACCAGAATTGCGTTCAAACGAGACGGTGTTCCGCTCATCATCACTTGCCAGTGTCCGGCGGCCAGCCGGACGATGGTCCCGGCATCGCCGACAGCGACCACATCGCCCATGGGCGACCCGTGAACATCGACGAGTCTCTGCGTCGAAGGATTGGGCATGGGCACCCAGTCCGACCCGTCATAATGAACGATCACGCCGTTGCTACCGACTGAGTAGACGTCGTCCGGCCCACGCCCCCAGACACTCAACAAATTGGTTGTAGTCGGGCTTGCCATTTCCAGCCAGCTTGCCCCATCGTAACGAAAGATGTGTCCTCCGTCACCCACGGCGATCACATTGGAGGCGCCACTGCCCCACACTGCCCGGAGCGTGGGAGACCCGTAGTCGGTAATTACGTTCATTCGTTTCCACGCCGTGCCATTGTAATGGTAAACTCCGAGGGGCCACACGTAGTACCATTCCTCCTCATTTACACCTTCGCCCACTGCATATACGTCCGTCGGCGACGCGCCCCACACTCCGTAGAGCCTATCGAAGGGGTACTCGCGCCACGTCCAGCGCTCGCCGTCGAAATGGCTGACCGTGGCGCCGCCAACCGCGAACGCTTGTCCGTCGGGGCTCGCCCATACATCGGCAATGGGCTGAAAGCGAGTCAAATCGCCGGTCCAGTTGCCCAGAGCACCCCGCAAAGCAGCACCGCCGTTCGAGAGAACGAGCACGTCATTGCCTAACTCGCAGATGGCCGTCATCTCGCGCGAAGTCGTCATGACGGACCATTGCGCGTCTCGAGCCGTTTCCGTGTTGGGCGGGGCGATGGGGCTGCTTGGCGGATCGTCGACGGTGCACGAAACCGACGCCGACAGCAATATGGTTAGGAGAGTTCCTCTTCGATCAAGTCGTGGGAGCTTCATCATGACAACCTCCGCGTGCGCGGGTCACGGCGACGTCGGACTGCACAACTGCGTCCGCCTGCGTAACAGATTTCGATGTGACGTGAGAGTGGTTAGCAGAGGGTCATGTGGAACAGAGTTTACAGGACAGTGGCCATCAGGTCAATAGCGTCCGATCAGTTTGAGGAAGTCGTCTTCGGAGATCACAGTGACGCCGAGCTTCTGCGCCTTCTCCAGCTTGGAGCCGGCCTTGTCGCCAGCGACGACGTAGGTGGTGTTCTTCGACACCGAACTGGTCGCCTTGCCGCCGCGCTTCTTGACCTCGGCCTCGGCGTCTTCGCGCGTGAATTTGGTGAGTGCGCCCGTGAACACGAAGGTCTGGCCGGCGAATTCGTCCCCGGCGCGTTCGACGGTGGCAAACTGGATGCCGGCACCGAGCAGCCGCTTCACCAGGTCCTGGTTGGCCTTGACGTCCGCCCAGGCGCGGAACTCGGCGGCGATGATGTCCCCCACACCCCGAATCTCCGCCAGCTCTTCCGCGCTCGCCTGCATGAGCGCTTCCATCGAGCCCGCGTGCTCGGCCAGGAACTCGGCGACGGTTTCGCCGATGTTGCGGATCCCCAGCGCGTAGATGAAGCGCGGCAGCGTGGTGTGTTTGGAATGCTCGATGGCGGCGATGACGTTCTGCGCGGACTTCTCGGCCATGCGTTCCAGCGGAATCAGATCGTCGAGCGTCAGTCGATAGAAGTCCGCCGGCGTCGTGACCAGCCCCGTCGCGATCAACTGGTCGATGAGCTTCTCGCCCAGCCCCTCGATATCCATCGCACCGCGCGACGCAAAGTGAATCAGCTTGCCGCGCACCTGCGCGGGACACGCGCCGTTGGGGCAGCGCGTCACGGCTTCGCCCTCGGGCCGCACCACGGCGGTGCCGCACACCGGGCATTTCGACGGCAGCTTGAACTTGCGCGGCGACCCTTCGCGCAGATCGAGAATCGGCCCCACCACTTCCGGAATCACGTCACCCGCGCGCCGCACCCACACCCAGTCCCCCACGCGCACGTCCTTTTTGTCGACCTCGTCCTGGTTGTGGAGCGTGGCGTTGGACACCGTCACACCACCCACGCGCACCGGCTCCAGCCGCGCCACCGGCGTCAGCGCGCCCGTGCGCCCCACCTGCACCTCGATGTCGAGCACGCGCGTGCGCGCTTCCTGGGGCGGGAACTTCCACGCAATCGCCCAGCGCGGCGAACGCGCGCGCGTCCCCGCCTCCTGCTGCACCGCGATTGCGTTCACCTTGATCACGACGCCGTCGATTTCGTACGGGAGCTTCGCGCGCTTCGCTTCCATGCGCGCGTGGAACGCGACCATCTCCTCCACCGTGCCCACGCGCTGCGACAGCGGATTGACCGGGAGCCCCCATGATTTGAGCGCCTGCAGGATGTCCCACTGGCTCGCGAGGCCGGTTCCCTCCGAACTCCCGATGCCGTACGCAAAAAATTTCAGCGGGCGTGTGGCGGTAACGCCGGGATCGAGTTGCTTCAGCGAACCGGCCGCGGTGTTGCGCGGGTTGGCGTAGAGCTTGTCGCCACTCTCCGCCTGCTTCTGATTGATGCGCTCGAAATCGGCCAGCGGGATGTAGACCTCACCGCGCGCGCTCAACTCCGCGGGGCGCTTTGCGCCCTTCGCCACGTCACGCAGCCGCAACGGGATCGCGCGGATCGTCTTCACATTGGCGGTGATGTCCTCGCCGTTGGTGCCATCCCCGCGCGTGGACGCCTGCACCAGCACACCGTCCCGGTACACCAGCTCCACCGCGACACCGTCCATCTTGGGCTCGCACACGAAGTCGGCCGCGTCGGATTCGCCGACCACCCGGATCAGCCGCTCGCGCCATTCGCGCAGCTCGGCCTCGTCCATCGCGTTCTCCAGCGACAGCATCGGGGCCGCGCGGGAGACCACCTGGAAGCCGTCCGCCGGGGCGGCACCGACGCGCTGCGTGGGCGAGTCCGGCGTTCGGAATTCGGGCCACGCGGCCTCGATGGCCTCGAGCCGGCGCAGCAACGCGTCGTACTCCGCGTCGGCGACCTCGGGGTCGTCCAGAACGTAATACCGGTAATTATGATGCTCGATTTCGCGCCGGAGCGTCTCGACGTCCTTGCGCGCGGGCTTCCTGGCGGGCATGCGGTTTGCTTTGCCGGTCACGGCCGCGATTGTAGCAGAGGCCCGGCAAACTGTGTAGAATGCGCCCCATGGGGAAGGCGAACAAAATGAACGACCACCGCACCACCCCCGCATCCATCGAAGCGGCCCGCGTGGGAGAACTGGAAAGAATTGGGCCGGATGGTCGCGACGCACTGGTGGTGGGTGTGGAGGCCCCGGGGTTCGAGGCCCTTTCACCGCGCGAGAAGGCCTTTGCATACCTGATGTACCGGGCCGCAATTCCCGGAAACGCGATTGCGTTTCGCCAGTCGCACCGCGACGCGGATGCAATCGTGCAGTTGCTCGAGGCCATCTTTCTCAACTCGGACGGCCTCGACCCGGTCATCCGCGCCGCCATCCACGAGTACCTCAAGCTGGTCTGGATCCACCACGGGCCGTACCACCACAATACCCACGGCAAGTTCGCGCCACCGTCGCTGACCCCGGCCATGCTGGCCACCGCGGTCCGGCACGCGGTCGCGAAGGGCGCCGCGCTCCCGCTGCGCGCCGGCGAGTCGCCCGCCGCGCTGCTCGCGCGGCTGGACACGTCCATTTTTGACGTGAACCACGAGCCCGTGCAGACCAACCAGTCGGCCGGCGCCGATATCGTGGCCACCAGCGCGGTCAACTATTATGACGCTGGCGTGACGCTGGCGGACATCGAGGCGCAGCCCACGGAGTTCCGCGAGCGCATCAACGTGCGTTTCGCGCGCCGGGACGGCCGGGTGGTTCCCGAGGTCTATCGCATCGGTGGACTCTACGGCCGCGAACTGGAAACCGTGTCGCACTTCATCCGCCTCGCGCTCCCCTACGCCGAAAACGACGAGCAGCGTGCCGCGCTGCGCTCGCTGTTGACTTTCTACGAGACCGGCGAGGAGAAACACTTCCGCGAGCACATGATCCACTGGCTCAGGAGCGATGCCCGCATCGACTACCTGAACGGGTTCATCGAGAGCTACCTCGACCCGCGCGGCGTGGTCTGCTGCTTCGAAGCCAACGTCAGCATGAAGGCCGGCCTGGGCCTCACCGAGAAGATCGCGAACGAGGCGCCATACTTCGAGGCGCGCATGCCGTGGCCGGACGTATACAAACGCAGCGATGTGTCGCGGCCCGTGGCCACCATCGTCAACGTGCTCGTGGAAACGGCCGACGCGGGACCGGTGTCGCCGGCGGCGTACAATCTGCCCAACTACAATGACATCCGCCGCGACCACGGCAGCAAGAACGTGATCCTCTATAATGTGGAGAACACGCGCAGCGAGGGGCTCGAGCACCTGGTGGTCAACGAGTTCTACCTGCCCGAGTACCGCGACGCCGTGCTCGCGCTTACCCACACCATCGTCCGGCCCCTGAAGGTGTACCTGCATGAAATCGTCGGCCACGGCTCGGGGCGGCCCGACGCATCGCTCGGAAACGCCGACCCGCGCACCCGCCTCGGCCGCGCGTACTCGTCGCTCGAAGAAGCGCGCGCGGATCTCGTGGCGCTCTACCACATCGGCGACCCCAAACTCGTCGAGATCGGCGCGTACCAGGCGGCGCAGCGCGATCTCGTGGTCGAGACGGCGTTCATTGGCTACACCCAGGGCTGGCTCTCGCGCCTCGACCGCATCGAAGGCACCGAAGTGCGCGAGGCGCACGACCGCGGCCACCACGCCATCCTCATGTGGCTCCTGCGTGGCGGCTACGACGGCCACGACTACGGCGTCGAAATGATCCAGGTGGACGGCGACTACTTCGTACGCGTCACCGATACCGAGAAGGCGCACCGCGGCGCGGGTGACCTGCTCGCGCGCCTGCAGGTGATCAAGTCCACGGGCGATGCCGACGCCGCGCACAAACTCTTTGACGAATTCGGCACCCACGTCGATCCGGCGTGGAAGGCCAACATCGCCGCGCGCCGCGAGCGGCTGAAACTCCCCAAGCTCAAGGTATTCGTATTCCCGCACCTCACGCCGGTACTGCACAAGGGCGAGATCGCCGACGTGCGCATCGCGTACGACGAGGACCTCACCGCGCAGCAACTGCGCTTCCGCCGCCTCGAGCACTCGCGCGAACTCAGCGACGACTGATCCGCGCAGGTCCGGTTCGGGTTGCGGGCTGCGGGACAACGTCGTACACTCAGGGCATGATCTTCCACCAGATTGACGCGGGCGGCGACCGCAACTTCGCCTATCTCATCGCGGACCACGACGGCGGCCAGGCCGCCATCATCGATCCCCCACCCGACCCGGACAAGTATGCGGGGCTGATCGACGGCCACCAGCTCACCGTCGAGTATGTGATCATCACGCACGGCCACAGCGATCACTCGTGGGGAATGGCGCCGGCCAAGAAACGCTTCGGCGGGAAGACCGTGGGTCACGTCTCGATGCATCTGCCGCTCGACGTGAAGGTGGACGAGGGTGATACGCTCGCGCTCGGCGATCTCGAACTCAAGATTCTGTACACGCCCGGCCACACCGACGACCACATCTGCATCGTGTGCGGCGGACACGTGATCACCGGCGACACGTTGTTCGTCGGCAAGGTCGGCGGCACCGACCTCGGCCCGGGCGCGAAACGCGAATGGGAAAGCCTGCAGAAACTCGCGCAACTCCCCGACGCCACCGAGGTCTGGCCCGGTCACAACTTCGGCGCGGCACCAACGTCGACCATCGGACAGGAGAAGAAGACCAACCCGTTCCTGATCCAGCCCGACTTCGACGCGTTCGTCGACCTCAAGGCCAACTGGCTCGACTACAAGCGCAAGCACGGTATCAAGTAGGTTGCCGCCGACAAACACGAACGCCCGGCGGCCGTGAGTGATCGGCGCACCGGGCGTCCTGGCTCCAGCAGGGTAAAATCCTCTTACCGGAAAAGATCTCCCACCCGACAATGCGGCCACCATCCCGGTGTGCCGCCGGTACATTCAACCAGAGTCGGTCCGTGCCCCGCGTTTCCCGTCGGGGCACAGCGTTTGCACGAAGCCATCTCGTGGCGCCGTGTCGAATGGCACATCTGCCTATTCGACAACACCTTGGCGCCCGGGAGGCGAAGCGAGCATGGCCGGTTTCTTGCCAGTCAGCAGCGGACGGATCGACGATCTTGCGTCCGAACTGGTCCTTTCCCTGGAGCTGCAGCGCGGCGAAGGTTGCGATCTCGCGACCACCGAACAGGCCGCGGAACGATTGATCGGCGCGATGCACGGCGCGGTGGTCGCAGCCGAAGATCTCGACCGCCCCGGTTCCACCGCCCGCATGGACGACGTGTATCGCCTGATGGAGTCCGCGTACACGCAGTGGAAGAACGTCGACGCCGCGTTTGCGCAGACCATCCGCCTCGCGTATGCAAATCAGGTTCCGCGCAGCAACCTCCTGCTTGACGACATCCGCAGCGCGCTCAGGCAGCGCGTCGGCGAACCGGTCGCCGAAGCCTACACCAGTCTGCGCCACCGCTGGGCTGCCCACGTCGCCGACCGGCCGTGGGATTCGTTCCGCAACGGCACACCGTCGCACGTGGACAAGGGGGCACTCGAGAGCGCGCTCGCCGCGCTGGCCCACGGTGACGACCTCGACGTCGAAGACGCGATGACCGCGATCGCCGGCGACCTGCGGCACGCGTTCGCGGACCACATAGTCACGCATCCCGACGACGTGGAAGACCTGGAGATTGGACTGTGGAAACGCCCGGAGATCCTTGTGGCGGGTGACCTGTGGGGTCACCGCAAGCGCGTGCGCCTGCTGGATGTGCTCGCGGAGCACGGCTCCCCGCGCTCAAAGGCCGCCGCCGCCCAACTGGCCGGCCTGTTTGCCCCGAGCCAGAAGGGCGCCGCGTCGGTCGCGCGCGCGGTTCTGAGCACGCACGAGTCGCAGCGCGAGCGCTTCACGCGCTGCCTGATGATGCACCCCGACTACGAGGTGCGCCGCTTCGCGGTCAACAACACCGACATCAATTCGGTGTGGAAGGTCGTGACGCCGGAGGCGGTGCCGTGCGCGGCCATCCTCACACTGCTGGAACGGCTGGTGGGTTCGAGCCGTTACTCCACCGCGCAGCGCAAGATCTTCTTCGACGCGATCTACCGCCGGCTGCTCACGCTGACCAACCGGTCGGACGTCTTGTACGCGCGTGGCATCGCGCGCATCCTCGTGAAGTTGAACTTCTTCCTCGAGGACGACTACTTCCGCAAACTGTCGTCG
>DASUGO010000192.1:0-36224 GCA_036273975.1 Candidatus Krumholzibacteriia bacterium
TCGAGGACGGTTCGGCGATCTACATCGAGCACGGTTACTTTGCGTTCGACTTTCCGCACGAACGGGTAAACGACACCCTCGGGGTGATCAAGCTCGGGCCCGGCTACGACACCGTGCGACGGGCGCTCGCCGAGGTCCGCGCCGAAACCGGAATCCCGCTGCAAGGGTACGGTGATATCGACGCGGACACCGTGGCGTCAATTACCGGTCTCTCCCCCGCCGCGGCGAGACTGGCGCGTCAGCGGGAATTCCACGAGACGATTGTGTCACGGCTGACGAACCGTGAGGCCGCCTACGTGGCCGCGGCGCTCGCGAGCCGCGGGCTGCGCCTGACGCGGGGCGGGCGCTTCTTCGGCGCCGGTGGACCCGGCGACAAGGGAACGGCGGTGGCGGCACTCGCCAAATTGTTCCAGCGCAAGCTTGGACCGGTGGAACTGGTGGGGCTCGGCGACAGTCACAACGACGTTGCGATGCTCACCGCGGTCGATGTGGCCGCGCTCGTCCAGAAGTCAGACGGAACCTGGGAACGCGTGCCAACGCGGGGTATCCGGCGTGTGCAAGGGGTCGGTCCCGCGGGATGGAACGACTTTGTCACGCACTACCTCACGCACGGCGCGGGCCAATCCGTCCCTCGGAGAAGAGTCAGGGCTCGCGCAGATAACGTTCGCGGATGACGTTCATGTGGTGGCGTTCGTGCCCGACAATGATGTACGCCAGCGCGCGCACCGTAAACAGCTTCCCCGACGCGATGCCCGTCCGGTCCCAGCCCGCATCATCGAGGCTCGCGAACATCAGCGCCGACGCCTCGCGCAGGTGATTCCACTCGGTCAGCATCGCTGCGTACGGCCGCCCGGCCACATTGCCGGCCGCAATCATGTCGTCCTGATCCACCCCGGGAAGCGCGCCGGGTACCGCCCGCGCAAAGTGGAGCGCGCGCGACGCGAACACCCACTCGGTGTCGAGCACGTGCGCGACCACCTCCTTGAGAGACCACTTCCCCGGCGCGTAGCGGAAATCCAGCCGGTCGGGCGAAACCGTCGCCAGCAGTTCCCGCGACTCGTGGTTCTGCCTGCGCAGTGCGCCGACGATGTCGGTCCCCGTCACCTGCTTCACATAGGTTTCGTAGTACTCGAAGTACTCTGAGCTTTCCGGGCGTCGCTGCATACAATTGCTCCCTCGGTTGAAGATGGAAATCAGCCGCCGCGCTTGCGCGCGACCTCGGCGCGAAAGACCGCTTCGGTTCGATCGATCATCCGGTCCAGCGTGAACTCCGCCAACGCTACCCGCCGGCCGGCACGCCCCATTTCGCGGGCACGCTCCGGGTCTTCCAGAATGGAGACCAGCGCGGCGGTCAGTGCCTCGGGCTGGTGGATGTCAACCAGCAGTCCCGTACTGCCGCCACGCACGATTTCGGGGATGCTGCTGACGCTGGTGGCAACCACCGGCTTCGCGGCGGCCATCGCCTCCACCAGCACATAGCCAAACCCTTCGACGATCGACGGCAACACGAGCACGTCGATCGCTTTCATGACCGCGGGAATGTCATCACGAAATCCGGCCATGATCACGTGCTCCGCAACGCCCAGTTCCCGGGTCTTGCGCTCGACGAACCCGGCGAGTTTGCCCTCCCCGACAAACAGAAACCGCGCACCGGGAATCTTCGCGACGACGCGCGGTATGCTCAGCACCAGGTCCGGCACGCCCTTGCGTTCGATGATCTGACCGACGAAGCCGACCAGCGGCGTGCCGTCCGCGATGCCGAACTCGCGGCGCAGGGCGCTTCCCGCGCCGGGGTCGTCCAGATATGCCGCGGGGTCGATTCCCTTGTACACCACCTCGATGCGATCCGGACTCAGCCAGGGCGCATTCACCAGCAATGAGCGCCTGGTGGCGACGGAGTTTGCCAGCACGCGATCCGCGAGGCGGTTGTACGTGAGACGATAGCGAAGCTTGTTCTTGAGCGGGTAGTCCACCTCGCGCGATGGCACCACGGCCACGCCGCCCACCAGTCGCGCGGCCAATCCGCCAAAACGGAGTTCCTTGTCCATGTTGGTCGAAATGAGATCGATCCGGCGCTCCCGCAGCACGCGCATTGTGCGCCACACCGTCAGCGGGTCGAAGTCACTGCGCATCGGAATTGGCACCACGCTGCACCCCTGCGCGCGCGCGTTGCGCTCGAGGATGGTGCCGGGACGGCACACGAGCGACACCTCGTGCCCGCGCGCCCCGAGGCCGCGCATGACATCCATCAACCATATTTCGGCGCCGCCCCACATCTGGATGGAACTGATGAAGAGGATGCGGAGGCTGTCCGATCGGGAATCCATGCGCTACTCAGCCGGTGGGCGGCGCGCGAACAGCATTGCGGCCGGCCCGCCGCCGGAATCGTATTCGAGGGATAACATCCCGGCGACAAACGAAAAGCGGGTTACGGTTTTCATCTGGGCGAGAAAACGCGCCTCGATCAGGTCGATGGGATCGGGGCACGCCGCGAGGGTATCGCCGAAGCCCGTCAGTGCAATCCCGCCCGGCACGCTGTCGCCACCCACACTGGCGAAGTACCGGTTGCAGCCGGCATTGCCCGTGACGCGCCCGTCGGCGAATACCGCAGTGAGCCCGGGCTCGTCGGGCGCGGGTTCATCCCAGCTCCACGCGCTCAACACCCACTCCACGCCATCGAGCACCGCCGGAGTCAACCGTCGTGCCGACGTGGGCGGCTGCTCCACGAGGCGACCATCCTGGAGTCGCCACGCGCGCGTCACGAGATCACCCGGGCAGCACATCGGATCGCCGGGGCCGGCCTGCAATACATCCATCTCGATCTGGCCACTCTCGATGCGCGCGTCGCGCACCTTCACACGATCCCCCAGCAACGCAACGGCGACGCACGCAACACCAATTCCGTCGCGGCGAACCACGGCCAGGTAGACCCGTTCACCCGACCCGCCGGAGTTCTCGCCGAGCAGCGCCACGGCTTCCGCGTTGCCGTCGCCGTCCACATCACCGGCCAGAAAGAAGTCGCGCGCGTAGTATAACGAGGGACGGGCAGCCCCACCCGCGACGAACGGTTCGCCCTCCCAGCGTCCCTTGGTCAGCGTTACCGCATCGGGAAGCCCCTCGATGCCACGGTAGGTGGCGTTCTTGAGCTCATCAAGAGTTGGCGCCGAGTGGGTCACGCGCGATAAATGCGCGTCGGATTCCTGCCGCCGTTGGTGATCCTGTCCGCAGTTCACCAGCGTCAGCAGCGCCCCGGCCAGCGATATCCCGCGGATCCCAATCATCATCGCCCCGACCGAGGGGCCACGATTTCGATTTCCTCGGGTATCGACATCGGGATCACGCGATGTTGGTCGTCGAGGAACCCGGCTATGACGCGGTACCGGCCCGGTGCCAGCGGCTGCCCGGCGTCGAAATAGCGCTGGCGGCCGCTCCACTCGCGCATGATCATGCGCAACTCTCCCGGCTCGAGCAGCATCACCGAGTCCTGCGGCATGCAGGCACGTTCGGGGCGCAACGGAGTCCCGTCCTCATTGGTGACCTCGTAATCCCAGATGCACGTGTCATGAAATTTCTTCTTGTAAGGTTTTTCGCTGTCGTTGAAGAGACTCGCTTCCATCGTGACACGATCGCCCTGCGTGAAACGCCCTGGCGTCACCCGCACCGAGAACTTGAGCTCACCGGGCGCGCTCACGACCCCCGGGATTTCTTCCTCCCCGGGCGCACGCCCCCCGTGCGGCGCGCACGACAGCACGCATGCGGCCCACACCACACCCGTGGCCATGACGATCCCGTATTTCAGGCCACGCACACACAAGACTCCCGACGACAGACACTTCATGATCGGACCTCAAATAGTTGTAATGCGTTCATCCCAGCAGCGCGGCAAGTCCCGCATGCGCTTCGCGCAGATGTTGCGTCGCGACGGTATCGTCGGTCATGAACGCGAAGTCCGCGAAGTCGAATCCGGGACCGACCCCGCACGTGACCAGTGCAAACTCGCCGCCTGGCCGCGCGGCCTGCCAGGCGCCGGCCGGAACCACCGCGGTCGCGCATTCGCCCCCGAGCACGTGCGTGGTCAACCGGAATGACACGGGATCGATGACGAACAACTCCACGCGTCCGCCCTCGATGTGCGTCCACTGCTCGTCGGAACGTACCCGGTGCCAGCGGCTCACGTCGCCGGCACGGAGCAGGAAATAGATCGCTGTAAATGCGCTGCGGGTGGACCGCCCATCGTCCGGCTCGACGCTCGCGGCGGACCGGTAGAACTCGCGATAAAAACCGCCCTCCGGGTGGGGCTCCAGCGCAAGCCCGGTAACGAGCTGCTCGATACGCGATGCCCGCGGCGGCACCCGCACGCTACTTGAGCACCTCGCCCAGGAAGTCCAGCAACGTGGCCCACGACCGGTGGTCGGCATTTGCGTTGTACGCCAGCTGCGGAATCCCGCGCCCGTCGGCTCCGGGGTTGGTGAAACTGTGCTTCGCGCCGCTGTAGACGACAAACTCGTAGTCCGCCCCGGCGCTGTTCAGCACGCCCAGGAACTGGCGCGCCTGTTCGAGGGTGCTGAATTCGTCCGCGGCACCCTGGCAGATCAGCAGGCTCGCCTTGATCGGGCCCTTCCCCGGCTCGCCGGGAAACCCACCATGAAAACTCGCCACACCCTTCAGGTCCATGCCGTCGGTCGCCATCGTGAGGACCACCGATCCGCCCATGCAATACCCGATGGCTGCAATCCTGCTTCCGTCGACACGCTTGTCCTTGCGGAACAGCTCGTACGCGGCTTTGAAACGCGCGCCGGCCGTGCCCTTGTTCTGCGCGAGCGCGGCCGCCCACTCCCCGGCCTCGGACGGGTGGTCGGTGGTCTTGCCGTCTCCGAACATGTCGACCGCAAACGCAACGTAGCCCGCCTCGGCGAGCATCTTTGCGCGCATGCGCGCGTAGTCGTTCAGCCCCCACCACTCATGCACCACCAGGACACCGGGGCGCGGCCCGGGTGCGGCATCGTCATAGACCAGGACGCCCTTGAGCGTGGTATCGCCCTGCTTGTAGTCGACCGGCTCCATCTGGATCGCGGCGCTTGCGCCCGACGCCAGCAGGAGCAGGACCAGCGGCAACATTAGTTTCTTCAATTGGATACCTCCGTTTTGGACGTTTCATGTCCTGATTCGTCTGACAGTGTGCCATTTTATCGGGCTGCAGGAAAGGGGGTAACCGGGCAGTTCTCAAACTTGTTGACTGGTTCACACCGGTCTCGTAGCGTCTGCCTATCAGGTGGCAATTCGCGGTCCGTATTCATGGAGGTCGATCAGGTGAAACGTCATTTATCTCTCATCGCTATCGTCGGCGTCATTCTGTCGACGTGGGCAGGTGGCGCACTCGCCGGGAGCAAGATCGGCGGCGGTATCCATTACCTTCACAACCTCGGTGACATCAAGGATGCGGGGTTGGAGCAGGATTCTTTCTCGTTGCTGGGTTCTTACCAGTTCGCCGGGCCGCTGCTCAAGTTCGAAGGAGATGTGGAGTACATCTTCAACTTTGCCGGCACGGACAAGTCCATGTGGCAGCCCCAGGCATGGGTGCTCGTCGGTGGACTGATCTACGCCGGTGGCGGTATCGGCATCGGCTACATCGACGGCGACTGGCAGAACGATCCGTTCTACGCGTTGCGCGGCGGCGTCGATCTCGCGCTGGCGAGCTTCGATCTGGATCTCTACGCCTCGTATCGCTTCCAGAGCGACGACGACCTGAAGAACCTGACGGGCGAAGACTGGGACAGCATCACATTCGCGGCGCTGCTGCGCTTTGGCCTCTAACTCGTTCTTCAGATTTTGACCGAAACCCGCGGGGACGATCGTTGCCCCGCGGGTTTTTTTGCGCCGGTCCTACTGCTTCCTGAGATCGGCAACACCCGCGATGAGACGCGCAACCTCATCGGCGGTGGTGTAACACGCGCACCCCGCGCGAACGATTCCCTCGAGTCCCAACCGATCCACCACCGTCGGTGCATAGAAGTGTCCATGCGACGCGAATACCGCCTGCTCCGCGAGCGCGCTGGCAACGTCACCCGACGCGACTCCGCGGACGCTGAACGCGACCGTCGGCGTACGCGGCTGCTCCGGCGACGGCCCGTGGCACGTCACGCCGCTTATCGCGCCGAGCCCCTCCCAGAGTTGGGCCGCAAGTTCGTGACCACGCGCATGCTGCACGGCAAACGAAGCCTCGAGCCGGGCGCGCCGCGTTGCGCCGGTCGCCAGCGACGCCAGGAAATCCACCGCGGCCGCGGCCCCGGCGATGCCCTCGAAGTTGGCCGTTCCCGTCTCGACGCGGTCGGGCGCCTCCGACGGCGCCGGGTCCAGCCGGGGCACATCCAGCGCTTCCAGCAGATCCCGGCGGCCGAACATCACGCCGACATGAGGCCCGTAGAACTTGTAGGCCGAGCACGCCAGAAAATCGCAATCCAGCGCGCGCACGTCCGGCAGCATGTGCGGCGCGTAATGGACGGCGTCGACAAATGACAACGCACCCGCACTCCGGGCCAGACCGACGACCCCGGCCACATCGTTGATCGTTCCCAGCGCGTTGGACGCGGCGCCGATCGCGACCAGTCGCGTGCGCCGGGTGACCGCACGTTCCATATCATCCATGGCCAGCGTTCCGCTGGACGGATCCATGCGCACGGTCCGGATAGTGATCCCGCGCTCCACCGCGAGCCGGGTCCAGGGAGCCACGTTCGCGTGGTGGTCCAGTTCGGTGACGATCACCTCGTCACCGTGTTCCCACGTCACCGCCAGCGCGCGCGCCACGTGAAATGTGAGCGTGGTCATGTTGGCGCCAAACACCACTTCCTGCGCGGAGCAGTGGAAGAAATCCGCGAACGTCGCGCGCGCGGACGCCACCAGCGCATCGGTTTCGGCGCTGGTCGGAAAATGCCAGTGCGTGTTGCCGTTATGGTTCAGCAGGTAATCCTGCACCGCCGCGACCACTGCGGCAGGAACCTGCGTCCCGCCGGGACCATCAAAATAGGCAACCGGGAGCCCGGCGTGCCGGCGCTCCAGCGCGGGGAATGCGGCCCGGATATCGGAGACGGAGATTGCGCTCATGGTGTGGTCCTCATCGTCTTTTCTCGAGCCAGGCGTAGAACCCACCGCTCGCGTAAACCCCGCCGCGCACCCGCACGATGATGTCGTTGCTGCCGGACATCAGTTGCACCGGGATATGCTGTCCGTCGTGGGCGGGATTGCGCCAGAAGTCGTACCACGCGTGATCGCTGCGCGGGATGAACCACTGGAAGCGGCCATTCACCCACAGCGCGAGATCGTCGACGGTGCTGATATTCAGGACGGCGGATCCGCTCACATCCGTTACCACGCGCGCGCGAAAATACGCGACGGCATCGGGGCCATGGTAGTCCGTAACCCGGCCGGTAATCACCGCACCGCGACCGTCGGTTTCAAACCGGCGCCACGCGTCGGGATACGAGTCCGGGTCCCGGGCGAGGCCATCATCGGTGCTCGCCATCGGGCCGGCAACTTCCCATGCGGTCAGCAAGGCCTCGGGGTCGTACTGGAACTGCATCGGGCGCGCCGGCCCCGCGTACGAAAATTTGTCAATGGAACTCACGCTCACGTTGTCCACCCACACGTCCCCGCCCACCGACCGGGGCTGCAGCCCAAGCTCACCCGAATCGAACTCAAACAGCGGAAACGTCAACTGCGGAGTAGTTCCCGGTCCCACGTAGACGTGCGCCTCACGGCCCACGACTTCCATCTTGAAGCGTTGCCACTCATCAATGCGGACGGCTGCGTCACCCTCCAGCGGTGTCCGGTACTCCTCATAGAGGAGCCGGCTGACGTTGAAGTCGCGGTGCGGATTCGGCAACAGATACGACCCGTTCCCCTTGATATAGATGAGACCGAAGTCGAACCGGTCCCCCTTGCGACGGCAGTTGTACGCCACCCCCAGGTAGCTGTTTTCCGGACCGGGAAAGCGCACATCGCCTTCGATCGCAACGCTTCCCCAGCGATCGGAGCCGCGGACGAGCGCCAGTACATCGCCCTGGGGGCGCAACACCAGCACCTTGCGGTGTACCGGATCACCCGATTCCTGGACGAATGCGCCGCCCTCACCGGTTATCTCCCAGCGATCGAGCCCTTTTTCGAAATCGTCGGTGAAACGCAGCCGCGCCGCGCCCGCCTGAGACGAAAGCACGAGCGTCGCGCCCCACAACGCCGCGGCTGCACGCAGCGACCGCCTGACTGAACGCCTACAAGAGATCGGCATCGAGTTCAATCTTGAGCCCATTCCGTAACAGATTCGAGACCGGGCACTTCTTTTCGGCCTCCTCGGCGAGGCGCTTGAATGCGCCGCTGTCCAGCCCGTCGACCTTGCCACGGGTGGACAGATGCATCGTGTGGATCTTTCCATCCTCCAGCGTGATGGTCGCGGTCGTCGCGATAGTCTCGGGCACGTGGCCCTGCTGGCTCAAGTAGTTTGCAAACGCCATGCTGTAGCAGGCCGCATGCGCCGCCGCAATGAGCTCCTCCGGGTTGGTCCCCTTCGCATTTTCAAAGCGCGTCGCAAACGTGAACGGGGTGTCCTTCAGCACACCGCTCGTCGCCTCGATCGCGCCCTTGCCCGTGCGCAGGTCCCCGTGCCATTCGCCTTTTGCCGTCCGCTGGATCGCCGCCATATCAGACCTCCGGTGTTCGGGTAGCCCGGGCTCCACCCCGGAATACCCACTATATACCTATTGTTACGGGAGACCTGGGCCCTCCGGGGGCACCGGTCTCTCTGGTGGTCATTATATATCTCCGCAGCGGAGCTAGATATCGTGTCTTTTTTCACAATACCCCCTTGACGATTACAGATTATCGGACCTATAGTTCTTAAACAGGTTAAATAGTAACCGAGTTAACGATCCAGCAAATGAGTTCTTTCGACCCGCATACGTCCTCACTTCCGGAGGACGATGGCCGCACCGGGTCACCGGCGGCCGATCGTCTGCACCGGGTTCTGCGCCTGAGCCACATCTTTTCTTCGGTGGTTCGCGAGATCCTGGAGACACGACTGCTGGAGGAAGCCACGCCCCTCCCGCTCACCATTTCGCAGTTCCACATTTTGAAACTCATGTCGCTCAACGGGCGGCACCAGGTGGGTGAACTCGCCGAGTTCCTCGGCGTCAGTGCACCCGCGATTACCAAGAACGTCGACAAGCTGGAACGGTTCGGACTGGTGGTCCGCACACCATCCGAGGGCGACCGCAGGGCAATCCTGCTGGCCCCGAGTCAGAAGGGGCGCCGCCTGGTTGAGAAGTACGAAGAGCTCAAGGCGGGAAGGCTCCATCCCATTCTCGATGAGTTCCCCGCCGCGGAACTCGATCAATTCACCGGCATGCTGGAACGTGTGGCGGTGGCGCTGTTGCGACAGGAACGGACACCGCGCGGCTTCTGCATGCGGTGTGCGGCTTACATTGAGACAGGTTGCCCGGTTGGACACGTTCGGGGTGGATGCCCGTACGACCGGGTCGACCGCGCCGTGGCAGGCACGGAAGTGGACTGACGACAGAGGAGAAGCAGAATGTCGAACGAGAGGAACACGATCAAAGAAGCCACGGGTTCGGATCCGGCGGTGCGCGCTTCGCGCAACGGCTCCCAGCCCGTGCGTTGCAGCGAACACATCATCGAGATCCTGTCGGATTCCGGTGAAGGCGCCCAGACGGCCGGGCAGATGTTCGGCACCGTCTCCGCCAAGATGGGCAACAGCGTCTGGACGGTAGAGATCATCCCGGCGGAGATCGAACCCCCCGCCCGCAGTGCCCCGGGCGCAAGCGGCAACCGGATCCGCATCGGTTCCTTCCCCATCACCAACGCCGGCGACGAGGCCGATCTGGTGGTCGGGTTCAACGAGCAGGCGCTGATGGGCGGCATGTCGGCCGGCAAGTTCAAGCCGGGCTGTCCGATCCTGCTGGAGAACATGTGGCGGACCCATGCCGATCCGGGCATCCGCAAGGCATACGCAGACGTCCACGACCGCTTCGTCTCCGAAGGCTACCGCGTGATCGAAGTTCCAATGGAAGAGCAGTGCAAGAAGATCGTCGAGAACGCACAGCGCGGCAAGAACATGTTCGTCGTCGGCATGCTGTGCGCCATCTACTCGCGCGACAGGGAAATCGTCTACGCGGAGATCAAACAGAAATTCCGCAAGAAAGGCGACAAGGTCATCCAGCCCAATATCCAGTTGTTCGACAGCGGGTACGCATGGGCGGAAGAAAATCTTGATCTTCACTTCGACGTTCCGCTGCTCGGACTCACCGAGCCCCAGGTGGTTGCCAATGGCAACACCGCCGTGGCGCTCGGCGTGCTCGCGGCGGGCATGGATGTGTGCGCGATGTATCCCATCACGCCGGCAACCTCCGCATCGCACTACCTGAGTGAGATATTCGAGAGCGTGGGTGGCATGGTACACCAGGCCGAGGATGAAATCGCCGCGTGCGCGTTCGCGCTGGGCGCGTCCTACGCCGGCAAGTGCGCCGTCACCATCACCTCCGGCCCCGGCATGGCGCTCAAGACCGAGTTGATGGGTCTGTCCGTGATGGCGGAGATCCCGCTCGTCCTCGTCAACGTCCAGCGCGGTGGACCCTCGACCGGGCTGCCGACCAAGGTCGAACAGGGTGACCTGCTCGCCGCGATCTTCGGATCCCCCGGCGATGCGCCCAAGGTCGTCATGGCACCGGCCACCATCGAGGACTGCTTCTACTCGATGATCACCGCGCGCAAGATCGCCGAGACGTTCCGCACGCTGGTCATCGTGCTCACCGACGCCAATCTTGCCACCGGTCAGGCGGGTTTCCCGCGGCCCGAGTTCACGCGCGAGTGGCTCGCACCGCCCATCGATCAGAGCCCGATCCCGCGCGGTACGAAACCCTACGCATGGGATCCCCAGACCGGGATGTCTCAGCGCTTCATCCCCGGCCAGCCCAACGGGATGTTTACGCTCACGGGTCTCGCGCACACACCGGAGGGCCGCGTCGCCTACGCGGCGGGCGTCAACCAGGAGGGCTGCCGTTCGCGCAGCATGAAGCTGGCCGCGTTCCAGAAAACCCTCAAGACGCCGCAGGTGCACGGTGATCCCGACGGCGGCGATCTGCTGATCGTCGGCTGGGGAAGCACAAAGGGCGCCATCGAGGAAGCGGTCGACCGCTGCCGCCACGACGGCCTGAAGGTATCGTCACTTCACATCAAGTACCTGCAGCCGATGGCATCGGGGATCCGCGAGATTCTGGAAAAGTTCAATGATGTAATGACTGTCGAAATCAACTATTCCGACAGCCTCGACGATGAACTCATCAACGAAGACAACCGTCGCTACGCCAACCTCGCGTGGTTGCTCCGGGCACGCTACCTGGTGAACGTCGACTGCTGGTCGAACGTCCACGGGCAGCCCATCAAGCCCGGCTCCATCGAAGGCATGATCCGCAACCGGCTGGCCGTAACCAAAACGAGAGGGTAGGAACATGTTCGGTCTGACAAACGAATGCGTACTGAGCGTCGAAGAAGAATTCCACTCCATGGAGGACTACCAGGGGCGCCCCGTCCGCTGGTGTCCGGGTTGCGGTGACAACGGCATTCTCACCGCGGTTCAGCGCTTGTGCCGCGACGAGCAGTTGCCGCCGGAAAAATCGGTCTTCGTGTCCGGCATCGGTTGCGCGGCCCGTTTCCCGCACTACATGAACACGTACGGTTACCACGGTCTCCACGGCCGCGCGCTGCCGACGGCCGAGGGCGTCAAGATCCGCCGTCCGGACCTGCATGTGTTCGTCAACATGGGCGACGGCGACTGCTGCAGCATCGGAACCGCCCACTGGATTCACTCCATCCGGCGCAACATGAAGATGGTGGTCATGCTGCACGACAACAACGTCTACGGACTGACCAAGATGCAGGCGTCACCCACGACGCCCACCGGCCAGAAGACCAACACCACACCGTTCGGTGCCCCGCTGCGCGCGTTGAATCCGCTGACGACCACCCTCGGCGTCACCAACGCGTCGTTCGTGGCCCAGGTGGTCGAGTGGATGCCCGAGTTGCTCTACGACATCATCCGCCAGGCGTTTCACCACAACGGGCTCGCGTTCATCCGCATCCTGCAGCGCTGTCCGCACTTCATGCCCAACAACTTCACGTCGCTCTTGAGCGACCCCAAAAATGTCCTGCTGCTGCGCCATAAGAATGGCATGCAGGTGAGCGACGCGATGGCCAGGCTGTATCCGACGCATGAAGAGCACGACCCGTCGAATCTGCACCGCGCGCGGGAGATTGCCGAGGATGAAAACCGCGTGCCGGTCGGCATCCTGTACCGGAACAGTTCGATTCCGCGCTACGAGGACATGCACAAGCCGCATCGCGTGCCCACGTGGGAACAGAACAAGGCCGCTCTCGAGTCGCTGTTCGACAAGCATGGCATCTTCCCGGACGGCGGGGGGGCGCAGAAAGGCAACGGTAATGGCTCGCGTTGAACGAGGAGAAGACGCCGGGTTGACCGGCGCAGCACCCACCAATGGCCCGGCGCCAGACGCTGCGGAAGGAACGTTCTGGACTCCGTCCACCGAGACCGGTCAGCCGGTCGAGCCGGAGGCCGCACCGGAGAACAAGCCTGCGGACGCGAACCGGATTCTGGACGAGCTGCGCGCGTTCTATGGGCTGGGGAAACGCCCCGCGAACACGGGCAATTCGGACGGCGCCGCGCCACTGCCGGCGTTGCTGCACGCGTACCGCGACCTCGCGCGGGTGCGGCATACGTATCCCCTGTTGCTGAACGCCGATAACCCCACCGCCGCCGTGCGTCCGCTGACCGCCGTCATCGATGAGCTGCTGGCGAACGTGGCCGGCGACGACGACGAAGGCCGGCAGCTGCGTCACAACGTGCTGCGGCTCGAAGCCATCATGCGCTCGATGCTGGACGGCCGCGACGGTGAACGGCTGTCACTGGTATGGGACCGGGCGGCGGCCACCCTGTTCGAAACCTCGCGGCTCACCGGGGACAAGGCCACCGCACTGCGCGACAACATCGCGGCGGCCCGCAAGGCACTCGTCGCCGACGGCGAACTCGTTGCATGCGGGCCGAACACCGGCGCGCGAATATTCCAGACCTGCGCGGCGGCAAGCTGGCGCGCGTGCTGCGAATCCTGGAGCACGGAACTGGACGGGCTGATCCGTCAGCTGCAGGATGTCTTGAGCGCCGACTTCAGTCGGTCGGACGCCGCGATGACGCCCGAGCACCTGGGAAAGACGCTCGGCACCGACAGCGATCTGGATGTCGAGGCCATGTCATCGCTGGTCCGGTCCGCACCCCACGGCGGCGGGCTCAGCGACGCTCGCCGGGAGCGCGTCCTCGGTCTGATCGCGACGCTTACCGCGCTGCAACCGCTCTTCGCCACTGGCACCCCCGGATCCACGCCCATCCAGCCCACGCAGGTGTGGGATGACTTCGCGGCGGCAAGCGAGGAACACGCGCGCCGCATGCGGGCGATGGTGGCGTTCTTCCGCTCGGCGCGTATTGCGCGTCTGGAAACGCGCAACCAGTACCGCGAAGCGGCACACGACGCCTACTTTGCCAGTTTCGGAGAACGAAACCTCACCGCGGATGAGCTCGCCCTCTGCCCACCGGTGCTGGTGCGAGTCACCGACGACGCGCTGTCGGGTGACGGCGCCGCGAGACTGTTTGAGATCCTGGGCGGCCGCGCGGCCATCAAGGTTCTCCTCGAAGTGCGCAGCCCGTATCGCGTGGGTGAAGACGGACTCCAGCCCGCCCTGTCCATTAACTGGGCCGGCCGTCTGGCCGGAATGGCAACGAGCCTGAACAACGCCTACGTCACCCAGGTCCCGCTGTCGCGGGCGGATGTACTGAGCGCGCGCATCGCCGGGGGATTGCGTTACGCCGGCCCCGCGCTCTTCTGCGTGGGTGCCCCGTCGCACGTCGGGCGCGGTATCGCACCGCACCTCGCCGCGGCCGCGACCGCCGAAGCGCGTTTCACCCCGTTGATCAACTTTGATCCATCGCGGGGCGACACGCTGGCGGACTGTTTCGATCTGAGTGACAACCCGCAGAACGAGCGCACCTGGCCGGTGGAAACATTTGCGTACCGCGGCGCGGATGACAAGGAGGCCACGCGCGAGCTGGCGTTCACGCCCGCGGACCTGTTGTTCCTCGACGATCGTACCGCCGGCCACTTCTGGTCGGTCCCGGCCTCGCACTGGCATGTTGCGATGGCGCCCCTCGCGGACATGCTCGCCATGCCCGCGGCCGAGGCGGCGGGCAAGATCCCGTTCATCCTGACCGTTGATCGCGACAATCGGATCGGGCGTGCGGTGGTTTCCCACGGCGTCACCGAGCTGTCCCGGCAGTGCCGGACCTGCTGGCACGCGCTGCGCGAATCGTGCGGCATCGAGAGTTCATTTGCGCGCCGCGCGGTTACCGCGGAACGCGAACGGCTCGCGCAGGAAAAGGAACGCGAGATCGAGGCAATTGAAAAGGATTACGTCGCCCAGCTCGAGCAGGACGTCGGCGAGCTCACGCGTGAGATCGTCCAACGTATCGCCGGGCAGTTGCTGGGAGCAGAGGTCGGGGGCGTGGTTACCATGCCAACCATGCCCGCCTCCGCACCTCGCGGGGACACGACGGCCGCGCCCACCGAAGCGCCCGCGGTCAGTTCGCCCGAGCCGGAGGAAGAGGAGAAGGTTTCCTTTGACGATCCGTACATCGACACCCCGCTGTGCACCAGTTGTAACGAGTGCACGCAGCTGAACAATCGCGTGTTCGGCTACAACAGCAACAAGCAGGCTGAGATCAAGGATGCAACCGCGGGTCCTTACAGCGACATCGTGCGGGCCGCGGAACTCTGCCCCGTCCACATCATCCACCCCGGCAAGCCGGCCAATCCGGGCGAACCCGGCGTGGAGGAATGGGTCAAGCGGGCGGCGCAATACAACTGAGGCGGATGTGGACCAGTCGATTGCAGTTGGATTTCTTCTCGGGCTGACGGTCGCCCTGGCCGTGGTCCTGGCCATCGCCAATTCCCGCCTGAAGGTCTACGAAGACCCGCGCATCGACGCGGTTCAGGCCATGCTCCCCAACAACAACTGCGGCGCGTGCGGCCTTCCGGGCTGCCGCGCGTTCGCGGAGAAAGTCGTCGAGGGCGCGATCCAGCCGTCGGGTTGCACGGTGGGCGGGGCGTCGACCGCTTCCGCGGTCGCAACCTACCTCGGTGTCGACGCCGGCGAGGCCGTGCGCCGCACCGCGCGTCTTCTGTGCGCCGGCGGTGCCAACGTGGCCATCCAGATGGCCGACTACCAGGGCCACCCATCGTGCCGCGCGGCCTCCGCCGCGGGCGGAGGCGGCAAGGGATGCCGCTACGGCTGCCTTGGGTACGGTGACTGCGAAGACGTCTGCGACTTCAACGCGATCGTTATGAGCCCCACGGGGCTCCCGGTCATCGACGCCGAAATGTGTACGGCGTGCGGTGACTGTATCGATATTTGTCCCAAGAATGTTCTCGAACTCTACCCGCTCGAGCAACGGCTCATCGTCCAGTGCAAGTCCGAGCTCGAGGGTGATGAAATTCTCGAGCTGTGCAAGGTGGCCTGCACCGGTTGCGCGCGTTGCGTGGCCGACGGCCCCGATGGGCTCCTAAAAATGATCAATAACATCCCGGTGCTGAACCGCGACCTGCTCAATGTGCAGACCGAGGCGGCGACCCGTCGCTGTCCGACGGGGGCCATCGCGTGGCTGGAAGACACGCGGTTCCAGACCGGCATTGGAGAAACGGATGCGCTTTCGAAAGTCGGCAGATCCAGCTAAGGCGGTTCCCTTCCCGGGCCGCGACGACGTGCTCGATGGATACGCGGCGATCGCCGCGACGGAGCGCCTCGCGGGCGATGTCCTCGTCGTCACGGAGGACGCCCGCGCGTCCGGCTTTCCGGTTCCAGTGCCCGTGCCGACCTTCGCCGGCGATCCCGCCGCGCACGGTGCCACGGCGGACGCATCCGGCTTCCGCATCGTCGAAGCCGCGGATGAGTCGGACGTGGCCGCGCTGCTCACGGGCTTCGCCCTGCAGGGAATGCGCGTGTCCGGCCTGGCGGGCGATGGGGGCGGCCTCGAAGAAGCGCTCGCGGCCGCGGCCGGCAAGGGTCTTCCGATCGTGGTTCACCTGGCGGCGCGCGCACGCACGCGCCAGGCGTCCGCGTCCCGGGGCTCGCACGACGTGTACCACGCCGTCGCCGACACCGGCGCATTCCTGATGTTCGCGAGCAATCCGCAGGAGGCAGCCGACTACGCGCTGATCGCCCATCGTGTCGCCGAGCGCGCGTTGACGCCCGGTGTATGCGCACAGGATCTCGGCGATACCACGCACTCGGTGTCGGACGTCAGCGTGGCTGACGACGAACTCATCGCGAACTACCTCGGCCGCCCCGCCGACATGATTGCAACGCCGACCGACGCCCAGCAACTGCTGTTCGGAAACCCGCGCCGTCGGGTTCCGATGCTGCTCGATCCCGACCACCCCGCAGGCATTGGCGGCGCACAGGATGGCGAGAGCCACTTTCGTGCGCTGGCCGCACGGCGCGCGTATTTCTCCAATCACCTTGCGGACGCGGTCGATACGTCGCTGACCGAATTCGCCGCGCTGACCGGGCGCGAATATGCGCGCGCCGCCGGATACCGCGCCGACGACGCCAAGTTCATTGTCCTCGCCCAGGGAGCGCTGGTCGACGAGCTGCGCCCGGTCGTCGACCACCTGCGGACCGAGCGCAAGCTCAAGGTCGGCGTCGTCAACATCGCCGTGCTGCGCCCCTTCCCGGGGGCCGCCGTGAGCCACCTCCTCGCCGGCAAGCGCGCCGTCACCATTCTGGAACGCTGTGACGCGCCACTCGCCGAAGACGCGCCACTCCTGCGCGACATTCGCGGCGCCATCGATCGCGCCACCGAGAACGGCGCGGCACGCGGCACGCCGATCCACGCGGGCTACGCCACCTGCCGCCGGATGGAGGAACGTCCGGCGTTGCTCTCCGGCGTGTACGGAATCGGGAGCGGTATGCCATCGTTCGCGCAGCTGATCGCGGTGTTCGAGAACATGACGCACGACGACGCGCGGCGCACGTTCTACGTCGGGGCCGGCTTCGACGTCGAGACACGGCGTTTCCCGCACCTGCAGACGCTGCGTCAGCGCCTCGACCGTGCCTATCCATCCGTCAACCGTCTGTCGCTCGAGGCGTCCACCGCGTCCCCTGCCACTCCGCCGGACGATGGTGGGCTCGAACTCGATTCGTTCTCGGCGCAGGGTGCGCTGTTCGCCGGAAATCTCTTTGCACGCGCACTCGCGGGGGCGACCGGCTGGGCGGTGCGCACATGGCCGGAAGGCGGCCTCGAGCACTCGCTGCAGCCCGTGCGACTCGGGCTTTCGTTCCGCGCCCGGAATGGAAAGTCTCCCGCGCGGCCGGCAAGCGTGGACACCCAGATCGTCGTGGGCGAACCCGTCATCGAAACCATCGCGGCGCGCCGCACGCTCCGGCACGGAGGACACCTCATCGTCGGATCGGTTCGCGAAGCCGAGGACCTGTGGCGTGGCCTCTCCCAGCGTGCCGCGAACTGGATCGAGGAGGAGACTCTGTCGCTGCACCTGCTCGACGCGCGCCGCATCGCGCGCGAAACGGCGGCCCACGCATCGTTCATCGATCAGCTCTCGATCTGGGCGCTGCTGGGTGCGTACACCCGCGTGCGCCTCGGGCTCGACGACGCGGCACACGCGCGCATCGACGACCATCTGCAGACATGCCTGGCGTCCGAACCCGGACTGGATGCCGGCGCGAACGCCGAGATCCTCCGCGCGTTCCGGCGCGGCATGGACGAGTGCGCACCGGTCGTGTGGAAGGAGTGGCTCGGCATCGCACACCCGGTTGGCGAACCGGAGACACCGTGGACCGTGCGCGAACTGACGACGCACGACGGCACCGTCTTCGACGCCGCGCGCTTCTGGCACTCGGTTGGATACCTGTATGACCGCGGTCAGTCCGCGCTCACACTCGCCGATCCGTATCTGGGATCCGCCATACTGCCCGCGCGCAGCAGTGCGTTCCGCGACGTCTCTCCGTTGCGGCTGCTGATGCCGGCGTGGATT
Organism: Candidatus Krumholzibacteriia bacterium; assembly: GCA_036273975.1. GTDB lineage: Bacteria > Krumholzibacteriota > Krumholzibacteriia > WVZY01 > JAKEHA01 > JAKEHA01. Next base: position 18,174 of record DASUGO010000192.1, read on the forward strand.
CCGGGCAACTGCACCGGGTGTGGCGCGTGCTGGACGCAATGTCCGGAGAGCGCCCTGCCGTCGACCGTGCGCACGCTTACGGAGTGGATCGAGGCGGCCGCGGGCGCGTGCGAACGTAGCAGCGGCCCACTGATCCAGTTGAAGCGCATGACGGACAACCTCGCCAAACAGGCGCAGCGCGTGGTCGCGCAGGGCGGCCCGACGCCGTTCGAGACATTGCCGGCCGTTCTCACCGAGGCCTTCACCCGCCTGGTCGACAAGTCCGGGCTGGATGGCGACCGCCTGGTGGCGCTGCGCGGCGAATTCGACCGTCTGGTGGACGCCGTGGACGGTTACCCGGTTGCCCGCACCGAGGCGTTCTTCCGCGCGGACGGAACCGGTGGCCTGCTGTCGATCGCACTGAACCCGCTCAGTTGCACCGCCTGCGGCATCTGCGTAACCGAATGCCCCGAGAGCGCTCTCGAATGGGCGGCCCAGTCACCGGAGCGGCTCGCGACCGCTCGCAGGAACTGGGATTTCACGATGGCGCTCGGTGCGCCAGCCCCCGAGACGATCACTGCGCGCGTGGACGCGAATGACCCCGCGACGCAGGTCAACCGGCTCCTCGATCCCACCGTTTACCACTCGTTGGTCGGAGGCGACGGATCCTTCCCCGGTAACGGCGCCAAGACGGCGGTGCACCTGGTGACCGCCACCATCGAATCCGTGATGCGCCCACGCTTCGCGGCCCACGTGACGCGACTGTCCGGGTTGATCACCCGCATCGAAGATCAGATCAACGGGAACATCCGCTCCAGCATCCGCGTGAACGATTTCGATGAGTTCTCCCGGCGTCTGCAATTACTGGAACGCAAGCAGCTCACCGCGGCCGGCCTGATGGAAGCGCTCGGCGAAGACAAGGCGGCGCCCGGCGTGGACGCAACCCGGCTGGCCAGCCTGACGCAGGTGTTGCACGACCTCAAGGAGCAGCGAGAGAGCTATGCCACCGCCGCCGCCGGAACCGGCCGCGCACGCATGGTGATCACCATCGATCCCGAGGTGGGCGGTCTGTGGAACGGCACGTATCCCTACAACGCGCACCCGCAACCCTGGGCGGCCAGCCGCGCCGGCGACGCGCTCGCGATGGCGGCCGCGGTCGCGGACTCCCTTGCGCGGCGCACCGCGCGGGAGATCGCACTGTGCCGGCGCGCCGAACTGGTTTTGCAGAACGCGGACAACACGGAACCGGCCGACGGGCCCGTCACATGGGAACATCTCGACGTCAACGAGCGCGGACTGGTACCGCGTGTGCTCGTGATTACCCAACCCGGCTGCCTGGACAACGGTGCGGTATGGAACACCCTCGCGGGTGACAGCCCGGTGCTGATTGCGGCCGTGGACGGCAGCGGCATCGCGCTTCCCTCCGGCACCGCCGACCCCGCCGCGCGCATCGAGTCCGCCATGCGGACACTCGCGCAGTCCGGACGTTTCGTCGCGCAGACATCGATCGGCGCGCCGGGACACCTGATGGGCGCGGTGGCGGATGCGCTCTCCGGCAACGGACCGGCGCTGTTGCGCGTGTACGCACCCGACCCGGTGGCGTGCGGCGTCGCACCCGAGCAGATTGCAAGCCTCGCACGAATCGCCGTGGAAAGCCGGGCCGTACCCGTGTTTGTCGCGACTCCAGACGCGCCGAACGGCATCGACCTGACCGGCAACCCCGACATCGGCCGCGATTGGACGCGCCGGCCGCTCGCGGTCTCCGGTTCGTCCGGTGTGACGAACACCATCGAGACGTCTCTCACTGTAGCCGGCTGGGCCGTGCGGCAGGCACGCTTCCGCGCGCACTTCCGTGTGATGTCACGCGGACACCGCGGCCAACAGACGCGTCCGCTCGCCGACTTCATCGCGCTCGCCCCGGACGCGCGCGAGGGACTGCAGCCCTATATCGACATCCGCGACCGCGACGGCCAGCATGCGATCGCGTTCGTGTCCCGCGAGATGACCGCGCTGGTCGAACGCGCCGGCGCCCGCTGGCGCCGCCTCTGCGACGGCGCCACACAGGCCGGGGCGCGCCCATCCACGCCGGCCGCAATCGAGCCGGTGGCCGCGGCCGCGTCGACCACGCTTCCCGACCCCGCGACGCTCCGGATGCTCACCGAGAACCTGTTGCGCATGAGCGGTTTCGGCTCCGATGACCCGTTGTTCAAGCGCTCCCTGCGCGAATTCGTCGCCCGCGAACGAACGAACGGCGAGGACGACGAATGATCGAACGGCTGCAGCATGCGCGGACGTTCCGCCACGGGGTCCACCCCGGCACGTTCAAGGAGCAAACGGCCGATCAACTGATCGAACGCATGCCGTTCCCCACCGAGGTCGTGCTGCATCTTCGCCAGCATCTCGGTGCGCCGTCGAAACCGGTGGTACGCGTCGGCGAACGCGTCTTTCGCGGGCAGTTGGTCGCGGAGGCGGGCGGCTTCGTGTCGGTTCCGCTGCACGCGTCGGCCACCGGCGTCGTCACGGCCATCGAGAAGCGCCGTCACCCCGCGGGCAACATGAGCGAAGCCATCGTGATCGCGGTCGACCCCAACTCCCCCCAGGCGCTGTACGAAGACGCGCCGCACGACTGGGAGACACCGTCACGGGACGAACTGGTTCGGGCGATCCAGGCCGGCGGGTTCGTCGGTCTCGGCGGCGCGGCGTTCCCGACGCACGTCAAGTTATCGGTCCCCGAAGGGAAGCGCGCGGAGTGGGTGCTGATCAACGGCGCCGAGTGCGAGCCGTACCTGACCACCGACCACCGCTTGATGCTCGAGTCCGCCGATTCGATCATCCTCGGCATCCGCATTACGATGAAGGTGCTCGGCGCGCACAAGGCGTTCTTCGGCATCGAAAACAACAAGCTGGATGCGATCCAGGCCCTGCGCGACAAGATCCCGGCCGACCTGCACTGCGAGATCGTTCCGCTGGAGACCAAGTACCCCCAGGGCGCCGAGAAGATGCTGATTACCGCCGTCCTGTCACGCGAGGTTCCCAGCGGCCGGCTGCCCATCGACGTCGAGGTTGTGGTCAACAACGTGGGCACTGTGGCCGCGATGGGCGACTTCTTCGGATACGGACAACCGCTCATCGAGCGCGTCGTCACGGTGAGTGGCCCCGGCGTGCACAACCCGTCCACGCTGCTCATCCCGTTGGGGACGAAACTTTCCGATGTGCTCGCCCACTGTGGCGGCGTCACCGGGGACACGAACCAGATTCTGTTCGGCGGTCCGATGATGGGCGCCCCCCAGTACCACATGGACGTGCCGGTGTTGAAGGGCACGTCCGGCATCCTGTGCCTGACCCACGCCGAAGCCGCGGTGCGCAAGGAGTACGCGTGCATCCGCTGTTCGAGCTGCCTCGACGCGTGCCCCGTGTATCTGAATCCGAGCATCCTCGGCCAGCTCGCGCGCACCGGCAACTATGAATCGATGCGCGGGCTCCACCTGATGGATTGCATGGAATGCGGATCGTGCTCGTACGTGTGCCCGTCCAACATTCCACTGGTGCAGCGCTTCCGGGTGGCCAAGGCGCTCCTGCGCGAGGAAGACGCGCGCCAGAAGGACAAGGAGCGCGAGGAAGCGGCCAGAGCCAAGGCGGTGGCCAGTTGAGCTACCAGGCTCCCCATCTGATTCTCGCCACCTCGCCGTTTCTGAAGCGGCCGGTCGACACGCCCATGATCATGCGGCACGTCCTGTACGCGCTCGCACCTGCCGTGGCTGCCGCCACGTGGTTCTTCGGACTGAGCGCACTCGCAGTCATCCTCGCCTGCGTGCTGGGCTGCGTGCTGACCGAATGGTTCTTCAAGGGCCGGCGCCCGCTGGCGGAGAGCACGATACTCGACGGCAGCGCGGCGGTGACCGGTGTGCTGCTGGCGCTGACGCTTCCGCCGGGACTCCCGCTGTGGATGTCGTTCCTGGGCGGCGTGGTGGCCGTTGTGTTCGGCAAACTGGTGTTCGGCGGGCTGGGCCACAACATCTTCAACCCGTCGCTGGTGGGGCGCGCGTTCCTGCAGGCCAGCTTCCCGGTTGCGCTGACCACGTGGTCGGCGCAGCGCGGCGCGGGTGGAACCTTCGGTCTCCAGGCCAGCAACCTTGCTTTGCCGTTCCTGCACGCGCACGTCGATGCGGTGACCGCCGCGACGCCTCTCGCGCGCATGAAGTTCGAAGCCACCACGACGCCGTTGCACAACCTGCTGGTGGGTTCAACAGCCGGATCGCTGGGCGAAACCTCGGCGGTGATGATCCTGCTCGGGGGCGCGTATCTCGCTTACCGCCGCTTCCTGAACTGGCGCATTCCGCTGGGCATATTCGCGAGTGCGTACCTGGTGGCAACGCTGCTGCACGCGGTCAACCCGTCGTATCCGGACGGCACGTTCCACCTGTTCTCGGGCGGACTCGCGCTCGGGGCGGTCTTCATGGCCACCGATCCGGTGACGTCCCCGGTAACGCCGCGGGGCGCGTGGCTCTTCGCCGCCGGAACGGGCGCGCTGGTGGTCATCATCCGGCAGTTCAGCGGCCTCCCCGAGGGCGTCATGTATTCCATCCTGCTGATGAACGGGTTCACGCCGCTGATCGACCGTGTCACCCAGCCGCGAACCTACGGAACCAAACGGAGGCTCGGCCGTGGCAACTGAGAACACCACCACCGCGCCGGCCACCCCGGCGCCCGCCGCGGGTACCAGCGGCGCAAAGATGATCATGACGATGGGCGGACTGGGCCTGGTGTGCGGCGTGTTGATCGTGGCCGCATTCCAGCTGACGCTGCCACGCATCGAAAAGAACAAGGCCGCCGCGCTCGAGAAGGCGATCTTCGAGGTGATCCCCGGCGCGACCACCAAGACGGTCCTGTCCGAAAAGGATGGCCGGCTGGTCCCCGCGAGCGACGTTCCCGGTGGTATGCACTACTACGCGGGCTACGACGACCAGCATCATCTGGTCGGCGTCGCGGTGGAAGCGAGCGGCCAGGGGTTCGCCGATCTGCTCAAGGTGCTCTACGGCTACTCACCGGACGATGGCGCGGTGGTGGGCATGAAGGTGCTCGAGAGCCATGAAACACCGGGTCTGGGCAGCAAGATCGAGAGCGACCCGTCGTTTCGCGCCAATTTCGAGGCGCTCGCGGTGCGCGTGGATGACGCCGGGACGGGAATCAGGAATCCGGTGACACTGGCCAAGCACGGCGAGAAGACACAGGCCTGGGAGATCGAGGCCATCACCGGCGCGACCATTTCCTCGCGCGCCGTGACCGACATTCTTCATAGCAGCACCGCGCACACGGTCCCGGTGATCATGAGCAACCTGCAAACGCTACAGAGCAGCCAGCCGGAGGGCGGCCAATGAGCGAACACGCAAGTCCCGCCAGCGAACCCACGTCGATGGACGCATTCCTCAAGGGTCTCTGGAAGGAGAACCCGGTATTCGTGATGCTGCTGGGGATGTGCCCGGTGCTGGCCGTGACCAACTCCGTGGTCAACGGCATCGCAATGGGGCTGGCGTCGGCGTTCGTGCTGGTGATGTCCAGCATGATCGTGTCGCTGGTGCGCAAGCTGATCCCCAACGAGATCCGCATCGCGGCCTTCATCCTGATCATCGCGACCTTCGTCACCGTGGTCGATTACCTGATTCAGGCCATCAGCCTGGACATCTACAAGGCACTGGGCGCGTTCATCGCGCTGATCGTCGTGAATTGCAACATCCTCGGACGCGCGGAGGCCTTTGCCTCCAAGAACCCGGTCGGACTCTCGATCGCGGACGCCGCGGGCGTCGGCTTTGGGTTCACCATCGCGTGCCTCGCGCTGGGATCGGTGCGCGAGGTGCTGGGGAACGGCACCTTCGCCGGCATTCGCGTCCTGGGACCGTCGTTCGAGCCGTGGACAATCATGGCGCTGCCCGGCGGCGCGTTTTTCGTGCTGGGCGGCTGGCTGCTCCTCTTCGCATGGATGCGGGAACGAAAGGCGGCGCGGGCATGAACACGGCATCCCCCCTGCAGATCTTTATCGACGCGTGCCTGATCAACAACTTCGTGCTGAGCCTGTTCCTCGGCATCTGCCCGTTCCTGGGTGTGTCCAACAAGACCGATACCGCCGTGCGCATGGGCGTCGCCGTCACCTTCGTGATGCTGGTTTCGTCACTATGTGCGTTCGGCATCCACAAGGCGCTGCTCATCATCAACGCGCCATACCTCCACCTGATCTCGTACATCGTCGTCATCGCTTCCGCGGTGCAGCTGGTGGAGATGTTCATCAAGAAATTCAGTCCGGCGCTGTTCCGCGCGCTGGGCATCTTCCTTCCGCTTATTACCACCAACTGCGCGGTGCTGGGCGTGGCGCTCTTTCAGACCAGCCGCGAGTACAGCTTCGTTCAGGCGCTGTTCTTTGCGCTCGGCGCGGGCGCCGGCTTCACGCTGGCCCTCCTGCTGATGTCGGGAATCCGCGAGCGGCTGGAACTGGCCGACGTGTCGTCGGTGGTGAAGGGCGCGGCATTGACGCTCATGATCGCCGGCGTTCTGTCCCTGGCGTTCATGGGCTTCGCGGGAATGGGCCGCTGACATGTTGCACGACCTGATCATCGCGATCGGTGGAACCGTGGGCCTGATGGTGGCGTGGGTCGCCGTCCAGAGCCTCAAACGCCGCAGCGATCCCACATTCGCCGCCGGCGACGACGTACTCGCGTGCGGCGACTGCACGGGCGGCTCCTGCAACGGCTGCAGCGGTTTTCGCGCGGCGGCGGACGCCGTTGCGCACAAGGAGTAATCGCATGGACAAGAAACCTTCGCTGATCGACGCCAGGATCGACCGCCGCCGCTTTCTGCTGGCCGCCGGTGCCCTGGGCGTCGGCGCCGTCGCGGGCGCCAGCCTGCAGTCGGCGTACAAGGTCGTCAAGCTGGGACGCTCGCGCCAACAGGTGGAACAGACGGTGGTCCGCATGGGCACCTATGTCACCATCATCGCCGTGCACGAGTCGCGCCACGCCGCCGAGCAGGCCATTGGCAACGCCATCGCGGAGATGGACCGGCACGTGGCTGTGCTGAGCCGGCACGATGGCGCCTCGCCGTTGTCGATCCTGAACCGCGACGGCAACCTGTCCGCCGCGCCCGGCGAACTGCTCGACGTCGTACGCCACGCGCAGTGGATCCACAACACAACCCGCGGGGCTTTCGACATCACCGTCAAGCCGGTAGTCGATCTGGTCGCCGATACGTTCGCCTCCGGTGGCCACGCGCCCTCGGATGCCGCCCTTGCGGATGCACTCGCGTGCGTCGGCTCCGACCGGCTGGAGGTTCACGGGCGCGACCTGCGTCTTGCGGCTCCAGGCATGGGGGTGACGCTGGACGGCATCGCCAAGGGGTTCATTGTCGATCGCGTCTCGGATTCGCTGTCGCGCGACGGTGTGGCGCACCACCTCGTGAATGCCGGCGGCGACATTCGCGTCCGCGGAACCCGCGCGAGCGGAAAGCCGTGGCGCATTGCGATCGAGGATCCGGAAAAGAAGGGCAGGTACCGCGGGGTCGTCGAGCTGGCGTCCGGCGCGGTGGCCACATCCGGCAACTACGAGATCTATTACGACCGCGAACGCGTCCATCACCACATCGTCGACCCCGCCACCGGTGTTTCGCCGGTTGCGGCTACCAGCGTGTCGGTGGTGGCCGGATCAGCCATGCTCTCGGACGCGCTTGCAACCGCCGTCTTCGTGCTCGGCCCCGAACACGGCCCGGCGGTCGTCGACACGCTCGGCGGGCCCGCGTGCCTGGTCATCGATCCGCGTGGCGGGCAGTTCCGCTCGCGCGGTTGGGATGCCCTTACGGGCGGATCCAACGCGAGGGTCGGCTGAAGCAAGTCGGGACGGAAGTACCGAAGACGAATCAAGTCATTGAATCCAGGAGGAAGGCCATGACGAAACCCGAGCCCAGGTACCACATTCTCATCGACAAGGACGCGTGCGTGTCCGACAAGCTGTGCTGGGACAAGGCACCCGACGTATTCGAATACGACGAGGACGACAAGCCGGTCGTGGTCAACGAGAACACCCGGTGGCCGGAGAACGTGTTGTGGGTGGCGAAGAACTGCCCCGTGCAGGCCGTCCGCATCATCGATGCCGAGACCGGCGAACAGGTCTGGCCCCCAACCCACAAGTAGATTCCGCTCCCGGCCTTCCAATGAAAACGGGGTGCACTTGACGTGCACCCCGTTCTTGCTGGCGCCAGCAAATGGCACCATCCCTCAATTCCGAATCCTCAGTGTCCGGTGGCGTGACACTGTACACACATGTCGCGCTTCTGGTCGAAGGGCAGCAGCGACTCGTGATCGGCCGAGTGAACCTCGTGGCAGCTTACGCACACCAGTGGCTCCCCATTGCGGGGGTCAATCTTCCCGCTCACGGCGTGGGTATGGATGTTTTCGATCTCGTGGCAGCCCGCGCACAACTCGTTGGCATCGGGTCCCCGCAGCTTGCTCATGTCGTTGTCGTGCACGTCATGGCAGGCCTCGCAGCCCTCATCGAGGGCGGCGTGCTGGAATTGCTTCGTGAACATGCCCCGGTCGTGGCACTGCAGACACGTCTCCTTCACCGAGGCCCGGACCAGAAGTTTATCGTGACCCGCGTGCGGTGAATGACAGTCCAGACACACACCCACACTGGCCGCTTCGGCCTCGTCGCGCCCGCCATTATGAACCTTCGCATAGCCATCATGACCGTCGTGGCATTCCACACAGGTCGCAAGATTCTGCGTGGCCTTCCCGGCGGTGTCGTGGCACACCGTGCAGTCCTTGTCCTCGTAGGGCGGGTGCTTGGTGGCATACACCAGTGAAGTTCCAGCCGCCTTCGTGCTGTGCGGGTCATGACAACTCACACACGCCTTCCCGACCAGCGGAATGTTCCCGTGCGACGCAAGCATCGCGGGCGTTTTCAGATCGTGGCACGTCTGGCACAGGTCCGTCTGCGCGGTCCTCAGCAGATGCCGTTCCCCCGCCACGTGGGTTTCGTGGCACTTCGAACACTCGGCCTTCGCGAATGGCTGGTGCTGCGTTTTGTCGCCCGCTCGGCTCTGGATCGACTCGTGACACCCCGAGCACAGGTCCCGTTGGGCGGTCATCAGGAACGGCTCCGCGGCTGGCTCATGCATCTTGTGGCACGCCTGACAGCCGGTATCGATGGGCTTGTGGACGTAGGTCTTGCCGGCGCCTGCCGCCGCCGTCTTGAGGACGTCGGCATGGCACCCGGTGCATAGCTTGTCAGGCCGCTGCAACAGATTCTTGAACGGTGACGAGTGCGGCTGATGACACTCGACACAGGACACGCCCTCGACGTGCTGGTGGCCCTTGCCGGACTGTTTGTCGTCGTGGCAGTCGTAGCAAAGTGTTGCGGACACCTTGCTCAGTTTTGTGACGCCCGTTTCCGATGTCGTGACCTCATGGCAGGTTTCACAGTCTCCATCCGCGAACGGTGCATGGACCACGGGGTTCAACAACGCCTCGCTCGCCGACGAGTGCGGCGCGTGGCACGCGGTGCACATCGCCTGTGAAACGTCGATCTGCTTGTGAGCCGTCTGGAACTCGGGTAACGCCGCATCGTGACACTGGGTACAGACGCCCGGTTGCGTGGCGTTCGCGAGATCTTCAAGTTCGCTGCCGTGCGGCGTGTGACACGCATCGCACTTGCCCTCGGCGACCGGCGTGTGCACATGTCCTTCGGAGAAGTTGATTTTCTCCTGGCCGTGGCATCCGAAGCACAGGCTCTCGCCGCTGCGAACCAGCAGACCGGGGAGTGGCGACCCGTGTGCATCGTGGCACGCGGAGCAGTTTCCATCCGCGACCGGCGGGTGCAGTGTGGCCGCTCCGCCGTTGCGGGTCTCGCCGGCCGTCCCGGCGGGGACGTCAGCGTGGACGATCATGTCCGCCACATCGTGGCAGCCCATGCACAGGCTCTTCTGCGACTCGACGAGGAGCCCCTTGTTCTCGCTTCCGTGCGCAGCGTGGCACAACCGGCAGTCCTCGCCCTCGAGCGCCGGGTGCTTGTTCGTGGCCACCATGGCTTTGAGCTGATCGACATGGCAGGATCCGCACGTCTCGTTGACGCCACCCGCCATCAGATCCTTCTCGTGCGAATGGTTCTTGTGGCACATGTTGCACTGACCGGTCTGATACGGAAGGTGCCCGTTGCGATGGGTCTCCTTGTCATGGCAATCCGCGCATACTTCGCCGATGGGACGCGAAAGCAACGCCTCGTCCTCTCCGACGTGTCCGGCGTGGCAGTCGGTGCACTCCGCGGCTTCCATTGCCGGGTGGGTGGTCTTCCCGCTTTCTGCCGGCGCCACGATTTCCGCATGACAGGTGACGCACAGTTGGGCGGGCGCCTTCGCCAGCTTATGCGGCGCACTGCTGCCGTGGGGGTTGTGGCACCCCGTGCAGTTCCCCTCCGTAAAGGGTACGTGCGCGAACCCCTTGATCTTGCCGGTTTCCGGCAGCGAGTCGTGGCACTTGCGGCACAGCGTGTTCTGGTCGGCAACCAGCATCGCGGGGCGTCCGCTTACATGCGGGTCGTGACACTCGAGGCACGCAGCCGCGCCTTTTCCGGCCATCGCCCCGGCGCCGAAGTGGCTGTTCGCGCCGGCCACCAGTGCGGCCTCGTTGTCGTGGCAGGTCGAGCACAGGTCGCTCGGCGGGAAGTCATCGCCAATCGTGACCTCGCCGTTCTCCATGGCGTGGCACGATTCGCAGTCGCCGGTGGCAAAGGGCTCGTGCGCATTGGCGGCAAACTTGGCCTTCTTGTTGGACGCGTGCGGATCGTGACAGGAGCTGCACGCGAAATCGCCGACCCCCGGCACCTTCTTGTGCCCGGACGCCACATCCTTGTGGCACTGGGCGCAGAGGTCCGACTCCTTCGCCACCAGCAGCCCCGGCACCTGCGACGAGTGCGGCGCGTGGCAGACGGAACAGTCCCCCTTCTTGAAGGGGTCGTGGGTGTTCTTCTCGGCCGTGAGCGGTTCGAGGTCCTTGTGGCAGACGATGCACAGCTCCGCCTGGGTGGCTTCGGTGCGCAGCAGCCCCTTGCCGTCGGAGGCGTGCGGGTCATGGCACGCGGTGCAGCCGCCCACCGAGAGCGCCCCGTGCACATGGCCTCCGTCGAGCTCGGTTTTCACGTCGGCGTGGCACTCCGTGCACAGGTCGGGCATGCCCTTCACGAGCACCAGCTTCTGCGTGAAGCCATGCCGTTTGTGGCACGTCTCGCAATTGTCCCGGGCCGGCTGGTGGACGTGACTCCGCTTCATCACGCTCTTGAAGTCTTCATGACAATCGACACATTCGCGCCGCTGCGCGCTCGCCGGACCGGCCAGCGTCACGCACAGCACCGCCAGCAGAGCCAGCGCACGCGCCATGGGCACGACGGACCGCCGTTTGCCGCTGTTCACTTCCGCTCCTCCTCCGCCTTCGGCTCCGCCGCACCGGCGTCGCCAATCAATTCTCCACGGTACCGAAACGACAGCACCTTGAACGCCAGATAGGATGTCCGTCCGTAGTGCGGAATGTCGATCCCGTAGAACGCCCAGGTGTCTTCGGTCGGTTCGTTATTTTCGTAGATGCGTATCTTGAAGGCAGGGTTGTTGGGATCGGCCGACACGGACACGATCGCGTGGGTCGAATCCATGATGGCAAACTCCGGATAGAATTCGATCACCTCGAATGAGAAATCGGTGTCGCCCACCGTCTGCCGCTCGCGCATGTTCACGGTCAGCGTGTCCGCGAAGTCGGCCACCACGCGATGGGAGATGGCCACGCGGATTACTTCGGCCGTGTAGCGGGGCGCGGTGACGCCGGGTTCGTCCGCCCCGGCGCCTCCAGGGGTGGCCAGGACAACCGCGATACCCAGCGTCATGAACCAGAACCAGCGAGTCTTCATTGTGCGGCTCCTTGTTGTTTCTCGTTGCGCAACGACTGCATGAGCTCCGAAACCGTCGTTTGCGCGAGTTGCTCCAGCGTCCCCACCCGTCCCATCCCAAAAACCGTTTCCGTGTCGTCACCCCTGCGGGCGTGGCTCCCCGCCCACACGATGCGTCCGTCGGCGCAGCGCACCATGCGCATCGTGACAGCGACCGAGGGGTACGCGTCGGGGCCGTCGTTCACCATGCCGTAGGCGTTGACGGTTCCTTCCAGTACGTACCGGCAACCGAGTTCCTGCCCGATCTGTTGCAGGGTTTCCAGCGGCAGGCGATCGGTGAGGCGCAGGCGCAGGCGCAGAACCATGTCCTGGACCAGGCCGGGATCCACCACCGCGTAGTCAGCGATCTCCAGCAATTCCACGAACACCGCGTTGAACACGACGTCGGGTGCATTCTGCTGCTGGCTCAGGTTCACGAGCGGCAGCACCGCCACTGTGTCGCCCGGCTGTACGCCGTCGACGTTCGCCCGGAACGATGCCGGCGCACCGGCGCAACCCCAGAGCATGGCCGCCGCCAGTGCGGCTGCGATCAGCCCGGACGGCGCACGCCGCGATCCCGTTTTGAATGCGATACGACTCATTTCAACTTGTCGACCAGGGTCCGCGCGACCTTCTGCGACAACTCTCCCAGCGTATGTATTTCGCCCAGACCGATGACGGGCGTCTTGGGCCCTCCGCGCTCGGTTACCGACGCGCTCCACACCACATTGGCGGTTTCCGCGTCAAGAAAACGCACTTCGACCGTGACCACCGGGAACTGCCCGCTCGGGGTCGACATCATCTGGTAGTCGCTGACGGTACCGACGAACAACCCCTGCACCCCGGCCGCGGTGGCGATCTGCTTCACCTGCTCCGCGCTCAGGCCTTCCACCGGCGAGCGCGTCCCCATGACCTTGGCGACGTCGGAAACAAACACACCAAAGTCCACCACTTCGAAGAGTTCCGAGGCCAGTAGCGCGGTGTTGAACTCGGTGGTGAACTTCTCGCCCGCCATCCGGTCGACGGCCAGCGTCCGAAACGGAACCACACCGACGCGTTCGTAGAACGAGAGGTCCGCCTGCGGATTCGTGTAGACCTCCATGCGCGGTCCGCCACACCCGGCACCACCAACTGCCACGAGCGCGAGAACGAGCGCTCGCCCCGCGCTTCCGCGGGCTCGCGCCAGGGATTTCATGCATCGGTTCATCATCAGAAGTCCTGTCTGTAAGTAATCGCCAATTGCTGGGAGTCCGGTTCCGGGTTACGCGTCACACCAGTATAATTGACGGCGATCGATCCACGATGAGAAACCCAGAACTGCGCCTGCGCGTTGAGCGTGTTCGACAGGCTGACGCCCGGTCTCGAACCAGCGCCACTGTCGTAATATTCCGTCTCCCGCCGGCCATAGGAGACATTCATGGTGGACCGCCCGCGGAGAAACAGCGACAGATTGACCGCAGCTGCCGTGTCCATGCGCCGGAATCCGCTGGTGATCCTGGAGCGGTTGACGTCGAGCCCCAGGCTCATGCGTGGGTAACGGGGTGCGTACGTGGCCGTGACGCCCCAGCGGGCCTGGTCGTTGTTCACAAACGACAGGTAGTCGTCAAAGTTGGTGTACTGCAGGTGCGGCGTGATCGTCGTGCTCCGCCACGGCACCAGATAGAGGTCGAACAGGGACGAAGTCTGATAACGGCTGATATACGGCGCATCGTTCAACGCCTCGTTGGCAGTCAGCTCGGCGCGCATATCGATTCCGCGCCGCAGGTTCGAACGCAACGATACCAGATAGATATGACTTGGCAGCACTCCACCCTGCGTGTTGATGTCGATGCGCCGCGTCACCTGAGCCCTTGCCCAGGTCCGGCGCTGGATGTATCCATCCGCAAGGACCTGCAGCGACGCATAGTCGGTTGTGATGCGAAAGTCGTCCCGCTCGCTCATGATGTAGGTGCGACTGACCTCCGGCCGGACATGACTCCGTCGAAAGAACGACAGGATGAAATTGAGGTTGTCGTCGCGGTTCTGTGTATCAACGATGTACTCCTGCGAAAGCCGGCGCGTCGAGCCGGACAACATCGCCGAAACCAGGTCACCGTTTTCCGCCGTCACCGTACCGGTCACGATATGGTTCTTGACCGTGCTCAGCGGTGCGATCTCGCGGTCCGATTCGGTCAGACGGAACTCATAACCCCCACTCCCGGTCAGCCATGGTCTCAGGGTCTTCATCAGGTGAGCGTAAAGGCCGGTCACGTCGGTGTGCAGATCGTTGCCATTGCGGCTCTCGGACGACCACCGGTTCGCGCGCAGATCCAGTCCCTGGTACCGGTACGAGAGGTCGGCGCGGAGGTCCTGGACGTCACTGGTGCGCGTCTCGTCCTGATAGCGGGAGCGGGCGTTGTAGGACAGCCGGAGCCGCGGCGCCCGCGGCACATGGACGTCGAGCGCCAGCTGGTTCTGCGAGGCATCCAGCGACGGCTCCAGTTGCAGGGGCGACACCTGTTGACGCGGCGCATAACGCGCGTTGAAGGTGTAGTAGCGATTGGTCAGGTCGAGGTGCCCCCGGTACCGCCGATAGGTGAGATTGTTGGTCAGGTTCTTCGAATTGTCGAAGTAGAACGTCAACCGCAGGTCGTTCTGCTCCAGCAACCGGTCACGCAGGATCGCTTCATAGTGCTGAACAAAGTATTCCTGACGGGTGCGTGCCTCCTCGTTGCTCTGGTATGCCAGCCAGAAACGCCCCCCCAGGTCGGCTCCCGCGATTACCTCACGGCAATTCATCAGCATGCCGACTCCAAAGATTGCGATGCACAGCGCATGGCTCGCACGCATCAGGTTCCCGGGTTGTGTACGTTATTTGACGTAGGCGACGAATAGTCCGAGCCGTGGCATTCAAAACAGCCCTGCGTGTCGGTAGACGTGTGGCCGTTCTGTACGGAAATCGCGTTCATCACGATTCCCTCCACAAACTGCGACCCCGGGATACCATCGGCGGGGATGTGGCACCCGAGGCAGAATCTCCGGCTCTGGACCGGATCCGTCTTTGTGTCCGTCAAATTGTTCCAGCCCTGCCGCTCGTCACTGATGACGAACGTATTCGGACCCAGGTTGTTGTAGCCCCGGGATCCGTGGGGGTTGTGGCAGTCGTAGCAGGGTAGTTTGTCGCCGCGGCGAATGTGCGCGGGCCATGCGAGTGCAACCGCGGGATTCATCTGGATCTGATGACCCGCAAAATCCCCGTTGAGCGACGAGTCATAGTAATCCGCGACGTAGCGACCCGACGGTTCCATTCCAATGGGGCCGAGGTTGGAGTGGCACGAGAAACACAGTTCATACCGGGTCGGATACCCAGCGTCCTCATGGCCACCAATACCGCCGTAGTTTGCAACGAGCATGTCGAAGGGGCTCTGTGATCCGTGCGGATCGTGGCAGTTCAGACAGCTGCCCTGTCCTTCCGCGTCGAGCCGTCCCATATCGGGGTCGTTACGATGCGGCGAGTAGTAGTTCGCGCCCACGACCCCTGGGTTGTCGTAGACCAGTTTTCCGGGCCAGCGATCGCGGTACGCTACACCCCACACCTTGGATCCGCCCGCGTTGTACTCAAAGTAGCCAGCGTTCGGGAATCCCGACGGAATGCGCGAACTCTCGGTGGCGGGATAGTTGGACGGTGTCGCGGAGTGGCAGGGTCCCGCGCCGTCGGCGTAGCACAGTGTGTTGGTGTTTTCCGCGAAGAGAGCGCCCGGGTAGGGCCCGCTACCTGCATCCTGCGCGTGCATGTCGTGGCACTGGTTGCAACTGCCACGCGGTGCCCAGGGCTCATTGATCCGCAGGACGCCGTTCTCGGAATTGAGATGGGGAGAGTTTTCGTCCTGTGTGACCTGAGCGACGGCCGCCCACACACACAGACATGCCAGAAGCACCGCGCAACTGGATGCGAGTGCCGAATACCGGATGCCTCTTGCTTGCGTCACTGCGGCCCACCCTTCGCAAGGATGGGGGTGGTGAAGGCTGGTATTCCCGCACTTCCCACCCCCACACAGAGGAACCTGAACAACTAACCTACACGACTACGACTCAACCGCCCTGGCGGTGGCACTGTTTGCAAGTGCTACGCATGGCCGTGCCGTCGTCGCCCTGTTCGGTGACGGTACCGGTGCCGGCCATAAAGATCAAACCAAACGAGTTCTGGTTGCCATGGGCCTTGTGGCACGACATGCACGACGGGCTGTTGTCCGCCGCGCCAATCACGCCGCTCGCGCTCATGACATGAACCTTGTTGGTCTTCGCCGTGAAAGTCGCGAGCGCCGAATGACCGCCGCCCATGGCGCCGATGTTCGCATCGGCGTTGGGGTGACGCAGCCACTCTTCGCCCGTCGCGCCGCCAACTTCCAGGCCACCCTTGAGGCCGTGGAAATCGGTATGGCAACCCTTGCACCAGTTGGCATACGCCGACTTGGTCTCGTCGGGTTCGTTGAATTGCACGTTGTTGTAAGCGTAGTGCACGCTCATCGGGCCCGCCGCGGTCTGGAAGACGTCCTTCGTCAGATCCTGCGTTCCCGAGGCATACGTGATCATCGAGTACGTCCTGCCCAGACCCGCATAGTTGCCCTGGTCCGCCGCCACGTTGCGGTAGGAAGCCGAGCCGTGCGGATAGTGGCAGTTGGTGCACTCGAGACCCTCCGCGGTGCTCCAGGCCGGATTGCTGCCCGGGGCTTCCGCGGTGGAATTAAGCGTATGGCCGGTTGCTTCATGGCCATCGCCCACCTTGTTCAAGGCGCCCGCCTGGCGGACATACGAATTCGAATTCGCACCGTAAACGTCCGGTGCAAAGCTCGATCCGTCATGGCACGTCAAGCAGAGTTCATTGACCTCATTGCGGAGCAGGTAATGATGAGGGCCTCCGCCGAGGGCAGTGAAGAAACCGGTACCATCTGAGTTGTAGCCATGCTGCTGACTGTAGTGCATGGTATGACAATCCGAACAAACGAGTGAGGCCCCGTTGTGGAAGTCACCAGCAACCACGAGCATCGGCAGGCAGACCACGAGCGCAGCGATTCCGATCAATGCACTTATTTTGCGCACGCGAATCACCTCCTAGTCGTTTCCGACTGTTTCTAACAACATTCCCAGCTGACTCTGAGCAGGATGATCGCCCGCCGGTACGCCTTCCAGACGAAAGCCCTGATACCGGTTACCCACTCTCTCTGCCACAAAAACGCGGCCCTCGCCATCCGTCGTCACACAGGACGGGTACTGCATTGCTCCCGGCTCTGTGCCTTTACCACCGACGGTGGTGATTCTTGTGCCCTCCGGCGTAAAGAACGACACCAGATGCCGGAGCGTATCCACGATCCACATGTGGCCATCGTTCGTCAGGGCGATACCGGAGGCGAAAGAGAAATTTTCCAGCCCAGTTTCATGCGTTCCGAACGAACGGAGAAGCCCGCCGTCCGGGTCGTACATCTGCACCATTTCGGACGCACACGCGTCCGTCACATAAATTCCACCCTGTGCGTCCACCGCGAGGCCGGTGAGGCACGCCCGATCCGCCGTATCCTTCCAGCGCAGCGTAATGACGCGCGCGATCGTCAGATCGTTGTTGATGACCACGACCCGGCGCGACGCGCAGGACAGCGTGGCATACACGCCGCCGGGGCCCAGAGCCACCAGTTCAAATCCATCCTTGAGTCCGCAGTGATCGCCGGGCGCGGCGATGGAGGTAATGCGGCGCCCGGTGGTGTCGAGGACGTCCAACTCTGCGCTTGAGTCGTCGGCGAGGAAGATGCGTCCCGCCCCGTCAACCGTGATACTGCGGGGCTGCCCGGGAACGCTGTGACCATCCGTCTCGACAAAATGTGTGAAGCGGTAGAGCGGACTGCCATTGGTGTCGCACACGATGACCTGGCCATTGCCGGTATCGGCGACGTAGCACTCCTGTTTGACGGTGTCGAAGAAGATTCCCAGCGGACGCTGAAACTGCGAACCGGGTTCCCACCCGAGGCAGCCGTGCTCGACGGCAACAGCAGGCGCCGGGTCGGTTGCGCGCGCGCCTGAAGGCAATGCCACGAGCAGCGTCAGTGCGGCCAGCGTGCACGGAGCGAGGGACCAGAAAGACTTGCGGATG
>DASUGO010000193.1:0-6085 GCA_036273975.1 Candidatus Krumholzibacteriia bacterium
GTACGGTACGTCGGCCAGCGGACCGATGCGGTCCAGGTAGGCGTGCAGGATGTCGGCGACCTCGGCGTAGTTGCGCGCCTGCATCAACTGACCGCGCGATTCGCGGACGTTGGGGGCGCGCTTGAGATAAGCCGCCATGACTTTGCGCGACGCCACCACACCGCCATGGTCGCCCTCGAGTTTCACAGCTTCGCCGATGTGACGCAGAATCACCGCGACGCGCTCGCGCGGTGTTGGATGGATGTACTCGCGTCCTTCCATCACCGTCTTGACCTCATTGAAAATCCATGGGTTGCCAATCGCGGCGCGGCCGATCATCACCGCGTCGCAGCCGGTCTGCTCGTGCATGCGCACCACGTCGTCGGCGCTGCGCACGTCACCATTACCAACCACTGGAATCCTGACCGCGCTCTTGGCTTCGGCGATGAGTTCCCAGTTGGCGCGGCCCGAGAAGCCCTGCTTGCGCGTGCGCGCGTGGATCGCCATCATCGCGACCCCCGAATCCTCGATGGTGCGCGCGAACTCGCGCACCTGCTCCCCGGTCGGACGGTCCCATCCGGCGCGGATCTTGGCCGACACCGGCACCGAACTGCGGCGCACCACCTCGCGGCAGATGTCCGCCAGCAGGTTGACGTCCTTGAGCACGGCCGAGCCGCCGTTACCGTTGACGATCTTCTTCACCGGGCAACCGAAGTTCATGTCGAGATACTCGGGCTTCTGTTCGGACAGCCGCGCGGCGGTTTCGCCCATGCGCACCGGATCGCCGCCGAAGATCTGCAGCGACAGCGGCCCCTCGCTCATATCGAGACCGTGCAGCGCCTTGCAGTACATCTCGCGGCTGCGCGTCATGGCCTCGGAGCTGACCATTTCGGTCACGACCATGTCCGCGCCCTGCTCGAGGCAGATGCGCCGAAACGGCGCGGTCGTGACCCCGCACAGCGGGGCCAGAATGACGCGGGCGCCATTGGGAAGACCATTGAGTTTGGAGAGAACCATGGGAATCCGCATCATGATAATCGGGTTTGTGGGGCCGCGCAACGGCTAACTCTTGCAATGACAACAGGAATTGCCTATCTTGGCCTCCGTTCAGCCATGCAGAGCCGATTCGTCATCACCATTCCGACCCGCGACGCCCACCCGGTGATCGCGGACTGGTACCCCGCCGTGACCCCGGCCGGGGAGCCCAGTCCGCATATGGTGGTGATGTGCCACGGGTTCAAGGGCCACCGCCGCTGGGGCTTCATCCCGATGCTGGCCATGCGGTTCCAGGCGGAAGGATTCGGGGCGCTGGTCGTCGATTTCTCGCACAACGGCCGGGTCCCGGCCGACGGCACCGCCCGGCTCTCCCAGGACGACACCTTCGTCGCGCCGGAGCTGTTCCGCGAAAACACCATCGCGCGCGAGCTCGACGACCTTGCCAACACGCTGGCGTGGATTCGTGGTAACGGGCCGGCCGCCCTCGGTATTGGCCGTGACGTGCGCATCGCGCTGTGGGGCCACAGCCGCGGCGGGCTGGTCACGATCCTGCGCGCGCTCGAAGATCCGTCGATCGCGGCGCTCGCCACCTGGTCGGCGCTGGCGGAACCGCGGCAGTACAGCGACCGGCAGAAGCAACAGTGGCGGGAGAAGGGCGAGTTGGGATTCACCGACTACGCCACCGGAACCTCACTCGCGCTCGGACTCGCGCTCCTGGAGGACATCGAGACCAACCGCGAGCGCTACGCGGCCGGCGCACGTGCCGAGCACCTCACCGCGCCGCATCTGGTCATCCACGGCGAACACGATCCCACGGTGCCGGTGGCGGAGTCCTACCAGTTCTATGACACGCCGTCGATCAAGGCCGACAAGAAGCTGCTGCGGCTGTTGACCGGGCACACGTACGGCTATGATGACGGGAGAATCGCGAGCGAGGCGCTCGAGAATGCGACCAAGGCAACCGTGGAGTGGTTCGAAACTTATCTGCGCGCGTCATCCACGGCGTCCTGAGCACCGCGGAACCCGGCCGCTATTTGCCGTCCTTCGCGAACTCCGCGGGCCAGTTCTCCACCACGACAAACCGGAACATGGACTTCTGGCTGTTGCCCGCCGGGGTGTAGGACATCACGAACCGCTTGCCCCCGCGATCCGCGCCGTATGAGCGCATCCGGCCCGTCACCACACCGGCCGGGCCGAACTCGAACAGGGTCCGCGGATTGCCCAGACGCAGGTCCGGCTGCTCGGTGATGTCGACTGCCATCAAGGAGGTTTCGCTCGTGAAGTAAATTCGCGCGGCCCCGTCGTCCCAGCGGGGACGTTCCCCTCCGTCCACCGACACCTGCCACTTGCCCTCGCCGGTGGGAAAACGCGTGAGATACACCTCGTCGCGGCCCGACTCATTGGACACATAGGCCAGGTAATCGCCCGACGGCGAGATGCGCGGCCCGCCCTCGTCGGCCTTGGAATTCAGCAATGCCTTCGGATCCATCGTAGAGTCGCCCGGCATCGCGACAACAAAGATATCGGTCGAGGTCGTCGCGACGTCATCTACCTCATACGCCATCCACTTGTCGTCCCGCGAGAGACTGACACCGTACCCTCTCCGGCCCAGCAGCGCATCCGAACCGGTCCCGTCCGCGGCCCGGACATGAATTGCTCCGTCGGCCCCAGAGGAATAGTAGATCCACTTTCCGTCCGGCGACCAGCAGGGGTAGATCTCCCAGCCGGAGTCGAACGTCAGCCGTTGCCGCGTTCCACGCCCGAGATCGTATACCCAGATGTCGCCGCTGTTGCCGTCCTCATTGACCATTGCGGCGACGCGCGTGCCGTCCGGCGAAATGGCGGGCTGTCCGATTCCGATGAACGGCTCGCTGATGGTCTTGTCGAGACTACCATCCGCGTTGATCCACGCCAGCTGCGACGTCGCGTTTGCTCCCCCGATGCGATAGACCAACAGACCGTCCGGTCCCGGACACGGTTCCGCCCCGTCCAGCCCGACCAGGAACGGCTCGCCGGTAACTTCCAGCGTGGAGAGCGAAAACGGTACCGCCCACACCCCGCTGTTGATCGGCGTACGCCGGAACAGGATGTGTCCGGTCGATGAATAGCGCGGCGTCCAGATGCGATGGTCCTTGAGCGTGAGCAATGTCTTGCGTTTGCCGTTGGCAAAAACGGCGATCGAGTTGGGTCCGCCGCTGTCGGCATGGGGCACGAACAGATAGCCACGCCCGCCGGGGAGGACGTCCGGCTCGTGGAGGTCCGTTTCTCCCTCATTACGCGGCAGGATCTCGACCGGGTCGCCACCGAGCGCCGGCACCTCCAGCAATCCCTTCGAGCCCACGGTAAACACGATGCGGTCATCCTCGGTCCATGCCGCGCCCGATCCACCGGTAAACATTTCCTTGGTGTTGCTGATCACCGTGCTGTTGCCCCCGCCCGCGCTCACGCGATAGAACGTCGAGCCGATGCGATAACCGATCTGCTGCCCGTCGGGCGACCAGAATGGGATCTCGGCCTTCGCGGTGCCCGGGATCTCGGTGGCTTCCAGACGGGAGAGTTCGCGCACCCAGAGCTTGTCGTTCAAAATGAAGGCGACCCGCTTCCCGTCCGGCGACAGCGCGACGCGAAACGAACTCTGGCTGGGGTCGGTCTCCTCGAGTTCCACCGCGAGCTTGCGCAGCGGACCGTCGGCGTGTTGCGGCGGGACCATGCGCGAGGCGAAGAACGCCGCCGTCGCAATGACGAGCGTCAGAACGCCCCACACCAGATTGGCGCGGAAGCGCGCCGGACCCGTATTCGGCGCCGCCGCCGCGTGGGTCTCCTCCGCGTCGGGCGCGCCGTGACGCGCCTGGTCGATGGCGATGCGCGCCTCGCCGATGTCGCGCAGGCGCAGCTTGACGTCCTTTTCGAGGCAACGCCTCAGGAGTTCGCGGATCACGCGCGGCGTGTTCTCCGGCAACGTGCCCGCATCCGGTTGCGTCTTGAGCACCGACGCGAGCGTATCGCTGACCGTGTCGCCCAGGAACGCCTGCTTTCCGGTCAGCATTTCATAGAGCACGCTGCCAAACGCAAACACGTCGCTGCGCTTGTCGACGCTCTTGCCGCGCGCCTGCTCGGGACTCATGTAGGCGGCGGTGCCCAGGATCACGCCCGCAATGGTCGGCGAACTCGCCAGCACGGTCGGCGATTGTGAGAGCCGCGGGTCGCGGCCGTCCTCCGACTCCAGTGCCTTGGCCAGCCCGAAGTCCAGCACCTTGACCCGGCCCTCCGGCGTGATCTTGATGTTGGCAGGTTTCAGGTCGCGGTGGACGATGCCCTGCTCGTGCGCGTACTCCAGCGCTTCGGCGATGTCGCGCGCAATCGGCAGGGCCTCGTCGAGCGGAAGCGGTCCCTGTGCGATGCGATCCGACAGATCCTCGCCCGGAACAAGTTCCAGTACGAGGAAGCGTTTGCCGTCGGCGTGCTCGAGGCCGTAGATCGCGGCGATATGCGGATGATTGAGCGCCGCCAGCAGGCGCGCTTCGCGCTCGAAGCGCCCCAGCCGCTCGGCGTCGTCGGCGAACATCGACGGCAGGAGCTTCAGCGCCACGTCGCGGCCGAGACGGGTGTCGCGCGCGCGATAGACCTCGCCCATCCCACCCGCGCCGATCTTCTCGACGATCTCGTAGTTGCCCAGTCTGGTATTTGGTTCCATGAGAATCGGGGCAGTATACC
Source organism: Candidatus Krumholzibacteriia bacterium (assembly GCA_036273975.1). Classification (GTDB taxonomy): domain Bacteria; phylum Krumholzibacteriota; class Krumholzibacteriia; order WVZY01; family JAKEHA01; genus JAKEHA01. The sequence goes on from DASUGO010000193.1 coordinate 4,690, forward strand.
GGAACCAGCTGGCCCGGAGAAGCGAAAGCGGGCCCCCCGGAGGGAGCCCGCCTTGCTTCAGAACAATTCCGGAATGGTGGATCTACTTCAACATGACGATCTTGCGGGTCTCCTTGTAGGACCCGGCGATCATCCGAACAAAGTAGATACCGCTCGTCACCGGACGGCCCGAGTCATCCACGCCGTTCCACAGCGCGTTGTGCTCGCCCGCCGCCTGGCTCTCGTCCACCAGCAACCGCACCAGCGCGCCGCGAACATCATAGATCGCGATCCGCACCCGCGTCTCGCCGGTCAGCGAATACGCCACCGTCGTCTGCGGGTTGAACGGGTTCGGGTGAATCGAATTCAGCGCGGTCTCCTTCGCCTTCGGCGTCAGATCCGGTTCCGGGGCACCCAGTGGCGGATCGAAGATCATCCACACCGTCGGCATCTCCACCGGGGTTCCCAGCGCGAAGATGTCGCTCACCAGGTAGTCCACGCCCGACGGTGACACGAAGTGGACACCGATCGGACCATCGCCGCGCTCGTTCTTCAGGCTGGAGTTGTCGTCACCGTACAGCAGGGGTGAACCCGCGCCGAGGAGGTCCTCGGTGGCGTAGAACAACGCCATGTCCAGCCGACCGTCGTTGTCGACGTCGAGAACACGCGTCTCCACCGGGCGCTCGACGCCCCGCGTGTTGCCCAGATAGACCGAGTTCACGTCCAGAATGCTCGCTTCGAGTTCATCCGTCGTCTTGATCACCACGGCGAACTTGTCGGTCAGCCCGGTCAGCGAGGAACCGTCCACGCTGAAGCCCGTCGAGGCCAGCGCCGCCGCCGACTGGTCGTGCGGCACGCGCACGCACACGGTGTCGTATGCGACGTTCCCGGACATGTCCATCGCCTCATAGATCAGCGTGTACTTGCGGCCGTCGCCACCACCCTGGCGCTCCGAGCGCAGATCGACGCACACGTCGGCGGTCCCGGTGGCATCGCCGGCGATGTCGTCGGTCGTGTTGCCGTCGCCCTTCTCGTTGTCCGGCTCGTTCGACTCGGTGCTGAACAGCACCCAGGTCGGATCCGGATCGCAGATGTCCGTCACCGTCACCTCGGCACACACCGTCGCGTACTTGTGGTTCGGCGGCCACAGAACGTCGCGGTCCAGCACCACGTCGATCTCCGGCGGCGTCGTATCCTGCACGGTCACCTTTGCCGTGCACGTGTTGGCGTTGTTGTCGTCGTCCCTGGCGGTGAAGGTGACCGTTGTCTCACCCAGGCCAAAACAGTCCGGGGCGTCGTTGGTGATCGTGGGCGTGGTGTCGCACACGTCGTTGGCGGTCGCCGAACTCAGGAACACCGCGATCAGCGAGTCCGTCTTGGCCGCGCCACAATGGCTCGAGCACTCCACCACGATGTC
>DASUGO010000194.1:0-19814 GCA_036273975.1 Candidatus Krumholzibacteriia bacterium
GCGCACTGGGACTACTTCCTGCGCCTGCCGGAGGCGTTCCCGCCCGCGGAAGCCGAGGCGCACGGCCTGGGCATCAGCAAGGTCAAGGACGTACAGCTGCGCACGCCGCTGTTCGAATTCTCCAGCGCGTGCGCCGGTTGCGGCGAAACGCCGTACCTGCGGCTGATGACGCAGCTCTTCGGCGACCATGTCGTGGTCGCCAATGCGACCGGGTGCTCTTCGATCTACGGCGGCAACCTGCCGACGACGCCGTGGTCGGCCAACGCCGATGGCCGCGGTCCGGCGTGGAGCAACTCGCTCTTCGAGGACAACGCCGAGTTCGGGCTCGGGATGCGCGAGGCGGTGGACGCCCAGCAGACACTGGCGCGTTCGCTGGTGCGCGCACATCGTACGGACATCGGCGCGCCACTGGCTGACGAGATTCTCAACGCCGATCAGTCTGGCGATGGCGCGATCGCCGCGCAACGGCACCACGTGGCCGAACTCAAGGCCAGACTGCGGACGAACCGGGAAGCGTGGGCGCAGGATCTGCTGGCGGTGGCCGACACGCTGGTGAAACGCAGCGTGTGGATCGTCGGTGGCGACGGCTGGGCCTACGACATCGGGTTCGGCGGGCTCGACCACGTGCTCGCGAGCGGGCGCAACGTGAACCTGCTGATCCTCGACACCGAGGTGTACTCCAACACTGGCGGGCAGTCGTCCAAGGCGACACCGTTGGGCGCTGTGGCGAAGTTTGCCAGCGGTGGCAAGGCGACCCCCAAGAAGGACATCGGCGCCATCGCGATGTCGTACGGGCACGTCTACGTGGCCCAGATTGCGCTGGGCGCGTCGGACCAGCAAACGCTGCGCGCGCTCGTGGAAGCCGAGAGCTACGACGGACCGTCGCTGATCATCGCGTACAGCCACTGCATCGCGCACGGCATCGACATGGCGAAGGGGCTCACGCAGCAGAAGCTCGCGTCGGAGAGCGGCTACTGGCCGCTGTACCGCTTCGACCCGCGCCTCGCCGCGGCGGGGCGCAACCCGCTGCAGCTCGACAGCGCACCCCCGAAGATCAAACTCCGGGACTACATATACAATGAGAGCCGCTACCGGATGCTGCAGCAGTCGCATCCGGAGGAGGCGGCGCGCCTGCTCGCGCTGGCGCAGGAGAATGTGGACACGCGCTGGCAGCGCCTGCAGCGGGCCGCGTTCCAGAAACCCGCCGGCGACGAATCCCCGGAGGCCGCAAAATGATCGATCTCACGACGCACTGGCTCGGGCTCGAGCTCAAGAACCCGCTCGTGCACTCGGCGTCGCCCTTGTCCAACTCGCTGGAGTCGATGAAGCAGCTCGAGGACGCGGGCGTTTCGGCCATCGTGATGTACTCGTTGTTCGAGGAGCAGATCAACGCCGAGAGCCACGAAATCGACCACTACCTGAGCACGGGCGCGAACAGCTTCTCCGAGGCATCATCGTACTTTCCGGAGTTGTCCAGCTACCGCGTCGGCCCTGACGAGTATCTGGAAAAGATCCGCCGCGCGCGCCACGAACTGGATATCCCCATCATCGCGAGTCTCAACGGCGTGTCGCGCGGGGGGTGGGTCGAATACGCGCGGCTGATGCAGGACGCGGGTGCGCACGCGCTGGAACTCAACATTTATATGATTCCCACCAGCCCCGACATGACCGGACGGGACGTCGAGCAGATGGTGGTGGACACGGTGACGGCGGTGCGGGCCGAAGTGACCATTCCGCTGGCGGTCAAGGTGGGGCCGTACTTCAGCGCGATGGCCAATATGGCCCAGCGCATCAAGACCGCGGGTGCCGACGGGCTGGTGCTCTTCAACCGCTTCTACCAGCCGGACTTCGACCTCGAATCGCTGGCGGTGACGCCCCATCTCGTGTTGAGCAACTCGAACGAGCTGCGACTTCCGCTTCGCTGGGTTGCCATTTTGTATGGTAGGGTGGACGTGGACCTCGGCATTTCGAGTGGTGTGCACTCCGCCGAGGACGTGGTCAAGGGTGTAATGGCGGGCGCCAATATCACGATGGTGACATCGGCGCTGTTGCGCAACGGTATCGGCGTGGCGCGCGATCTGCTGGTCGAAACGGCGCAGTGGATGGAGGAGCGCGCGTACGAATCCGCCGCCCAGATGCGCGGCAGCATGAGCCAGAAACATTGCGCCGAGCCGGCCGCCTTCGAACGCGCCAACTATATGCGGGTGCTCCACTCGTGGAGGCCCGATCCGACCGGAAAACTCACCGGCTAGACCCGGTCAGAAAGGATTGCTCACGATGGCCGCATCCCTCACGAGCAGCGTTATTGATTCCTGGAAGCTTCGCTTTCGGGGCGACGTGATCCAGCCCGGCGATTCCGCGTACAACGACGCCCGCAGCGTCTGGAACGGCATGATCGACCGCCGCCCGGCGTTGATCATTCGTTGTGTGGGTACGCACGACGTGATTCTTGCCATCCAGCTCGCGCGCGAATTCGGTGCGCCGGTGGCGGTCAAGGCGGGCGGGCACAACGTGGCCGGCAACGCCGTGTGCGACGGCGGGGTCGTGATCGACCTGACGCCGATGCGCTGGGTCCACGTGGACGCCAGCAAGAAGACCGCCCGCGTGGGCGCCGGGTGTTTGCTGGGAGACGTCGACCATGAGACGCAGCGTTACGGCCTCGCGATCTCGAGCGGAGTCGTATCGCACACCGGCGTGGCCGGACTCACGCTCGGGGGCGGATTCGGCTGGATCTCGCGCAAACACGGCCTCTCGGTGGACAACCTGATCTCCGCCGACATGGTGCTGGCCGACGGCAGCGCGGTGACGGTGAGCGCGAAGGAGAATCCCGACCTGTTCTGGGCCATCCGCGGGGGCGGCGGAAACTTTGGCGTCGTGACCTCGTTTCTGTTCAAGTGCGCGAAGGTTGGTCCGCAGGTGTTCACCGGGCTCGTGGTGTACCCGATCGACGCCGCGCGCGACTACCTCAAATTTCACAACGAGTACCTCAAGGAACTTCCCGACGAGACCACCGTGTACGCGGTGGTCCGGCACGCGCCGCCGTTGCCCTTCCTGCCCCAGAACGTCCACGGGCGCCTGTGCGTCGTGGTTCCGTTCGTGCACCTCGGGAGCCAGGCGTCGGCGAAGAAGCTCCTCAAGCCCATTCGCGAATTCGGCACACCGTACGGCGAAAACGCCCGCATGACGCCGTGGGTCGAGTGGCAGTCGGCGCTCGACGGACTCAACGCGCCCGGCGCGCGCAACTACTGGAAGTCGCACTACCTGGATAATATTGATGGCGCGGGCATCGACGCCATTCTGGAGCACGCGCAGCGCTTCCCGACGCCGAGCTGCGAGGTGTTGCTCGCCCACATGGGCGGCGCGCCGTCGCGGGTGGCCCCCGCCGCCACCGCGCACGCCGTGCGGTCGCCGCGCTTCATCATGAATGTGCACACGCGCTGGGCCGACGCCGGTGACGACACCAAGTGTCTGAACTGGGCGCGCGACATCTGGGAGGCCACGCGCCCCGGGGCGCACGGCGTCTACGTGAATTTCATCAGCAACGAGGGCGACGAGCGCGTTCGTGACGCGTACCCGCCCGCAATCTGGGATCGGCTGGTGACGATCAAGACCAAATACGATCCCGAGAATTTTTTCCGAATGAATCAGAACATACCGCCGCGATAGGAGTTCATATCATGACCAGACTTTCCACCGGCGCACGGACACGGGTAAGCGATTTCCCGCACGGCGTCGAGTTGTTGCACAATCCATTGTTGAACAAGGGCACCGCGTTCAGCGACGCCGAACGCGAGGCGCTGGGCCTGCGCGGACTGCTGCCGCCGCGACCGACATCGCTGCAGGAACAGATCGCCCGCATCATGGCCAACTACCGCGTCAAACCCAGCGACCTCGAACGGCACATCTTTCTCGCCAGTCTGCTGGACCGCAACGAAACCCTGTTCTTTCGCGTCGTCGTCGATCACCTCGAAGAACTGATGCCGGTCATCTACACGCCCACCGTGGGTACCGCGTGCCAGCAGTTCGGGAACATCTTCCGGCGGGCGCGGGGTCTGTTCATCGGTGCGGATGACCGCGGCCGGGTGGACGAGCTGCTGGGGAACTGGCCGCAGCCGGACGTGCGCGCGATCGTCGTCACCGACGGCGAGCGCATTCTCGGCCTCGGTGACCTTGGCGCGAACGGGATGGGCATTCCGATTGGAAAACTGTCGCTCTACACGGCGTGCGCCGGCGTGCACCCCGCGATGACGCTGCCGGTGACCATCGATACCGGCACCGAGAATACGCGTCTGCTCGACGATCCGCTCTACCTGGGCCTGCGTCGCCGCCGGGTGCGCGGTCAGGAGTACGATGACCTGGTGGAGGAATTCGTCACCGCCGCCAACCGCCGCTGGCCGGGCGTGCTGATCCAGTTTGAAGATTTTGGAAACCAGAACGCGTTCCGCCTGCTGGAGAAGTACCGCGACCGCGTATGCACGTTCAACGACGACATTCAGGGCACCGCCGCCGTGACGCTGGCCGGGCTCTACTCGGCGATGCGCATCATCGACGGCGATCTGCGCAGGCAACGCTTCCTGTTCCTCGGTGCCGGCGAAGCGGGGGTCGGGATCGCGGACCTCATCGTCGCCGCGTTGATGGAAGGCGGTCTCTCCGAAAGGGACGCCCGCCGCGCGTGCTGGCTGGTGGACTCGAAGGGGCTCGTGGTGGCCGGCCGCGGCGACCTCGCAGTGCACAAGCGCGCCTACGCGCACGAGGCCGACGCCGTGCCCGACCTGCTCGGCGCCGTCCGCGCCATCCGGCCGACCGCGCTGATTGGCGTGAGCGGCCAGGCGTCCACGTTTACACGCGAGATACTCGAGACGATGGCCGAGTTCAACGCGCGTCCCATCGTGTTCGCGCTCTCCAACCCGACCGCGAACTCCGAGTGTACCGCCGAAGAGGCGTATCGCTGGACGGGTGGCCGCGCGCTGTACGCGAGCGGCAGCCCCTTCATGCCGGTGTTGCTGAACGGCACGCAGTACACGCCGGGACAGGCCAACAACGCGTACGTGTTCCCGGGGATTGCACTCGGGATCATTGCCAGCCGCACGTCGCGGGTCACCAGCGAGATGTTCGCGGTGGCGGCGCGCACGCTGGCCGCGCAGGTGTCGCAGGCGGCGTTGTCGAACGGGTTGCTGTTCCCGGCGCTGTCGTCGATTCGCGCCGTGTCGGTGGAAATTGCCGCCGCGGTGGCGAAGGTGGCCTTCGACAGCGGTCTCTCACCGCTGCCGCGCCCGCACGACCTCACGGAATTCGTGCGCGAGCAGGTGTTCGAGCCCGAGTACCAGAGTTACGTGTAAGCCCTGCCGCGAGACGCGGTGACGCGAAAGCCCCCGGATGCCACGTGCATTCCGGGGGCTTCGCGTTTGCAATGGCAATGCGGCCGACGCGCCGGCGGCCGTCCGGCTCAGTTGAGCAGATCCACTTCCCGATACTCCGGAATCTCCGCGTCCCACCCGAACTCTCGGTCGAGGTGCTTGCGGAACGCGTCAGCCGCCGTCGTCTCGCCGTGAGTAATAAACACCCGCTTCGGCTTCGACTTCACGCTCCTGAGCCAGTTGATCAACTCCACGTAGTCGGCGTGGGCTGACATCGCATGCAACTCTTTGATTTCCGCGCGCACCGGCACGTACTCGCCGAATATCTTGACCGACTCGGCGTGGTGGTGGAGCGCCTCGCCGCGCGTGCCCGGCGCCTGGAAGCCCGCGAGCAGCACGGTGTTGATGGGGTCCGGCAGCAGCGTGCGCAGATGGTGCACCACGCGCCCCCCGGTCGCCATGCCGCTCCCGGCGATGATGATGGCCGGCCCGTCGGTGGTGTTGAGCGCGCGCGAGGCCTCTTCGCTGCGGATGAACTCCGCCGCGCTGAACATTTCGCCGCACATTGCGTCGGTGAGTTTGTGCTCGTCGGCGTGTGCGCAGTAGATGTTGGTCGCGTCAATCGCCATCGGGCTGTTGAGGTATACCGGCTGTTTTGGGATTGCACCTGCCTTGCCCAGTTCCGAAATCAGGTGCAGCAGCGCCTGCGTCCGGCCCACCGCGAACGCCGGTATCACCAGCGTGCCGCCACGCGCGTGGGTGCGCCTGATGACGTCGCGCAGCTCGTCGGCCGGGTTCGTGTCCGGGTGGCGGCGGTTGCCGTAGGTCGATTCGCAGATCAGGACGTCGGCGTGTTCGATGGGAACCGGCGGGCGCATCAGGGGGTCATCGTGCCGGCCGACGTCGCCGGAAAACACCACGCGGAACCCGTTCTGCACAAACGTCACCCACGCCGCCCCCAGAATGTGTCCCGCGGGGCGATAGCGAAACGTCAGTCCGTCACCCAGGTCCATCTCGGTGTCGAACTCGACCGGACGCAGCAGCGACAAACAGGCCTCGGCGTCTTCACGCGTGTAGAGCGGCAGCGCCGGATCGTGACGCGCGTACTTGTGTTTGGTGAGAAAGCGGGCCTCTTCTTCCTGCAGGTGACCCGAATCGGGCAGAAGAATGCCGCACAGGTCCTTGGTAGCCGCGGTGCAGTACACCGGACCCCGGTAACCCTTCTTGGCGATGACCGGGAGATATCCGGTGTGATCGATATGCGCGTGGGTCAGCACCACGGCGTCGATCTCGGCGACGTCGAACGGAGGTTCGTCCCAGTTGCGCTTGCGCAGGTTCTTGAGCCCCTGGAAGAGGCCGCAATCGATCAGGATCTTCTGCTTGCCGTTCTCGAGCAGGTACTTGGAACCGGTTACGGTTCCCGCGGCGCCCAGAAATGAAATCTTCACACAGATCCCCCTTGCTGAACCGTCTGCCCTTCCGGAGGCGAAGGGCCGGTTGTCCCGCCGCGCGGTGGGCGAAATGTCCGGCGCCTCCGGAAACACCATCCTACCCCGATTGTACGAATGCCTCAACTCGCATTGATCAACCCCGCCAGCTCGTTCTAGAATGCCTGCAACCGGCGCCTGGCCGGCCGCGAAAGGAGACCGTGGCATCATGTCAAAGCGCAATCTGGTCGTGTCCGCGTTGGTGGCGATGACCATGACGGCGGGCAGCGCCGCCGCAGCGTCCTATGGACCCATTCCGTCTTATTATGATCATCTCAACTTCAACTTGACCGGCCCGACGGCGCTCACCGAGGCCGTGGGTGGCTATGCGAACCCGTCCGTGTATCCCATGATGCCGGGCGCGGAAACGGAGTTCTACTGGTCGAGCTATAACGGCGACGCGCTGCAGGGTAGCGGGCACTGGGGTACGTTCATCGGGCTCAAGAACCTCGGCTTTGGATTCGTTCACAGCAAGGCGGATTTTGGAAACGGCCAACGCAGTGTCACCGACTACCGGATCGGCCTCGGCGCCGGTACGCGCCGCTTCTCGACCGGTATCGGTTACGGCTGGGCGGGCGGTGATACCGATGTGTTCGGCCGGCAGGATTTCCTTCAGCTGGGTCTGACCGGCCGTTTCGGGCGCTATGCATCCGTCGGCGCCAACCTCAACCGCAGCGTGGAAACCGACGCGTACCAGTATCTCACCGATCTGGCGCTGCGTCCGCTGGGCGACGACCGGCTCACGGTGTTCGGCGATATGGAATTCGCCTACAGCCGCGGCGACCGCATCGACAACAAGCCGTGGAGCGCGGGCGCGATGGTGGAAATTCCCGCCGGGCTGAAGATCATCGGCCGCTACTTCGACGACGAGAACAGCACCGGCAAGGGATTCAGTCTGGGCCTCGCGTATTCGTTCGGTGGCGGGTTCAGCCAGGGAACGTTGCGTGGTTCGTACGCACCCCGCTTTGACAGCGACAACAACCTCGCGCTCACCAACTGGGGCGTCCGCTTTGGGTTCCCCGAGCGCTCGACCCTGCTCGCACCGGTGTTCGAAGGCAGCGGCTACCTGAGCATGCGCATCAAGGGATCGCCGCCGTATTCGCGCTACCGCTTCTTCGATTCGCGGATGACGTTCATGGAAATCCTCACCGCGCTGGACAACGCGCGCGCGGACGATCGTGTGGGTGGCGTGGCGCTGAACCTTTCCGGCGCGGGGCTGTCGCGTGGACAGGCGTGGGAAATCCGCCAGCGCATCGAGGATCTGCGGACGGCGGGCAAGAAGGTGGTCGTGTTCGTGGACGAATTCGGCATGTCCACCTACTACGTGGCCAGCGCGGCCGACCGCATCGTGATGGATCCCGAGGGCTTTGCGCTGCTCCCCGGGTACGTGCTCGGCCGGACCTACGTGGCCAACATGGCGGAGAAGCTCGGCGTCGGAATCGAGGAGTGGCGTTTCCTCAAGTACAAGAGCGCGATGGAGGCGTTGGTGCGCCACGAGATGAGCGAGGCCGACCGCGAGCAGCGCCAGGCGCTGGTGGATCAGTACTACGCGACGATGCGCGAGGGGATCGCCAGCGGACGCAACGTGAGCGCGCAGACGGTGGATCGCTGGGTCGACGATATCACCATGTTCACCGCGCAGTCGGCGGTGGAGGAAAAGCTGGTGGACGAGATGGGACGCTGGGAGGAAGTGAAGGACGCCATCAAGAAACTCGAGGGGCGCAAGCCGGCCATGGTCGGGCCTTCGCAACTGGACGCCGAATACTTTCCCTCCAAACAGTGGGGGAACATCCCGGAGATCGCGGTTGTGTATGCCATCGGCGCCTGCGCGATGGATGACGGCATCAACGCGCGCGAACTCGAGAAGACCCTGCGGCGTTTGCGGTCGGACGGCGACGTCAAGGCCATCGTCCTGCGGGTGGATTCGCCCGGCGGGAGTCCGGTTGCATCCGATGTCGTGGCCGGCCAGCTGCGCCGCTGCATGGAGAAGAAGCCCGTCGTGATTTCACAGGGCGACGTCGCCGCCTCGGGTGGCTACTGGCTCTCGATGTGTTCCAACCAGATCGTCGCGCAGCCCACGACCATCACCGGCTCCATCGGCGTGATCTCGGGCTGGGCGTGGGACAAGGGGATTGGAGAAAAGATGGGCATGGAAGGCGATTTCGTCAGCGCCGGCAAGCACGCAGACCTGTTTTTCTCGCTGCGCCCGCCGGTCCTGCCGATCGCAATCCCACACCGCCAGGTGACGGACGCGGAGCGCGAAACGGTGCTGGCCAACATGAAGGTGATGTACCGCCGTTTCGTCGCCGGGGTGGCCAAGGGACGGGGAATGACCAGCGAGCAGGTGGAAGAAATCGCACAGGGGCGGGTCTGGACCGGGCTGCAGGCCAGGAGCAACGGCCTGGTGGATCGTATCGGCGGGCTCACGGACGCCATCATGGTGGCGCGCGAACTCGCGGGTATCAGCCCGGACGACGAGGTGGATGTTCGCGAGTACGGCCCGCGCGGGCTGACGCGGTTCCACATTCCGTCACCGGGGTTCTCGTTCGCGATGAGTACCGGCTCCACTGGACCCATCGAAGCGATGCTGCAGCGCTGGCTGCTCGGCGGCGAATCCGCGCCCGAGTCGGCGCCGGACGCGACGTACCTCGACGACTACAGCCTGGTCTATCTGCGCCAGCTGATGCAGAACAACGGTCGTGCGCAGTGCCTGCTGCCGCCGGACGAGATACCGCAGGACGGAAGCCGGGCGGCCGGGGAATGACGTTGTCGTTGCGCGTGAATGTAAACTGAAAGGCGCCATTCGGTGGAAACCCACAAGCGTTCGATCGTGAAGTCGATTACGTGGCGAATCATCGGGATATTTCTGCTCGGTGGGATCGCGTATGCCGTTACACGTGACTGGAAGGAGATGTCGATCATTACGATCATCTTCCACACGGTGAGGGCGGTACTCTACTACTACCACGAGCGCATCTGGCTGCGGGTCAACTGGGGAAGAATCCGGCACCCGCTCGATGAGCTCGAGGTCAACGGCAAGCTGGCGCCCGAAGACCTCAAGGAGATTCGCGACAAGCTTCGCGCGATGGGCTATATCGAGTAGGTTGTGGCCGGAAGATTGTCCCTGGCACGCAGCTGTTCGCGGAGGAAAAGAAGCAGAGCCGCCGAGCGGCGGCTCTGCTTCCCCCCACACCATGGCGATTGCTGTCTAACCGATGCGCGCCGGCCGTACGGTCCCAGGTGCCCACACAGCCTCACCGGACTCGGTTTGACCGACGCAGCCGGCGCGCGATATCGTCACAGGAAGTAGACCCCTCCCCCAAGAGGAACCCACGGAACCGATCCACCGTACTGTCGCCGTGTCGCGGTTGCCGTCCACGACCCAATAGCGTCCACACCACGGCCACGTTTTCCGGTGGCTCGATAATCGCCGTTGGGTGTTACAAGACTCCTTTCGCCAAGCCACGCTTCGGCACGAGTCCCGGCGCGGCTCCGGGTGTCATGTTGGTTCCACACCGGGTACTCGCGCCGAAGCGCACACCCTTGCCCCCACGATCCCGAAGAATCGCGGCGTGTTTACGCCTCGAAGTTGTCTTGATTGTGCTGCGAAGCGGCTCGAAGCGAATTGCTTACCTACATAAACTAGTCAGTAAACAAGTATTGTCAAGGGCAGCGGCGGGCATTTTTTGCGGGTGGGGCAGAATGGCAACGGCCGCCGGATGACCCGGCGGCCGTCGTACCGATTCATCAAGTCACGCTGCGTCTGGCTAGCGCTTCTGCGTGAACGCCACTTCCTGCAGTCGCGAAGAGTTGACGTACTTGGCGACCACGGCGCGGAACTCGGCCGGGGTGACCGCGTTGACGTCGGCGATGAACGCGTCAACCGGGCGTCCTTCGCGGAGGGCGTGCTTCATCCCGATGTTGAGCGCTTCCTGGCCGATGACCTGATAGTGCGTCAGCGGATAGTCGGGAACATCCTTCTTGAGCGAAGTCGCGGTGATAAACGCCACCATCCCGCCCTTGATCGCGTCCACGCGCGCATCGTCGAGATTGTCGACGGCGCCGAGCACGTACTGGGTCAGGAGCGGACGGATCTCGTCGATGGTGCGTCCCTGCTGCGGCTCGGCGAAGGCAAAAAACGGAATGTCGTCCACCCGGTAAATCTGGTTGGACGCGTAGACCGAGCGGCATATCCCGTAGATGTCCTGCGAGGTCATCAGCAACTGGTGCAGGTATGACCCGAACATGGTCAGGATGAGACGCTCGTGCTGGCTGGCGTAGGGGCCGGGCGACACCAGATACAGCGCCTGGCCGTCGATGTCCCACGTCGCCTGGATGTTTCCGGGGGCCGCTTTCAGAGCCTGCGATGGTTGCGACCGGCGGGGGAGCCCCTCGAAGTGTTTGCGCACCAGTGCCTCGGCGTCGGCCGCCTTGATGTCCCCGATGATGACGATGATTGCGTCGTCGGGCCGGTAGTACGCGCGGTGGAATTCGTTCACATCCGCAATCGTAATCCTGTCGGCGCCGTCCCGAACGGGAACGAAGCGTTCGCCCCGATACAGGGCCTGATTCAGCGCCATCATGCCATACTTGGCCAGGGAGCCGGTCGGGCTCGCAACGATGCTGTCGATCTCCTTGATACACTTCTCCACTTCCGCTTTCCGGGTCGCCTCATCGCACGAGAGCGACGTGAGCCGCTGCGCTTCGATGGCGAGCACCTCATCCAGGCGGTTGCTGTTCACGATGTAGTCGACATGGGAGAAGTCGGACACGGCCTCGGCGTTGATCATTCCGCGGCCTTCCTGGATCTGGTGGAGCGACTCATCGGGGCCGAAGCTGCCGCTGCCGCAGTGGATGGCGAGGTGTTCCGTCACATGCGAGAGCTGGGCCTTGCCCTTGGGCTCGTCCAGGAAACCGGCCCGGTAGAGGACTTCCACGGCCACCTGTGCGGCGGTGTGCTCTTCCTGGACATAGACGATGATACCGTTGTCGAGCGAGAACGACGTAACGTCCGACATGTCGCGTACGAAGTTCTCATTATCGGCGCGCTCAAATTTGGCGGCCTCCTGCTGGTCCTTGCCGCAGGCGGCAAGGCTCACGATCAGCGCGACGGCGGCGAGGCCGGCGCCAATTCGGCGAATCTGCATGGGGAACAATCCTTTCTTGGCCGAGGCGTTCGGGAATCAGAACTCACCATTATATGACATTCCGGGTCCCGGGTTGAACCCCCTCGTGGCGGGGCGGTTCCACCCGGTCCCATACGCCGGTTTGCACCCAATCCCTCCCCGGCCAGACGGTTAGCAAACAGATGACTGTAAACCGAGTTGATAGATTGTGAAATTTGATTCCACCTCGGCCGGCGCAGCATATCTGGAATCAACATTTATGCAACAAGTTACAGCCCCGCTCGTAGTGGCATGCAGGATGCATAAGGGCATTCCGGCTGGTCGACATCACTGTCCGCCAGCCAGTTTGGAACAGGGGCAAATAGGCATCCAATCAAGTGGTGGAGGTTTCTTTTAATTTCACACGGACGTATTCCCCAGGGTTCTTGCGGGGACCCATTCATGGTTCCGATGACCGTGTGAATCGTTGCTGAGAAGGAATCAAAACGCATACATTGGATGTTTGAGAGCCCGGCCGATCATGCAACGGCCGGGCTTTCCCCATTTAATAGCGTTACGTCACGGGATCAGCCCCGGCTCCCGCCCGTCCTCCTTGAGATGGCGGTCGAAAAACGCCGTCATCTTGCGGTACAGGTGCATCCGTTCCGCGCTGCCGGAGATGCTGTGCTCTTTCTGCGGGTACAGCATGAGGTCGAAGTCCTTGCCCGCCGCGATCAGTTTCTTCACGAGCGCGATGGAGTTCTGCATGTGCACGTTGTCGTCTGCGTCGCCGTGCATCAACAGCAGCGGGTCCTCCAGTTTATCGGCGTAGGTCAGCGGCGCGGAAGCGTCGTACCCCGCGCCATTCCCGGCCGGCAGCTTCATATAGCGCTCGGTGTAGATCGAATCGTACAGCCGCCAGTCGGTTACCGGGGCCACCGACACGCCGGCGCGGAAGACGTCGGGCGAGTTGAAGAGCGCCATCAGCGTCATGTAGCCGCCGTAGCTCCAGCCGAAGATCCCGATGCGGTCCGGGTCGACGTACGACAGCGACTTCAGGTAGTCGACGCCGACCAGCTGATCCTGCAGCTCGATGTCACCCATGCGCTCCAGCAGCGGCTCCTCCCACGCCTTGCCACGCCCCTCGGAGCCGCGGTTGTCCAGACTGAACACCACGTAGCCCTGTTCGGCCATGTAGGCAAGCCACAGATCCTGGCGCGACCAGGCCTTTCGTACCACCTGCGAATGTGGCCCGCCGTACACGAACACGAGGACGGGATATTTCCGTGACGGGTCGAGGTCGGCCGGTTTCGTAATCTTGCACTGATAGGTTCGCCCCTCGTGCTGGATGCTGAAGAATTCCGGCACCGGGAAATGGGTCGTGGCCAGTTCCTCGCTCATCTGGTCTCCGATGTCGAAGAGCCGCTTGCCATCGATGTTGTGCACCGAGTACCGCGTCGGGCGCGCGTGCGACGAATACGTGTCGATGAAGAATTTGAAATCGGGCGACAGCGCCGCGGAGTGCGTCCCCTCGTCCGACGTGATGCGCTTGAGGTCCTTGCCGTTTTCGTTGACGCGGTACAGGTGGCGCTCGACGACGCTGCCCTCGTTGGCGGTGAAGTATATCCGCCCCTTCTTCTCGTCCACGCCCGCGAGATCGAACACCTCCCATTCTCCCTTCGTGACCTGCCGGATCGTGCTGCCGTCGAGGTTGTGCAGGTAGAGGTGCATGTGCCCGTCGCGTTCGGAGCCCCACAGAAACTGGCGCTTCTCCCGGTAATAGTGTTTCAGGTACGTGATGTTGACCCACGAGGGCGACGTCTCCTCCATGATCAGGTCGGAACGGCCCGTCGCCGCGTCGGCAAAGAAAAGCGCGACGTGGTCCTGCGCGCGGTTCATCTTCTCGATGGCCACCGCGCTGCCGTCTCCCAGCCAGTAGACGCGCGCAATGTAGGAGTCGTCCTTCGTGTCAACGTCCGTCCACGTGATGGCACCGCCCGTGGCGCGCACAATGCCCACTCGCACCACCGGATTCGCCTCGCCGGGCTTGGGATAGTGCTGGAGCTGGTAGGTAGCGTCCACGGGGATCTGGTCGACGATGGGATAGACGGGGGAGTGGCCGTCGCTGATCTCGAGAAACGCGAGCCGGGAGCCGTCGGGCGACCACCAGAACGCGCGCACCTCGCCGCGGGTGAACAGTTCCTCCATGTATATCCAGTTGAGGATACCGTTGTAGATGGTGTCGCATCCGGTGGTCGTGTGCCGGACCTCGGTCTTTCTTGCCAGGTCCAGCGTGAAGAGGTCGTTGCCGCGCACGTAGGCCAGCATGCTCCCATCGGGAGAAAACGTGGCGTCGTCTTCCTTGCCGGCGGCGTGGGTCAGCCGCTCGAGCGCGCCATCCGCGGCGTTCAGCAGGAACAACTCGTCTCCCAGGGTCAAAACCGCATGTTTACCGTTGCGGTTCCATGCGTGGGCGGAGATGGAGAGACGCTGGTTGTCGCCGCCGCGCATGTCCGCGGGCACCGTCACGGTGTCGGCGATGCACAGCACGTGCTCGCGTCCCGACGGGACCTCGCGTTCCACCAGCGCGGACTGCTGGCTGCCGTCGGCCGCCGCGGCCAGCGAGGTGACGTACGAGACCGCCTTGCCGTCGCCGCGCCACTGGACCTGCGTCGGCAGCGGCGCGAGCAGCGGGTGGGGACCAAAGATCTTCTCGATCGTGAGTTGCCCGGCGGGTTCGCGGACCGGAGTCTGGGCGAAGACGGCGGACGCGGCACACGCCAGTGCCGCGATGGCAACAAGGGCCCGTTGGACGGTCATGGGGCGGTTCCTCCTCGATGGAATTGACGGAGCAGCGAGACTAGCACAACCCGCGGCCGGACTCCATTGACGCCGTGTTGTTGAGAAACGACGCTTCTGATACGCTCGGCGCCGCCGGCTCCGTTCGGCGCTTGCCTCCTCCGCGCGTACTGATCGAGCTCTCTGGAGTCCCAATTTCGATGCGCTTCTGCTTCTTGCCCGTTTTGCTTGCCACCGTGACCATGGCCTGCGCGAACCGCGAGGACGCGCCGGACGCGAGCGCGATATCCGATCCCGTCGCGGTCAACGCCACCTTCACGGGGAGCGAGAGTTGCGTGCCCTGTCACGAGGCGGAGTATTCGGCGTGGAAGGGATCCCATCACGACCTCGCGATGGACGAAGCCACGGATTCGACGGTACTGGGCGACTTCGACCATGCCACCTTCAGCCACTACGGCGTGACATCGCGCTTCTTCCGGCGGGACGGGAGGTTCATGGTGCATACCGACGGCCCCGACGGGCGCTTGCAGGACTTTCGGATCGAATACGTATTCGGGGTCTACCCGCTGCAGCAATATTTGATTGGTTTTCCCGATGGGCGTTATCAGGCGTTGAGCATTGCGTGGGACAGCCGCCCACGTGAGGCCGGCGGACAGCGCTGGTTTCATCTCTATCCGGACGAGCCCATCCTCGCCGGCGACGAACTGCACTGGACCGGCGCCAACCAGAACTGGAACCAGATGTGCGCCGAGTGCCACTCCACGCGGCTGCGCAAGCGCTACGATCCCGCGACGGACACCTACGCCACCGACTGGTCGGAGATCGACGTGGCCTGCGAAGCGTGCCACGGCGCCGGGTCGGTTCATCTGGAATGGGCTAAGAAGAAGCAGCACAAACATAGCACCCGCGAGTACCGTGCGATGGGGCTGCAGGTTCGCCTCAAGGATCCGGCCGGGGGCACATGGGCGTTGCAGCCCGGCAAGCCCACCGCGGTGCGGTCGGCTCCGTGGCACGCCGACGCGCAACTGGAGACCTGCGGCCGCTGTCACGCGCGCCGCACCCAGATTCGCGACGAGTATGTCCACGGGCGCCCGCTGCTGGACACGCATCTCCCGTCGCTGCTCGAGGCCGGGCTCTACCACGCCGACGGCCAGATTCGCGACGAGGTGTACGAGTACGCGTCGTTCCGGCAGAGCAGGATGTATCACCAGGGTGTCGCGTGCAGCGATTGTCACGACCCGCACACGTTGCAGCTGCGCGCGGAGCGCGATCTCGTTTGCGGCCAGTGCCACACGGCGGCGGCGTTTTCCACCCCGGTGCATCACTTCCACAAGGCGGATGGCAAGGGGGCGAGTTGCATCGGTTGCCACATGCCGGCGCACACCTACATGGGGGTCGATACGCGCTATGACCACAGCATGCGCGTGCCGCGCCCGGACCTGTCGCTACGCATCGGTGCTCCCAACGCGTGCACGACGGCGTGCCACGCCGACAGGACGGATCAGTGGGCGGCCGACTCCGCTGCGGTCTGGTGGCCGACATTGACGACCCGCCCGCAGTACGGTGACGCGCTGTACGCCGGGCGCGTCGGCGCGCCGGGCGCGCGCGAGGGGCTGCTTGGTCTGAGCACGGACGCGCAACAACCCGCGGTGGTTCGCGCCACCGCGGCGGCGATGCTCAATCGATATGCGTCTCCCGAAAACCACGACGGGTTGATCCAGCTGGCCGTCGACGCCGATCCGCTGGTGCGGTACGCGGTGGCGCTTGCCGCGGACGGGCTGGCTCCCGCGGACCGCGCCGAAATTCTGGCGCCGTTGCTGGACGACCCGGTCCGCACGGTGCGCGGCGAAGCGGGGAGGGCGCTGGCACCGCTGCTCGCGAGTCTCACGCCGGGGGCCGATCGCGACGACATCCAGGCCGCGCTCCGTGACTATGCGCAGATGCAGCGGGCGAATTCCGACCGTGCGTTCGCCCATCTCAATCTGGGCAACCTGAGCCTGACGCTGGGCGACGCGGCCACCGCGGAGGCGGAGTATCGCAAGGCGATCGATCTCGAGCCGCGCTTTCTCCCCGCCTACGTCAATCTGGCCGATCTCTTTCGTGCGCAGGGGCGTGATCCTGATGGAGAAACGGTCCTGAAGGCCGCCCTCGCGGCCTACCCCGGCGCGGCGGAAATCCACCGCGCGCTGGCGCTGCTCTACACGCGGGAACGGCGGCCGCGCGAGGCGTTCGCGCACATCGAACGTGCGGCGCGGCTGAGTCCTGATGATGCCCGGGTTGCTTACGTCTACGCACTGGCGCTGCAGGGCGCCGGCCGCGAGACCGAGGCCGTTGCGGTGTTGACGCGCGCGCTCACCGCCGCCCCCTTCGACCGCCATATCCTGTTTGCGCTTGCGGCGTTCCACCGCGACGCGGGCCGCATGCCCGAGGCGCTGGGATACGCGCGCCGTCTGGCCGACGTCGAGCCGGACGACCCGGCGGTGCGGAGGATGGTTTCGGAGTTGAACGCGGCCAACTAGACGCCTTGCGCCCCCGGGCGCCGGGCGTTACCGTTCCGCCTGCGGCCGTCTCCGGCCAGGCCACCCGGATGGTCGGGGATTGAAACCACCCCCCGGCGGGGACTATGATCGCTTCCCCCGGGGGCAACCGCGGGAAAATTTGCGCCTTTACGCTGGAACGATTTCCGTCCCGCGTCCGTATGAGCTCTGTGAACCCACCCAAGTGCCTTTCAATTCAGGAGGTTTGATAAGCATGTTTCGGAGATTCGGGCTGCTCCTGGCGTTCTGTTTTCTGGCCGTGACGGCGGAAAACGCGCTCGCGAGTGACCTCATGCAGCCCGCGACGACGTCTCTCCAGGCGGCCACCGCCGCGGATGAAGGCGGCGACACGGGTGAAGCCAAAAAGAACAGGAAGCCCCGGCCGTACGAAGAGTACCTCCAGAGCAAGCTGGACAAGCCGGCACCCAAGGGCCCGGAGCCGAAGTACAAGCCCTGGGACAAGATCGTCACGCGCGAGCACAAGAAGCAGGAAGGCCTGCTGACGATCTACACCAAGCAGGAAGAAATGCTGCTCGAGCTCACCAAGGACCAGCTCGACAAGCCCTACCTTGCGATCCTGAGTTTGTCGCAGGGTATCGGGTCGGACTTCCTGTACGGGGGTCTGCCGGTGGACGACGTCATGTTCGACTTCCACCGCGACGAGGACCACATCCAGTTGCGCCGGCTCAGCACGAATTTCCGTGCCGGCGACAACGAACCTCTCCAGAAAGCGCTTGATCTGACGTTCTCGGAGTCGATCGTCGAGGCCTTCCCGATCAAGTGCGAGAAGGATGGCAAGGTTATCATCGATGTTCGCGACTTCTTCCTTTCCGATGTCGCGGGCATGAGCATCTGGATGGGCGGCGCGCTCGACCAGCCGGTGCGTCTGGACAGCAAGAAGGGCTACATCGGCAGCCTGAAGAACTTCCCGACCAACACCGAGATCGACACGCGGTTGACGTACTCGCCGGCGCGCGTCGAGACGCTGTCGCTTCCCAACGTGCCGGATCCGCGCAACATCCAGGTGGGTGTGTCGTGGAGCATCCGGCAGCTGCCGGAAGATCCGATGACGCCGCGTATCGCGGATGACCGCGTTGGTTACTTCACAACGTCGTTCAAGGATTTCACGAAGGAAAAGGGCGAGACTTTCTTCACCCACTACGCCAACCACTGGCGCCTGGAGAAGAAGGACCCCACGGCGGCCATGTCCGAGCCGGTCCAGCCGATCGTGTTCTACATCGATCGCACGGTTCCGGCCGAGTACGCGCCGTACATGATGAAGGGTGTCGAGTTGTGGAAGAAGGCATTCGAGGGCGCGGGCTTCAAAGACGCGATCGTGGCCAAAATGGCTCCGACGCCGGAAGAAGACCCGGATTACGACCCGGTCGATGCGCGCTACAACACGATTCGCTGGAACACGTCTGACCAGGTTTCCTACGGAGCCATCGGACCCTCGCGCGTTGATCCGCGCACCGGCGAGATCATCGACGCGGACATTCTCTTCGAGCACAACATCGTGGCCAACTTCGGCAAGTCATACCGTCGTGTCTCCGGTCCCCGGGCCGCGCTGATGGACGTGGATGCCAACCTGAAGCAGCTGTGGATGACGCCAGAAGAGCGCGAGCGGGAAGCGGCCGTGTTTGCACTGCCGTACTTCAAGAACCGTCCGTACATGTTCTGCTCGATGAACAGCTGCATGGAGCTGGGGGCGCAGTTCATGCGTCTGTCGATGCTGGCCGCGGATGTCGTGGCAGCGGGTGGCGAAGTGCCAATCGAATACCTGGGCGAGGCGCTGACGTTCGTCGCCGCGCACGAGGTGGGTCACACGCTCGGCCTGCGCCACAACTTCAAGAGTTCCAGCGCAACGCCGTTCGATCAGCTGAACAACAAGCAGATGATCGAACAGGTCGGTATGACCGGTTCCGTGATGGATTACCCCACGCCGAACGTCGCCAAGGACTCCGCCAGGCAGGGGTACTACTACACGCCGACGGTTGGCACCGGGGACATCTGGGCGATCACCTGGGGGTACAAGCCGGTGGCCGGCGAGACCGCCGAGGAGCAGTTCAAGGCCCTCGAGCCGGTCGCGGCGGAGTGCGTGGATAAGGCGCACCTGTACGGCACCGACGAGGATACCTATCCGATGGGTGCTCTCGACCCCCGCAGCAACATCAACGATCTGTCGGACAACCCGATGCTGTGGGCGACCGAGCGCATGTCCATCTGCAACGACCTGCTGATGGGCGGCAAGCTGGACGGCCGTGTCGTGGCGCCGGGCGAGGACTATGTTCCGCTCCGCAACGCCGTGACAACGCTGTTCCTGCAGAAGTACGTCTGTGCCAACGTGGCCACCAAGAACATCGGTGGCGCCTACACGGAGCGCGCCCACAAAGGCGACGGCAAGATGCCCTTTACGCCGGTTGCGGCCGAAGATCAGCGCAAGGCGCTGGCCTTCGTGGTGCAGAATGCGCTCAAGTCGGACAACTTCGAGTTGCCGCCCGACATGCTCAACATGATGCAGGATGACAA
>DASUGO010000195.1:0-3341 GCA_036273975.1 Candidatus Krumholzibacteriia bacterium
CGCCGACGGACTCGTGGTGAACGAGGCGGGGCGCGTGCGGTTGACGGACCGCGGCTTCCTCCTGCTGAACGACCTGGTACTGCGCCTTACCGAAACTGACGCGCACGGCCAACGACCATGTTGATTGAGAAAGACCGAGAATTGCTGCGCACGATCATCGAGGTGTACGTCGGCGACGGCGTACCGGTGAGCTCGCAGCGCGTGCGCGAGGCGGGGCGCTTCGCGATGAGTACCGCGACCATTCGCAACCGCATGGTGGTGCTGGAACGCGAGGGCTACATCACCAAGGCGCACATCTCGTCCGGCCGTATCCCGACCGACGAGGGCTACCGCGCGCACGTGGACGAGCTGCAGACGGAGCGCTCGCTCGCGCCGGGGGAGGCGATGGCGGCGATGCGCGAGGGACTGCGCGCGGACAGCGGCGACATGGGCGCGTTGATGCTGCACACGTCGCAGGTTCTCGGTGCGCTCTCGCGCAGCGTGGCGCTCGTGTACGGCGCGGTGGTGCAGGAATCGCGCGTCCGGGCCGTGAAGTTGTTTCGTCTGGACGGTGGCCGGCTGCTGGCGGTGGTTCACCTGGTTCCCGATTACGAGCGCACCGTCACGCTCCGGCTCGAGCGCGAGGCATCGCCCGAAGGCGTGTCGGCCGCGGAGGGACTCATCAACCGCCTCGTGACCGGGCAGACGCTGGAGGAGGCCCGCTCGCTGCTCGGAGAGCTGATGCGCGACAACCTCACCGACGAAGGCATCATCGTGCGCGAGGTGACCCTGCGCCGGGAGGATATTTTTTCCGGGCCGCCGGCAATGGAGATGTGTTTCGAGGCGCGCGGGCGCATGCTCGAGGAGCCCGAGCTGTCGGACCCGCGGACGTTGCAGCTTCTGTTACGAATCTTGCACAACCGGGACTATTTGACCTCGATCCTCGCCGGCCGGTCGCGGGACCGCACGCAGGTGACGATCGGGGCGGAGCATGGCGACGAGGCGCTGCGGCCATTCAGTCTCGTGACCGCCGGCTACCGGATGGGCGCCGCGCTTGGCGTACTGGGCGTGATGGGACCCACAAGGATGCGGTATGATCTCGCAATCTCGCTGGTGGGCTCCGTGTCCCGCGAGCTGCGCGCCATTGGCGAAGAGTTCTTTCAGTAGAAACAGAGCCCGGCATTTTTTTCCGTACCCGAAAACACGGGGAGAGAACATGACCGAGAAGAACCGCCCGAATCCAACCGGCACCGATCCCGTCCCGGATGACGACGCCGGCCTGACCGGGCCCGTCTACGACATCGATTCCGACAACCCGGAGCCAATCGATCCCGTTGCAGACGGCGGCGTCGAACCCGCTGAAGACACGGCCGACGATGGCGCGCCGGGCCGCCGCATTTCGCGCGAAGACGTGCTCGAGCGCTTCCAGGAAAAGAACGAGGTCATCGCCCGGCTGACCCGGGAAAAGATGGCCGCCGAGAAACAGAAAGCCGACCTGGAAGCCCAGGCCCGGGAATTCAAGGACAAGTGGATGCGTGCCGCCGCCGAGTTCGAAAACTACCGCAGGCGTTCCGCCAGGGAATGGGAATTGCTTAAGCAGCAATCGAAGTCCGAAGTCATTCTGGAAGTGCTGAACTCCCTGGACGACTTCGAGCGGGCCTTCGCGGTGGTGGATGGGACCGGCGATAACGAGTTCGTGCAAGGTATTCGCTTGATTTACAATAACTTGCTTGTCGGTCTGCAGAAGCTCGGCGTCGTGGAACTCGACGCCACCCACCAGCCCTTCGACCCGAACGTCCATATGGCGATCGGGCAGATTGAAACCACCGAGACCGAATCCGGTCACGTGGTCCAGGTCGTCCAGAAGGGTTATTCCCTCGATGGAATGCTGATCCGGCCCGCCCGCGTCATCGTCGCGAAGTAGCGACGGCGACCTTCTGAGCTTGTTATTTTTGCACGGCCCGCCGTGCGGGATCCCTCCTCGTGGATGCCGCACTGGCGGAGCCCGTGCAGGGGACTCAACCACGCGGACCCAAGGAGCCGGAGATGTCCAAGGTAATCGGGATCGACCTCGGAACCACCAACTCGTGCATCGCCTACATCGATGACAGCAATCCTGCTGTCGTGACGACGCCGGAAGGTCTGCGCACCACGCCGTCGGTGGTTGCATTTGCCAAGAATGGCGAGCGCCTGGT
The DNA here is from genome assembly GCA_036273975.1 of Candidatus Krumholzibacteriia bacterium. GTDB lineage: Bacteria > Krumholzibacteriota > Krumholzibacteriia > WVZY01 > JAKEHA01 > JAKEHA01. Next base: position 2,175 of record DASUGO010000195.1, read on the forward strand.
GGGGCACATCGCCAAACGTCAGGCGATCACCAATCCGACGCAGACGATCTACTCCGTCAAGCGTTTCATGGGTGCGCGCATGGAAGAGGTCAAGGGCGAGTCGGGGCGCGTGTCGTACCTCGTCCAGTCCGGCCCGAATGGCGAAGTCACCGTGAACATCAAGGGCCAGACCTTCCGCCCCGAAGAGATTTCCGCGATGATTCTGCAGCGGCTCAAGACCACCGCCGAAGAATTCCTCGGCGAGACGGTCGACAAGGCCGTGATCACGGTTCCGGCGTACTTCAACGACGCCCAGCGTCAGGCCACCAAGGATGCGGGCCGCATCGCAGGTCTGGAAGTGCTGCGCATCATCAATGAGCCAACCGCCGCGGCACTTGCCTACGGGCTCGACAAGGAAAACAACGGCATCGTGGCCGTGTACGACCTCGGCGGCGGGACCTTCGATATCTCGATCCTCGAACTCAACGACGGCGTCTTCCAGGTGAAATCGACCGCGGGCGACACCCACCTCGGCGGCGACGACTTCGACCGTGTGATCATCGACTGGGTGTGCGAGGAGTTCAAGAACCAGAGCGGCGTGGACATCGGCCAGGACAAGATGGCGATGCAGCGCGTGCGCGACGCCTCCGAGAAGGCCAAGTGCGAGTTGTCGACCACGCTCGAGACGACCATCAACCTCCCGTTCCTTGCGGCCGACGACGCCGGCCCGAAGCACCTCGAGCTGTCGCTCTCGCGCGCCAAGCTCGAGACGCTGGTCGAGCCGTTGATCAAGAAGACGGTCGACCCGTGCCGCCAGGCGCTGCACGACGCGGGCATCAGCACCACCCAGATCGAAAAGGTCATCCTCGTGGGCGGCATGACGCGCATGCCGGCCGTGCGCGAGACGGTGAGGAAGTTCTTCAATCAGGATCCGCAGAAGGGCGTCGATCCGGACGAGGTCGTCGCCAAGGGCGCGGCCATCCAGGCCGGCGTGCTCACCGGGCAGGTCGACGAAGTCATCCTGCTCGACGTGACGCCGCTGTCGCTGGGCATCGAGACGCTGGGTGGCGTGATGACGCGGTTGATTCCGCGCAACACCACCATCCCGACACGCCGCACGCAGATCTTCTCCACCGCGTCGGACAACCAGCCGGCGGTGAGCGTCCACGTGATGCAGGGTGAGCGCGA
>DASUGO010000196.1:0-21693 GCA_036273975.1 Candidatus Krumholzibacteriia bacterium
CGACGCCCATCCGGTGACTTGATCCCACGCCAGCAGCGAAACCACCTGCGACGCGACCGCCGGGCTCATCGTGCGTGTGGCGCGCAGCGCCGCCGCGACGCGGGTGGGGTCGCCGGAGCGCAACTCGACGATCAGCGCCACTTCGGGGTCCGTGGGGACGCTGGCGGGTGCCGCCGGTGCGGATGGCGGCGTTGTGTCGGATGCGGCCGCCGCATCGCGGAGTTCCTTCAGTTCGACATCGTCCGCCGACAGCGACAGATCGATGCCGGCGAAGGTCTCCATCGCCGTGGTTCGTGTTCCCGGCCCGCCACCGGCATCGAGGTCGAGGCGCTGTGCGCGATCGATCAGGCTTCCCTCCAGCGCGTGCACGTAGCCGCGCCGCAGCCGGCGCGCGACGCTGTAACCCACCAGCGAGATCGCCATGGCCAGTACCAGCAGGATGCGGCCGGAGATGGCCGCGGGCAGGAGGATGATCCCCCGAATGAGCAACGCGCCCACGATGTCGCCCATGCGGTCCGCGCCCACGTCGACGATGGTCTTGGCCCGGCGCTTGTCATCCGGCACAACCGGCGTGAAGAGCAGTTCGTAGCCGGAGCGGAAGAACGAACTCTGCGCCACCGCTTCGATGCCGCGCAGGATTCCGAGATCCGCGATCCCCATCCATGGCATCGCAAGCAGGCCGCCCACGGTCACGATGGCGGGGCGCACCGCCATCGTATTGGCGATTCCGAACCGCTCGAGCAGGTGACGCGTCATGCCGGCCTGCACGGCGAGCGTGAGCAGCGATACCGCGGTGTAGAAGATTGCGAAGAAGTGGACCAGGTCGGCGCTGCCCGGAAAGCTCTCCGCCGCGCGCGCCTTGAACAGATAGTCGATCAGCGTCGCGGCGACATTGCCCAGCAACACGATGAACGCCAGGTTGCGAACGTAGGCAACGCGGCGCAGCACCTGAAAGCCCGACTCGCCGCGCGGCTGGCGGTCACCGCCGGGAAACAGCGCGCGCAGCGCCACACGTTCTCCCGCAGCTTGACTGGAGCGCAACCGAGGCAGCAGGAGCGCGCACAACATCTGCAGTCCGGCGATGACCGGCAGTACCCACAGGATGCCAGCCGCCGCACCCAGGCGGTCGGCCAGAAAACCACCGAAGAGTCCTCCGACGGTCGCACCACCCACGATACGTCCAATGTTGCGGCGAGCACTGCGCGGATCGAAGTGTTCGTTGATGATCGACCAGAATCCCGAAATCAGAATCGCGCCGACGACGGCGATGTGCAGATAGATCAGTATGGACGCAAGGCCCGGGTCACGCAGGGCCAGCAGCCACTCGCCGGTCAGCAGGATTCCGCTCGCGAAGAACATCGGCGGAATCACCCGCGACGGGCCGGCCAGCGCAAGCCAGCGGGCGACCACCAGTACCACGCCGATGGATATCGCCGCGGACGCCATCAGGATGATCGGCAACGCGGAGATGTGGAAGTTGGTCAGGAACAGCGCATCGCGCGTGGCCTTGCCGGCCACCTGGGTGGCGATGGTTGCGAACGCGCAGATGGCTGCGGTGATGACGGATGACGCTGCGGGCGCCCGGGAAGGCTCAGGCATTGACCACCGAATGGGTGCGTCCCAGGTTGCTCGCCAGCGGGGCGGCGTGAAGGTGCGGGAGGTTGATCCGCCACCATTTCTCCGCGTGCTCCTGCGTCCACGGGGCAACCGTGGCGGCGACCTCCGCCAGCATCGCGCCCAGCGCCTCGGCCGATTCGGGACGATCCTCCGGGCGCTTGGAAAGACACGCGTGCACGATTTCCTCGAGCCGTGGGGGAATGTCGAACTCGCTCCGGGACGACAGCCGCGCCGGGTCTTCCTTGACGTGCTGCACGAGAATCGCCAGCGGCGTCTTGCCCTCGAACACGAGCTGCCCGGTCAGAAGCCAGTAGGCGACACAGCCGAGCGCATAGATGTCAGCGCGACCGTCGATGGCGCGCTCACCCGTAACCATTTCCGGCGCCATGAAGCCCGGTGTCCCGCTGGTGATGTTGTCCCCGGTCATCTGGGCGGTAATATTATCGCCGTTTCCCATGCTGACGTTCTTGACCAGACCGAAGTCGAGCACCTTGATGAAGTCGAACTCGCGCCCGCGCCGGCACGTGAACAGGTTGGCGGGTTTGATGTCGCGATGAATCAGGCCGCGGTGGTGTGCGTCGGCCAGCGAGTCGCAGGCCGCGCGCAGGAAGTGCACGGTGCGTTCCACCGGCAGTGGCCCCGCGTCGCGCACGAGCGATTTCAGATCGCGGCCCTCGAGCAACTCCATCACATAGTAGAACACACCCTCGTCGGAGATGCCGAAGTCGTAAAGGAGGATGGAATGCGGTGACGTGAGCAGCGCGGTTGCCTGCGCCTCCTGCTCGAAACGGCGCAGCAGGGTTCGCACCGGCGTGCCATCCGCCGCTTCGCCCAGCGATTCCGGACGGATCAGTTTGATCGCGGCTGGCCGGACCAGCATCTTGTGGCGCGCGCGCCACACTTCACCCATGCCACCGGAGCCGATCTTGTCCGTCAGTTGATAGCTGCCCAGACGCCGCGCGCGCGACACGTCCCGCGCCAGGTGGAATACGTGGTAGGAAATCGCGTAGCCGACTCCGGCGCAGATCAGGACCGGAACCGAGAGCTGCACGATGGCGAGTACCGGTGAACCGGCGAAATCCGCCGGCGTGCCGTGCACGATCAGCGAGGCCACCGCGGAAGCCGGTACCGTGGCCCACGCGAGCAGCGAGCTCACCAGAATCTGGCGGGGTGCGAGGGTCACGATGCTCGGATACGCCACCAGCCACACGCCGACCCAGCTCACCATCTCGATTTCAAAGCGCGACGTACTTTCCCATCCCCACACCTGTATCGCAATCCCCAGCGACGAAACCACCAGATAAGTGGTGGCCATGCCCGCAAACGCGCACGCCTCGCATTCAACCTTGCCACAGCGATACGCAATCAGAACCGAATAGCCGATAACGATCAGCGCGGTGATGGTGTCGAACGCGGGCAGGAACTGGAAGCGGCCGGCGGCGACGGCCTGGACGGCGGTATCGGCCAGATAACCCAGCGTGAATGCAATGGCGTAGATGGTGGCCGCGGCCGAGAGTCCCCGGAAGGCGCCCTTCTGGACCCGTGCATCGAGACCGGCAAAGTTGGACGGATCGCTCGGGGAACTGGATTCGTGCTGCAGACGAATGTTCTGCTCACTCGCCACGGACTACACTCCTCGTTGCGTGACGGTCGGCCGCAACCGCGCGGCCGCCCGGACGGCGCATGACGTGGGAGGTTAACACGGCGTCGGGCGCGAAACAACCGTGACGGGCCCCGTGGCGCTCAGATGCCCATACCGGCACGCACGTAGACGCGCGTGTCTTCTTCGCTCCCGACGACGGAAATACTGATGGTGTTGTCCGGATCTACCAACGATAGCCAGATGCCCCCGCCCGCGGAGGTGTGCCAGCGGTCGGACGATTCTCCGTCCACGAACACGCGCCCGACGTCGCCGAGCGCGAAGACCCCGACATTGCCGGGGACGAACAGGTAGATGTGTGTCAGCGGCACGCGGAGTTCCGCGCCGCCGTACGCCGACGCGTCGCCGGCAAAGCGCTGGCTGGCGAATCCGCGCAGGGAGGCGCTGCCTCCCAGGTAGGCCGCTTCGTGCCACGGATACTCGCCCCATACCGCCTTGCCACCGACGCGCAACGCGAGCGTTGGCGTGAGCGGGATGGACGCGGTTCGATACACAGCCGCTTCCGCGTGGGCTTCGCCGAATGTCGACTCCACCTTGCCGAGCGGCGGGAACACGGTTCCGGCGGCGGTGAAATGGTAACCCCGGGTGGCGTTGGCCGGCGAGTCGCGGGTATCGACGGCAAACTCGGCGCCCGCGCCCACCTGGAAGAACTCGTCGGTTCCATACGGGAGCGCGGTGTTGATGTAGTGGTCCTCGTCGAGGTTGGTCTTGGTGTACTTGGCGGTCGCGCGCAGCGTCGTCGTGATGGTCTCGCCTTTGGGAAGAATCAGCGAGGGCTCGAACACGTACTCGGTGTGCTTCACCTTGTAGTAGCTTTCGTCTTCGTTTGCGGTGGTTTCGTTGCCGAAGCCGTAGAAGTGGAGCACGTCGAGCCCGGAAATGCGCGCGTACATGCCGGTCATGCGCGGCGAATTCTCGTGCCGGAACCGGCCGCGGTAGTCGCCGCCAAACGCGCCCGCGCGCGTTGCGTATCCCAGCCGGAACGTCTGTTTGTCCGCGTACGGGTCCTTGCGGAAGCCGTAACCTTCCGACTCCAGCGTTCCCAGAAACAGAACACCAAGATCGCTGTTGCCGCCGACCCAGCCGTACATGATGTTGCGCCGCCCCCAGTCGCGCGGCGGGATCCACGGCGCGGTCTCGCGCTCCGGCGGCGTGTATGCGCGCGTGTCCACCCGCGTCCCGGGGCCGCGCAGCACCTGGCTGGTGCCGCTGGCATCCGCGACGCGAAGCCGCGCGCCGGCGGCGTCATCGATGACATCGTTCCCGTCGGGGTCGATCACCCGGACGGTGATCCCACCGCCCGTACCGGTCGCGACGACGCTGTCGGCACCGCCGCCCAGGTAGATGCGCACCTCATCGGTTTCGTTGGCGTGAAACACGCGCTCAAAGTACGGGGCGGAAGGCGTCGTGTTTGCCGCCGGGATGAGTGAGATGCGAACCGCCACGTCGCCGGCGTCCGTTCGCGTCACCACAACGTGCTCGGACTGCCGCGTTGCATGCACATCCACATCGCGGGCGAGCAGACGATAGAAGCGATTGGCGACATCAGGAAGGTGATCGCGCCGCTCGCGCAATGCGGCGTCCAGTTCGGCGCCCTGAATGTCGCGATACGGTCGCGGCAACCGCGATACCGCGTCCGCGATGACCGCGTCGGTGATCCGGCCGCGCAGTTCCAGCGCGACCGCATCCCATACCGGCTTCTCGACGTCGACCAGGATCCGGCGGTCGCCGTCGCGGCCGTTCCACGTGAGCCCCTCGACGCTGGGATAGTCGTCGTCGAAGCTGACGAACTGCGGCAGGTGCTGACGGCCGGCGGCGGGGAGGAGTCCCTCGAAGCGGACAAACGCCTGGTCGCGATCCTCGGGGATCGGCAGCCACGCGTCGTGATCCGGCACCCATGCCCAGCGCCACTGGCCGCGGTGGCGGTCCCAGTCGCCGATCAACAAATCGACGAGGCGCGCGGTGAGAAACGCGCGCGAATCCGGCCGCGTCGCGGGGCTTTCGTCCATGCGCGTCCACAGCTCCTCGCCGCTGATGATCTCCGTCGCCCCCGCGAAGCCGGGGTTGCCGTTGCCCGCGGCGAGCGGATACTCCTCCAGCGTTCCGAGCACGCCGGCAAACAAGGATTGAAACTCGCCGAGCCGCGGATCATCCGGCATCACGAACAACACCGGCCGTGCGTGGAGCACGCCGGCCGCCTCCAGCAACGGCGGCACCGCCACCGCGCCGCCGGGAAAGCTGGACGCGATCTGATCCTGCAGCACGCGGTTGACGAGTGTGCCGTGGTACTCGGGCGGCAGGATTTCGGTGGGATCCTTGTCGAGGCCGCGAAACGTGTAGGCGCGCCCGTCCGCGCCCTTCATCGCGAGCCCCAGTGTCTGCTGGCCGCCGACGCGCTTCACCGCTGTCAGTCCGCCGGCAAAAGCCGCCAGGTCGAGTTCGGGCACGTCGATGGGCGCGGTCCACAGGTTCCGGTAGTCGGAACCGAGCAGGAAACGGTGCAGGCCGCCGGCGCGGTAGTGCTCACCGGCGACGACGGAGCGGGTGCGGGCGCCGGCCGCCGTGGAGTCGGGCGGGGCAAACGTAATGTTGAACGCGTGCGCGGCGCGCGGCGCGGCGAACGCCATCAGTCCGGCGACGACCACCCGGATCAGGTCAGACTTGCGCATCCGTCACCCCCGTGAGCAGCCGGTGACGCCGGCCGATTCCCGCGACGATCAACAACCACACGCCCACCAGCGCCATGTTGATGAGCGCGAAATGCCGGGGTTGCAGCGCGAGCAGCGTCCCGGCGAATACGAGTCCGGCCGACAGCAGGTCGCCCGCGCGCACGAAGATGGTATCGATGGCCGCCTTGGCCTTGTACTTGGCTTCGCGCGACGTCGGCAGGAACAACGCCTGGCGCGTCGTGTTGTTGAGCGAGTAATCGAGTGAGTTTTCGCCGATCTTTGCCACGCGGATCAGCGCCAGCGACGGAATGAACGCAAGGATCCCGTACGCGCCCAACGCGACCACCGGCAGCACGAACAGGGCCGCGCGCACTCCAAAACGACGCAGGATGCGCGACACCAGGAAAATCTGAATCACCGCGGTCAGGACGTTGACCCAGGTGAAGTACTCCGCGTAGAACGACCCGATGAACTGCCGGACGAATGCGTCGGGGGCGAGTCCATTGGTCACACCGTCCGCGACGCGGCGTGCCGCCTCGCCGGAAACGACGCGGCCGAGGATGTATTCGCCGTTGGTGTTGACGAAGTTCAACAAGAGCAGCAGCAATCCGATGAGCAGCAGGTAGCGGTCGCGCGCAATCATCGCGAACCCGCCGCGCCGGTCAACCATCGGCTGGGCCGCGGGCGCCGCGGCGGACGGCGTGGCGCGGCGCGAGCGCCGGTTGACGGTCCAGATCAACCCCAGGTATCCCGCCAGCAGCCCGGCCGCGACCAGCATGAGCTGGTAGACGCCCAGCGGCCCGATGAGCGCCTTCGACACCAGGCTGCCCAGCGTCGCACCGAGCGTCTGGCCGAACCCGAGGATCGCAAACAGACGCTTACCCTGCTCCGGCGTGTAGACGTCGTTCGCGAACGACCAGAACTGCGCGATGATCATCAGGTTGAAGATGCCGACCCACACGAAGAACGCCACGCCAAGCCCGGGAGCTCCCGCAACCGCGAGCACGTAGAACACGATCAGGTTGGACAGGAAGAACAGCGTCGAAATGCTGATCAGGCGGATGCGGTTGACGCGGTTGGCAATCGCGCTGTACGCGGGAATCAGAAACAGGAGCAACACCGCCTGTGCCGCCGACGTGTAGCTCTTGAGTTCCGCGCCTCCCCCGGCCAGGATCAGCGGTTCGCGAACGACTTTGAGAACGTAGTAGGCCGTGAGCAGCAGAAAAACCGCGAGCGTGAGCAGGACGGCGTCGGCGCCTTCACCGGTATTGACCACCGTGAAGGGCGAGAGCAGCCGGTCGAGGATTCCGCGTCGTTCGGTGACAGTGCGCGTACCACTCATGCGGGCTCCGCGGGGAGGTGCCGGTTAGTCGAGCTCCGGGTACTCCACCGGGATACCGATGTAGCGTTCCAGCTCGTCGAGGTCGAAGGATTCGGACTCCGCGGGCGTCTCGATGCGGTCGAGAATCTCGCGCGCCAGATTCAGGTAGTCTTCGGCGCCGAAGCTGCGCGGACGGTAGCTGAAGATGTCTTTCCCATCGCGCGGGGATTCCGCCACGGCGATGTTGTCGCGGATCATCGTGTCCAGCAACAGCGCGCCGTAACGTTCGCGCAGCGACTCCGCGACCATCCGGTTGAGAATCTTGCGGCCGTCGAAGCGGGTGGCGAGCAGGCCGCCCACCTGCAGGTCCGTGTTCAGACGCGCGCGGACCATTTCGATCTTGGTGAGCAGGTCCTCGAGACTCTCGAGCGCCAGGTATTCCGTCTGCACGGGAATGAATACCGTGTGCGCGGCCACCAGCGCGTTGGTGGAAATCAGCCCGAGGCTCGGAGAACAGTCGAACAGGATGTAGTCGTACTCGTGGTGCACCGTGCCGATGGCGCGTTTGAGCAGAAACTCACGGTCGTTGGCGGCGGCGAGGGATACCTCGGCGTCAGAGAAGTCCAGCGTGGAGGGAATCAGCGACATGGCCATCGTCGACTCGCTGTCTTCCGTGTGCAGACGGGCCTTCAGCGGCCGTTTGATGATCGCGTCGCGCGCCGGCGCCCGCCCGTGCAGCACGTCGTTGATCGTCTTGTGCACGTCGCCGCGTTCGATGCCGAGGAAGCGCGTCAGATGACCCTGGGGATCGAGGTCAACCAGCAGCACCCGGTTGCCCAGAATCGTGAGCCCGGCGCCGATGTTGGCCACCGAGGTGGTCTTGCCGACGCCGCCTTTTTGATTGAGAAATGCCGCCGTCACTGACTGTTGCATCGTTCCTCCCGGCGAGGGACCGGCACGGATCGGGTGATTGCTGCGCCGGAAACCGGCATAGAGGCGTATCCTCGCCCGAATCGACGATTCTTACAAGGAAATGTTGGCGCGTTTCGCGCGTTCGCGCTACTTGCCGGCCCGTTGCGATCTGCCGCGTTTCGCCGGCGGCGCGGGCGGGACGGGGCGCGCGGATTGAACCGCGCTCCCGGCCGGTTGGATCCGCTTGGTCGCCAGCACCGAGTCTTCCACGCCGAAGTCGAGGTCGAAATCCCGATTTTTCAGCAGTTCCAGCATCCGGTGGTTGTTGTGATCCGTTTCCGCGATGACGGTGCGAATGCCCCATTCGGCCGCGATCTCCAGGCAGTAATCGGTCACGATGGAGCCCAGCCCGCGGTCCTGGTAGGCGTCGGCCACCAGCACACCGTAGTCGACCTCGGTGCGGTCGGCATCCGCCACCAGGCGGCCCACGGCGATCAGCTGGCGTTTGTCGTGGTCCTCGATTTCGGCGACGATCGCAATTTCGCGGTCGTAGTCGATGAAGCAAAAGCGCGCCGCCATCTCGTGGGTGCTCTTCTTGAACAGATAACGGAAGCGGAACCAGATGGACTCCTGCGAGCACTCAGCCAGCATCGCGTGCCACAGCGGCTCGTCCTCGGGGCGGATCGGACGCAACAGCACGCGCCGGCCGTCCTTCATCCGGGCCGTCCGCGTGTACTCCTCGGGATACGGACGGATGGCGAGGTGCGAGAACGGCCGCACCGGGTGCAGCACCGCCTCGTGGTCGAGGATGATGCGGGCGTCCAGCGCGATGGCGTCATCGGGCGTCACGAGCAGCGGATTGACGTCCAGTTCCTGGATCTCCGGGTAGTCGGCCACCAGATAGGAGAGGCGCATCAGGACTTCGATCAGCCGGTCCACGTTGACCGCGGGGCGTCCCCGGTATCCCTGCAGCAGCGGCCACGAGCGCAGCGATTCCAGCATGCGCCGCGCGAGCCGCTCGGTGAGAGGCGGGAGTTCCAAGGCGCTGTCGCGGAACACCTCGGCGGCCGTTCCGCCGGCGCCCACCATGATGACCGCGCCGAACACCGGGTCGCGCTTGGCGCCCACGATCAGTTCGATGCCGGTGGGATGGGTGACCATCTTCTGCACGGTCACCCCCTCGACGGTGGCGTCGGGACGGCGCGCCCTGGCCGTCGTGACGATGCGCTCGAACGCGTCGCGCACGCGGTCGTCGTTGGCCAGGCTCAGCGCCACGCCGTCGACGTCGGTCTTGTGCGTGATCTGCGGGGACATCACCTTGAGTGCCACCGGATAGCCGACGCGGCGCGCGAACTGGACGGCGTCTTCGGGCGTGCGCGCGGCAAACGGTTTCGCGACCGGGATTTCATAGGCTTCGAGCAGCGCTTTCGACGTGCTCTCGCTCAGCGTGTCGTGACCCTCGCTCAGGATGGTGTTGAACACGGCGCGCAACTTGCCGCGGTCCAGCTTGAACGACATCGGGATGTCGCGCGGAGTCTCATACAGCACCTCGCGCGTGCGCGCGTAGGTGACGAGATACATGAACGCGCGCACCGCCTGCTCCGGTGTCGAGTACGCGGGGATGCCCGCGCTGGTCAGCTGCTCGACCCCCTTGACCATGCTCACGCCGCCCATCCACGACGCCAGCACCGGTTTGGTGGACGTCTTTGCCACCTTGATCACCGCACGCGCGGCGTCGGTGGGCTTGCTCATCGCCTGCGGCGAAAACACCACCAGCGCCGCGTCGACGCCGTCGTCGGCGAGCACGTCGGTGAGCGCGTCCGCGATGCGTTCCGGTGTCGCATCGCCGATGACATCCACGGGGTTGCGGTGGGACCACGTGGGCGGCAGCGACTGGTTGAGCTTCGCGATGGTGGCGTCGCTCAGCCGCGCCAGCACGCCCTTGCGTTCCAGCAGCGCATCGGTGGCCATCACGCCCGGGCCCCCGGCGTTGGTGACGATGGCGAGCCGTGGCCCGGCCGGGATCTTTTCGCGCGCGAGCAGTTCGGCGCAGTAGAACATGTCGGCCATTTCGAAGATGCGCACGATGCCCGCGCGCCGGAACGCCGCTTCGTACACGGAATCGACCCCGGCCAGCGCGCCCGTGTGCGACGCGGCCGCCTCGGCCGATTCGGTAAAACGCCCCGCCTTGTAGGCGATGATCGGTTTCCTGCGCGCGAACGCGCGCGCGGCCGACATGAACTCGCGCGCCTCGGTGATCGACTCGACGTACAGAATGATGGAACGCGTGTGGCGGTCGGTGGCGAAATAGTCGATGAGGTCGCCGATTCCGACGTCGAGCATGTTGCCCACCGACACGAACGCCGAGAACCCGATCTTCTCCTGTTGCGCCCAGTCGAGCACGGCCGTGCACAGCGCGCCGGACTGGGAGAGAAACGCGATGTGGCCCTTCTCGGGCGCGCCCGCCGCGAACGTTGCATTCAGCGCCGAGTGCGGCGCCATCAGGCCCAGTACGTTGGGGCCGATGATGCGCATGCCGTCGAAGCGCTGCGCTTCCTTCAGCACCGCGCGTTCGAGCGCTTCGCCCTCCGGTCCGATTTCGCGGAAACCAGCGGAGATGATGATGAGTCCCAGGATGCCCGCCTCGCCGCACTGACGCACCACGTCGGGAACGGTCTTCGCGGGCGTGCACACCACGGCGAGATCCACCGGCTGCGGCAGTTTGCTGATGGCCGCGTAGCAGGTGCGATTTCCGATGCGCTTGTACTTCGGGTTGACGGGATAGATGGGGCCCGGAAAACCGCCGTCGCGAATATTCTTGAAGACGGTGTAACCCAGGCTGCCGATGGTCCGGCTGGCGCCGATGATGGCGACACTGCGCGGTTGAAATATCTTGTCGAGGTTGCGAACTGACATTGCGGGTCTCCGATGAGGATGTTGGGTGGTGATTGCCGGCACGCACGGGTACCGTACCCTGAAAATATACCTCCCGGACCCGCCCGTCCAATGGCGTTGCGGTTCCGGCGCAGATCGGCGCCGCGGCGTCCGACATCGGCATGGCAATATGCCATAAATCGCAAAGGACGCCGCCCCGATGTGCTAGTATGCCCGCCGTGCCGGGGGCGGCCCGTCGCCGCTTCGCACGTGTTCTGATCCAATCGAAGGGAATCCCGTGGCTCATCAGTTCGTCTGTACGCTCTATAAATTGAAGAAAGTCGCCCCGCCCGACCGGGTCATTCTGGACGACATCACGCTCGCGTTCTTTCCGGGCGCCAAGATCGGCGTGCTGGGTCACAACGGGGCCGGCAAGAGCACGTTGCTGCGCATCATGGCCGGGGTCGACACCGACATCCAGGGTGAGTGCCAGACGTTGCCCGGCCTCAAGATCGGGTATCTGCCCCAGGAGCCCCAGCTGGATCCGTCCAAGGACGTGCTCGGAAACATCGAGGAGGCGGTGGCGGAGACGCGCGCGTTGCTGCAGCGTTTCGAGGCCGTCAGCGCAAAATTCGCCGAACCGATGTCCGATGACGAGATGAACGCGCTCATCGAGGAACAGGGCAAGCTGCAGGACCGGATCGACGCGGCCAATGCGTGGGAACTCGACCGCCAGCTCGAGATCGCGATGGACGCGTTGCGCTGTCCGCCGCCCGACGCCGACGTCAGCAAGATCTCCGGCGGCGAACGCCGCCGGGTGGCGCTGTGCCGCCTGCTGCTGCAGAAGCCGGACATGCTGCTGCTCGACGAACCCACCAACCATCTCGACGCCGAGTCGGTGGCGTGGCTGGAGCGGTTCCTCAAGGAATTCCCGGGCACCGTCGTGGCGATCACGCACGACCGCTACTTCCTCGATAACGTCGCCGGCTGGATTCTCGAACTCGATCGCGGCAAGGGGATTCCCTGGGAGGGCAACTACTCGTCGTGGCTCGAGCAGAAGGAGGCGCGGCTCGCCACCGAGGAGAAACAGGAGTCCGCACGGCGGCGCACGCTGCAGCGCGAAATGGAATGGATGCGCATGACGCCCAAGGCGCGCCACCAGCGCAGCAAGGCGCGTATCCGCCAGTTCGAAGAACTGCTGAGCGAAAACGCCAGCCAGCGGCGCGACCGGCTGGAGATCGCGATTCCCACCGGTCCACGGCTGGGCGACCTGGTGGTGGAGGCGAACGGACTCAAGAAGGGGTTCGGAGAGAATCTTCTCATCGACGGGCTCGACTTCTCGCTGCCGCGCGGCGGCATCGTGGGCATCGTCGGGCCCAACGGCGCCGGCAAGACCACGCTGTTCCGGATGATCGCCGGCGAGGAGAACGTGGATGCCGGTACGCTCAAGGTGGGCGATACCGTCCAGCTGGCCCACGTCGACCAGTTCCGCGATGCGCTGGATCCCGCGAAGAGCGTGTGGGAGGAGATTTCCGACGGGCAGGAGTTCATCGAGGTGGGCAAACGCAAGATGAACTCGCGCGCGTACGTCGCGAGTTTCATGTTCAAGGGGACGGAGCAGAACAAGCGCGTGGGCAACCTGTCGGGTGGCGAGCGCAACCGTCTGCATCTTGCCAAGCTGCTCAAGAGTGGCGGCAACGTGCTGCTCCTCGACGAACCCACCAATGACCTCGACGTCAATACGCTGCGCGCGCTGGAAGACGCGCTGCTCGAGTTCGCCGGCTGCGCGGTGGTGATCAGCCACGATCGCTGGTTCCTGGATCGAATCGCCACGCACATGCTCGCGTTCGAGGGTGACGGCCAGGTGCGCTGGTTCGAGGGCAACTACCAGGACTACGAGGCCGACCGGCGCGCGCGCCTCGGCCAGGACGCGGCGCAGCCGCACCGGATCAAGTACCGGAAGATTCACGCGTAAGGAGGCATACCATGGGATTGACCGACGATCAGCGCGACGAGGCGCTGAAGGCACTGCGCGGCGCGCAGGAGGCCATGGAGTATCTGGTGCGCGGCGTGAAGGGTGTCGACGAGGCGTCGACACTGCGCGGCCGGATCGAGGAAGTGGAACTCTACCTGAAGCGCGCCAAGATGGCGCTCAAGTTCATCTGATCCCCCGTCAGCGCAACGGTTTGAGCGGCAGCGTCACCCGGTAGCGCGGCCGGCCGACATCCTCCAGCCGGAAGCGGCCGCCCAGGCTGGGGCCCTCACCCTGTCCGCCCAGGAACTTGAGCGACTCCGCGACGACGGTCCCGCCGAATTCTCCGAGTTGCCAGCGTCCCGAGGCGAGTACCGGCGTCGGGTTGTAGGCGATCTCCAGTTCGACCCGCAGTTCACCCTCGTCGAGGGCGATTCGCACCTGCGCATGCGTGACGGCGCCGTCGCGCTGGCCGGTGACCGTGCAGGTTTCAAACCCGCGCGGCTGGAACGCGCCCGCTTCCCACGCCTCCAGACGGGGCGCGTTCGCGCCGCCGCAGCCGGGCAGTGCCAGCGCCAGACAACCGATCACCAGGATGCGGTGAACCATGCGGCCAGCTTACGCCGGCGCGACGGATTGTGCGACATCATCTTGCGGTGGGGGGCATTCTGCGGATAGAGTGCTCCGTTAAGGAGGCTTCCCATGTCCACTCGACCTGCCAGACACGCAGCCCGCCTCGCGACGGCGCTGTTGCTGTTGACCGCGCTCGTTTCCGCGGCGTCCGAGAGTTTCGCGTCCAACGCCAGCGAGGATCCGCCCGGATCGCACCGCGACTGGGGTCTGGGCTGGAAGCTCCGCGCCGGTGGTGCCGGTAGCGGCTACGGGGATTTCCAGATGAAAGGCGCCGCGTGGGACCTCGACATCTTCAAGCAGAAGGGTGAGTGGCGTTACGGCGTCGGACTCACCTTCGGCACATTGCGGATGCAGCCTCCGCTCGACCACGAACCCGAGTGGGCGCACTTCGAAACCTACGGCTATGCCTCGCGGGTATTCCGCAACGACGCGTCTCTCCGTCCCTACGTGCAGGGCCGTTTCGCGATTACGCGCTCGCACCCGCGATCCGAGCTCTTCCTCAAGGAACCCATTGAGGATCTCGACCACGGCGAGAGTCCCACCGACGCCGTCAACGGCATCGGGCTCAGCGTCATTCCCGGCCTCGAGTTTGAACTGACGCGCGGATTTGCCGTCGACGTGTCGGCGTACCTCAACTGGTATATCACCGAGAAGTACAAACTCCAGGATTACGAGGGCAACCGGCCGATCGACCACGAGGACACCGGGAACGGCCTCGAGTGGGGCGCGCGCGTGGGCGCCACGTGGCGGCCAACGTCATTCACGCAGCCGGCGGTCAACCAGTCCTCGCCCGACACGCGGCCGTTGCCGGAAGCCGACGAGCACAAGGACGCGTGGGGTGTCACGCGCAGCCCGGGTTGGGCGGCCGGGGAAGTCCTTGCCATCAACTTTGGCGCGGCGATGTTCAACGAGTACGTGCGCCAGGCCAACTTCAACCAGATCAGCCCGCGCAGCTTCTGGGCCAACGTCGAAGAGGGCTTCACCTACGACGACAACAAGTTCAAGACCAACCAGATGGTCCATCCGTTCAACGGCAGCACCTATTACAACGCGGCCCGTTCGAACGGGCTGGGGTACTGGGCGTCGTCGGTGAGTTCGCTGACCGGCGCGTTCATCTGGGAAGCGATGGGTGAGACGCACCCGATGTCGGCCAACGACATGATCGCGACCGGCATCGGCGGCATGGCGTTCGGTGAAGCAACCTACCGGCTGTCGTCCACCATCCTCGACAACACGGCGACCGGCAGCGGCAGAACGTGGCGCGAAGTCGGCGCGTTCCTGGTGGATCCGATCCACGGCTTCAACCGCTTCCTGTCCGGCCGCGCCACGCGCGTGCAGGGGAATCCCTCCAACCCGTACGACTGGCGTCCGCCGCGCTACTACACGAACCTCGCGGTGGGCACGCGCATCACGGGCAAGGGCGAGTCGATCACCGACAGCACCCAGACCCAGGCCGTCATCGACCTCTACATCAACCACGGCAGCCCGTGGGAGAATGAGCGCCGCAAGCCGTTCGACCACTTCGACGTGGGTGTGCAGATGAATGGCGACGACAAGACCCCGATCGGCCGTTTCCAGATTCGCGGCGACCTGTACTCGCGCGCGTTCGGCGGTGACGACGGCGAGAAGCACGCGTGGGCGGTCGTCCAGTATTTCGACTACGTCAACAACAACGCCTACGAGTTCGGGGGACAGAGCTTCGGCCTCGCCTTGTTCTCGCGCTTCCGGCCGTCGGCCAAGACCGGAATCATCACCCGCGCGGATGTACGCGGCACGCTGATGGCCGCGGTCAACACCGAGTACTCCTACGTCGTCGAAACGCCCGAGCAGGAGCGCCTGCGCGAGTACGACTACGGGCCCGGCGCCGGCATCATGCTGGAAGCCGCGGCGACCCGCTCCAACCGGCCCCTGGTTTCGCTGGGATACCAGGCGGAATGGATCAACGTCAAAAACGGTTCGATCTGGGTGCCGGCCGGCAACCCGGGGTCGGACGCCAACCACTTCGTGCAGGCCGTCATGCTCAAGTTGCAGATTCCGATTCGCGACGTGATGAAGGTGGGGTTCGACAGTGCGTTGTTCTTCCGCCAGAGCTACTTCTCGCGCGAAGACTTCGTCGATACCAACCAGCGCGTGCCGCAGGCGCGTCTGTATCTGGCCTGGGACACCATCCGCTAGCTCGCTCGCGCCCGGTGGCTGGTCCACCGGGCGCTCCGCTTCTGCCCGCCACGTCGTCTCACCGGTTCGCGCGGCACGGTTGCCCGATGCCGCGCCGGGCTGGTATCATTGACGTTTCGAAACTAATGCACACGTATGCGAATGGATCCGGAATGGACGCACGCGGCGAGGTCACACGTCTGCTCGGCGAACTGGCCGGTGGAGACGAGTCTGCTTTCGATCGGCTGATCCCGATTGTCTATCAGGATCTGCGTCGAATCGCGCAACGCCATATGCGGCACCAGGACGTTGCCATCACCGTCAACGCGACGGCACTCGTGCACGAAGCCTATCTGCGCCTGGTGGACCAGACGCAGATCCACTGGAAAGACTGCGATCATTTCCTGTCCGTTTACAGTGTCGTGATGCGCAACCTGCTGGTCGACATGGCGCGCCGGCGCCGCTCCATCAAGCACGGCGGCGAGCGAACACGCGTGACGCTCGAGCCCGGTACGGCGGCCATCGATCACCAGGTCGACCACCTGCTCGCTGTCGACGAGGCGATGACGCGGCTGGCGGAAATCGACGCGCGGCTGGCGCGAGTGGTCGAGTGCCGTTTTTTTGCGGGCTTCAGTGAGAAGGAAACCGCCAGCGCCCTGGGTGTCACCGAACGTACGGTGCAGCGCGACTGGGTCAAGGCCCGGGCGATACTCAGCGAATGGATAGACGCGAACTGAGCAACGATCAGTGGCGCCGCATCAGCGGGACTCTGGACGCCGTCCTGTCCGCGGGTGACGCGGCCGAGCGCGAGCAGATCATTGCGCGGGCGTGCGGGGACGATCGCGAATTGCGCACGCGTATCGAACGCATGCTGGCTTCGGCGGAAGGTGGTGCCTTCGACCGGCCCGCGCCGGAGCTGGCGGCGGACCTGATCGAGGACGCGTTGCACGACCACGTCCCGGCCCGGCTCGGTCAGCGCGTGGGTCCTTACCGCATCCGGCGGACGCTGGGAATGGGCGGCATGGGTGTGGTTTACCTCGCCGAGCGCGACGACGCGCAGTTCCAGCAGAGCGTGGCGTTGAAACTGGTGCGCGCGGTTCATACCGATCCCGTCTCACTGCAACGTTTTGTCATCGAGCGGCAAATTCTCGCCGACCTCGACCACCCCAACCTCGCGCGCCTTCTCGACGGCGGCGTTACCGGTGACGGTTCGCCGTACATCGTGATGGAGTACGTGGATGGCGTTCCCATCACGGACTACTGCGATACCCGCGGTCACGGCATCGAAGAACGCCTGCGGCTGTTTCTGGCCGTGTGTGACGTTGTTGACTTTGCGCACAGCAACCTGATCGTGCACCGCGACCTCAAACCGAGCAACATACTGGTGACCCCGGACGGAACCATCAAGCTGCTGGACTTCGGCGTGGCCAAACTGCTGGATCCGGACCGCGTGGGCGAACTGACACTGACGCGTCCGGACTCGTCGCCGCTGACGCCGGAGTACGCGTCACCGGAACAGATGCTGGGGCGTCCCGTGACCACGGCGTCCGACGTTTATTCGCTGGGCGTGCTGCTTTACACGCTGCTCGCGGGCCGAAAGCCGTACGTACTCGAGCCCGGGATGTCCGCCGCGCAGTGGGAGGGCACGGTATGCGAGGAGATGCCATCGGCGCCGAGCGCCGTCGCCACCGACGCCGTGCGTGCCCGGCGGCTGCGCGGGGATCTCGATTCCATCGTGTTGATGGCGCTCCGCAAGGAACCGGAACGGCGCTACCCGTCCGCGCGTGAGCTCGCGCGCGACATCGATCGCCACCGGCACCGCGAACCCGTCGTGGCGCGGCCGGATGAAGTCGGCTATCGACTGGGACGGTTTGTGCGTCGCAACCGGACGGCTGTGCTCGCGGTGGGAGCGGTTGTGGTGGCGTTGCTCGGTGGTCTGGGCCTGGCGCTGTGGCAGGCGCGCGTGGCGGCGGGCGAGCGCGATCGCGCTCGTGCCGAATCCGCCCGGCGCGACGCATTGTCGGAGGCGTTGATCGACATCATTTCACTGGCCGATCCCGGCGAATCACCGGTGGATGTTGCGGCCGGCAAACAGGTGCTCGACTACGCGCTCGGGCGCGTCGAGGTGCAGTTTGCCGGGCAGCCGGACGTGCAGACGAGGGTGCTGCGTGGTATTGCCGACGGATACGCGGGGATGGGTGACTACGCGGGGGCGACCGGCATTCTGGATCGCGCGCTGGCGCGTTGCCATGAGGCGTTCGGGCCGGCGAGTCTGGAAGAAGCCGCCGTGCTGCAGTCACTGGCGAGCGCGCGGTTCAATCTGGGCGAAATTGCTTCCGCCGACTCCTTGAACGCGATGAGTCTGAACATTCGACTCCAGTTTCTCGCACCCGATGACACGCTCTTGATTGGCAACTACTTCCTGCAGGGCGTCGTGGCCAACGCGATGCGTCGCTTCGAGGAATCGGAGCGCTACTATCGCAAGACGCTCGACATCGAGATGGTGCGGCACGGTCCGGATCACGAGGCCACAGCGAGCTGCTACGCGAATGTCGCCGTCGCGCTCAACGGGCAGGGGAGACTGGTGGAGGCCGAAGCCAATCATCGTCGCGCAATTGGAATATGGGAGGCCCGCGGGTTGCGGCATCCGGATCTCGCCGAGACCTACAACAACCTCGCGATGCTGGTGGGATCGCAGGGGCGGGCGCGTGAAATGGCGGAGCTCAACGGCAAGGCCCTGGATATCTACCGGGAGCTCGACCTCGGTGGGATTCGTTACGCGAACATTCTCAATACGCAGGGCAACGTTCTGGTCGACGCCGGACAATACGCGGAGGCGGAGACGGTTCTGCGTGAGTCGCTGGCGTTGAACGTTGCGAGCGCCGGGGAGTCTTCGATGCAGAGCGCGGCCAATCACCTGACGTTGAGCCGCGCACTGGTGGGGCTGCGGCGTTACACGGAAGCCGGCATGCACGCACGGCAGGGGTTCGAGACGTTTCGCGCGGCCCTGGGGGATGACCATCAGTTCGTCGCCGCCGCGATGGCGTACGTGGGGGATGCCGAGTGGCGCGCGGGGAATGTTGAGAAGGGCCAGCGTCTGCTGGAGTCGGCGTTGGCGGCGCAGCGGGCGCAGCTTCCCGCGAGTGCGTGGCGCGCCTCGCAGACGCTCTACTGGCTGGGACAACTCAACGTGTCCCGCGACCAGCCCGACGCCGCGGATTCGATGCTGCGCGAGGCGATCGCGTTTCGTCTGGACAGGCATCCGGAAACATCCTGGGCGATCGCCGAGGTGCAGATCGCCCTGGGCGAGTCCCTGGTGCGGCGGGGGCGCTACGACGAAGCGCGCGAAGTGCTCGACACAGCGGTGGCGAACCTGACCGAGGTGTCGGGAAAGAATGACCCGCGCGCGCAGGCGGGAGTCGAGCTGCTCGCCTCACTCCCCGCGCCGCGTTGATCGGGATGCTCAGGCGAGGCTCTTGAGCAGTTCCGTGTTGGTGGGGTACTTCTCGATCAGCTTGAGCAGCCCTTCGATGGCCTGCGTGGGCGGCATGTCCATGATGGTGCGGCGCAGCTTGTTGACCGCCTGCAGCTCCGGTCCGGAGAAGAGCAGGTCGTCGCGGCGCGTGCCGGTGGTGCGCAGATTGATGGCGGGGAAGACGCGCGAATCGGCCAGCTGACGGTCGAGTACGATTTCGCTGTTTCCCGTCCCTTTGAATTCCTCGAAGATCAGGTCGTCCATGCGCGAGCCGGTTTCGATGAGCGCCGTCGCGATCACCGTCACCGATCCGCCGTTCTCCACGTTGCGCGCCATCCCGAAGAACTTGCGCGGGATCTCAAGCGCGCGTGAATCCAGCCCGCCGCTCATGGTCCGTCCCGACCCCGACCCGTGCACGTTGAACGCGCGTCCCATGCGCGTGATGCTGTCCACCAGAACCACCACGTCGCGGCCGCATTCGATCTCGCAGCGAACCTGCGCCATGCACAGATTTACCAGGCGCACGTGATCGTCGACCGACTGGTCGCTGCTGCTCGCCAGCACTTCGGCCGGAACCTGGCGGCGGAAGTGGGTGACTTCCTCCGGGCGTTCATCGACGAGCAGCACGACGATGCGCGAGTCGGGCGCCTCCGAGCGTATCGCGACCGTGAGCTCCTCGAGCAGGCGCGTCTTGCCGGTCTTGGGGGGCGCGACGATCAGCCCGCGTGTCCCGCGACCGATGGGGGCAAACAGCTCGACGATGCGCATCGACGGATTGCCGCCGTCGCCCAGGTGGAAGCGGCCCTCGGGGTTGATGGCCTGCAGCTTCGCGAACGGCGTGCGCGCGCGGAATTCTTCGGGCGACAGCCCGCACACGGTGTCGACACCCGCGAGGCTGGGTCCCTTGCCGCCGGTTTGCACCGGGCCCGACACGACCGCGCCGGTGACCAGTCCGAAACGGCCGATCATCTGCTGGGGTACGAATGCGTCGCTGCGGTCGGCCTGGAGGGAGCGGTCGGGATTGCGGATGAATCCTCCGCGGCGATCGAGGACCTCGATAACACCGGTCGTAGTGGCGTTAGACATGTTTCTCAATTCTTGAAAGGGTCCTGCTGAGGGCCGGCCAGCGGGAATGCCGCCAAGGAGGTCGGGCCTCAGTTTATCCAATGAATGATCCGGGAACCAGCATTTACGCGCGGGTACGGGGCTCTGGTGTCCCGCTGCTGGACGGTTGCTCCCATGAGCGCACCGGACGTGGAGCTGTTCCGGCTGCCCGAGGTCTGTGCCGGGGCTCCCCATCACGGAATGATTGCCACATACCGATTCGAATTGGAATAGCCAACTTTCGCCGATTTTTGGAGCCCCCCCGCGGCCGGGGACCGGCCCCCACCACCCTGGAGCCGCCGCCGCACCCCTGCTTTGACGGCCGCGCGCGGACCACGTTATGCTGGGCGAATGACCGGCCGCCGCCTGCATTCCGTCATCTCCGGGCTTGTCCTGCTTTGCGCGCTCGCGCTCCCGCGGACGGTCTCGGCTGCCGGCGGCGTCATCCTCAACACGCTGCAGGGCTTCAACGATCACGAGCCGGGCTGGTCGGGGAGTATCGACGGCCTCTTCAGCGGCAGCGGCGGAAACACCGAACGCATCATTCTGGCTGCCAATGGAACCGTGCAGTGGCGTGGCGAGCGCAATCGCTGGCAGCTGCGCGCCAACTGGGGATACGAGGAGAGCAACGGAGTCAACACCGCGAAGAACGCCACCACCCACCTGCGGCACAATTACGACATCCGGAAATCACTGGCAACCATCGCGTTTATCCAGGCGCAGGAAAACGCGTTCCAGCGCATCGAGTCGCGTTGGCTGGTCGGCGCCGGTTTGCGCGCCGACATCGTCGACGACGACGAGAGCACGGTGTTGTTCGGTGTGACGCCGATGTACGAGGTCGAGCGCGTGGAGGGGCAGGACCGGGTCAGGCGCGGGCGCCTGTCGACGTTCCTGTTCGCGTCGCACACGTTCGACGAGAAATTCGGCGTGAGCGGCACCGGTTTCTACCAGCCGCTATTCGAGGACGTGGGCAATTATCGCACCGTTGGCACGCTGACGTTTTCGATGGAACTCACCGGGGCGCTGGAGCTGAAAGCCGGTGCATCCGTCGACACCAACTCGCGCCCCGCGCCTGGTGTCGAGCGGACCGACTGGAACACCTTCACCGCCCTCACCGTGAAGCTGTAGGTTGTGGCCGGAAGATTGTCCCTGCGGGGGGCAAACAGATAGTCCCGGAAGAAGTTCCCGTCCCCTAGAACGCGTACTTGAGCTGGTGGGTTCGATTGGTGGCCAGCGGAGTCGTCCGAACTTCCCGCCGATAGTAACGTTGCCAGCACGAGGACATCGGCGTCTTCGCGAAGA